>NZ_JAHXOP010000001.1:606430-909645 GCF_023147855.1 Streptococcus halitosis
TTTGTTCATTGCTAACTTCTGGATCGTGCTGAGTTGAAATAACGACTGTGTCCACACGTACCGGACGGTCATTTTCATCATACTCAACTGTAACTTGTGATTTTGCATCTGGGCGAAGATAGCTGATTTCACCAGACTTACGAAGTTCTGCCAAGCGACGAACCAGTTTGTGGCTGAGTGAAATTGGCAATGGCATGAGTTCCTCTGTCTCATCTACTGCAAACCCAAACATAAGACCTTGATCTCCTGCTCCAATCAAATCAAGCGGATCTTGATCTGCATTTCCACGGACTTCCAAGGCTTCGTTAACACCTTGGGCGATATCTGGTGACTGCTCAACAAGCGATGGATGAACTCCAACTGTTTCCGCAGAAAAACCATATTCTGCATTCGTATAGCCAATCTCTGCAATGGTATCACGAACCACACGGTTAATATCTACATAGGCATTCGTAGAAATTTCACCAAAAACATGGACAGAACCAGTGTATACAGCTGTCTCAGCAGCAACGTGCGCCTCTGGATCCTTGGCTAAAATAGCATCCAAAATCGCATCTGAAATTTGGTCTGCAATCTTATCTGGATGCCCCTCAGATACAGATTCAGACGTGAATAATTTACGTTCTGACATAAAAATGTCCCCCCTTAAAAAATATTGTTATAGAGTTACAAAGTACTGATAGGAAAACTACTAGTAATGAATACCTACCATCTTATCGGGACTATATAACCTTATCATTATACCACTTTTTACTCATTTTTGCATTCTTTTCGATAATTTATAAAACAAAGTTACAAAAAGGAGCCATTCAGCTCCAATTTTGTTCTTAAAATGTTTGGCGTTTGGCTTTCCGCTCTGCACGGCCACGTGCGCGATTTTCAGCACGCTTGGTTTTGCGGCGTTTTTCATCAACCGCCCATTTGATTTTCTTCTTATAACCCGGTTTAACTTTTTTCTTTTTCTTTTTGACCAAGCCAATCATTTCGATATCAAGCTTATCCTGCTTCTTTTCACGATTGGCACGACGATCACGGTCATAGGTATCTTGAAACTCTCCGTCTTTGACCATCTTAGGAGTAAACTTAATCCCTAATTTCTCCAACTCACGGATATCCGAGTCATCACTAGGCTGGTAAAGGGTAATCGCTGTACCAGGTAGACCGTTGCGCCCAGTACGTCCAACTCGGTGAACAAAGAAGGACAAGTCTTGCGGAATGGCGTCATTGATAACATGGCTGACGCCTTCAATGTCAATTCCACGCGCTGCCAAGTCCGTTGCGACAATGTACTCAAAATCCAGATTTTTCACCTGATTCATGATCCGCTTGCGTTCACGAGGGGCAATATCTCCATGAATCTTTGCTACCTTCAATCCTTGGGCAGTCAAGTAGGCATGCAATTCATCAGCACGCGTTTTTGTGTTAACAAAGATCATTGCCAAATAAGGTTGCATCAACTGAGTCAGTTGGTAAATCTGAGCATTCTTGTCGCGGCCCTTGGTTGAAATCAACCAGTTATCAATGGTATCAGAAATGACTGTTTTAGTCTTGATTTTCTCCATGACAGGATTTGACAAGTATTTTTTCAAGAACGGTTGCAATTTTTGTGGAATTGTCGCTGAAAAGACCATGAATTGCAAGTCTTTTGGAAGGCTCCCTGCAATCTTATCAACGGTTTCCAAGAATCCCATATCCAAGGTCATATCGGCTTCATCAACTACAAAGGTCTTGGCCTTGTGAATAGCTAAATCACCAGATTTGACCAAGTCATAGATGCGACCGGGCGTTCCAATAACGATATGTGGTTGATTGCTGGCAAGTTTTTCAATCTGACGCGCCTTATCCGTACCACCTACATAATTAACCACACGAACTTCTACTTCTGAGTGGGCTGCGATTTGACGGGCTGCTTGGTAGATCTGAGTAGCCAACTCACGACTTGGTGCAGTAATCACTGCTTGCACACTATCGCTGGTTTCATCTAATTGCTGAAAAATGGGTAGTAAGAAAGTGTGGGTTTTTCCTGAACCTGTTTTTGACTCGCCCACCAAGTCACGACCTGCCAAGACAATAG
The DNA here is from genome assembly GCF_023147855.1 of Streptococcus halitosis. Classification (GTDB taxonomy): domain Bacteria; phylum Bacillota; class Bacilli; order Lactobacillales; family Streptococcaceae; genus Streptococcus; species Streptococcus halitosis_B. Next base: position 608,505 of record NZ_JAHXOP010000001.1, read on the forward strand.
GAATCAACTTTTCCTGAACTTCGGTAGGAGTCGTAAACTTCAACTCCTCCAATGCCTTTTCTATATAGTTTTTAAACTGAAATTTCGTAAATGACATATTATCCTCGATTCTATTTATCTAACCATTATACCATATTTTGAACATTTTCAGTAGTTAAGTCCGACTAGCAAAAAATGAAAGGGAGCAATCCCTTTCATTTTCTATTTCCAGTTTAAAATGGCATTCAAACCATAGTGGTCACTGACTTGTGGACTATTCTGCCCATCAAAAACCACATGCAAGCTTTCTACTTCTAAGTCTTTTGTCGTAAAGACGTAGTCGATTCGAAGTGGTTCTGAGTTGCCTTTCCAACCATCAATTTCTGGTGGTACTGTATAGCTACCACTTCTCTCCTTAGCAACTTCAAAAGCATCTTGTAAATCTAATGGACTATCTAGGATAGCTTGATAGCCTTCCTGTCCAGATGGATTATTGAAATCACCTGCTAATATTAGAGGTTTGTTCAAATCTTTCAGTACAGCTTCGAATCGAGCCCATTCTTCCTGAAAACCTTTATTCCACCATGAAAGATGGATACTTGCAAGAGCGAGTTCCTTGCCTTCAACTTCTGTCTCTACCAAGGCGACGCGGCGAGTATGATAGTCTGTTGGATCATCAACATCCGAAACCAAAATCTCACGCGCTTCAATAGGTGTTTTGGACAAGATGGCAACACCCTCATGGTAGCGATCGTAACCGATATGGTTATAGGCCCAGGTCCAATAGTAGCTTCTTCCCTTCTCAGACAATTTTTCAACCAGGAGTCGTACATAGTGGTCCTGATGAATGGGCTCTGCTGATGGTAAAGCTTGATAGTGATTGTTAACCTCTACCTCCGGCGAAGTCATTTCTTGATTAATTTCTTGAAAACAGATCAAATCATAGTCTTTATCAAGAATATCTTGGAGCAAGAGCCGGAATTTTTCTTCTGCTTCTTTCTCCATCCAACTATGGGTATTGAGTGTTAAAAATTTCATGCTTTTCTCCTAAAACAAGAGGTTGGAAAACAGCTTCCAACCTCAAGTATATTACAATTCTACTTTTGCAACTGCTGTTTTCGCTGCAAGAGAACCAGTTTGTTCTAATTTAACTGATTTGATAGCATCACCATTTGTAAAGACAACCACTGTTGATGTTTCACGACCTGCTGCACGGATAGCATCCAAGTCAGCTGTCACAAGAAGATCACCTGCTGCAACCTTTTGTCCTTCAGAAACGTGAACAGTAAATGGTTTTCCTTCAAGACTTACAGTATCCAAACCAATATGAACAAGTACTTCAAGACCTGATTCAGTCACAAGACCAAGAGCATGTTTTGTTGGGAAGATACTTGATACAGTACCTGTAACTGGAGATACAATGTTTCCATTTGCTGGTTCTACTGCAAAACCATCACCCATCATTTTTTGAGCAAAGACTGGATCTTTCACTTGTTCCAAGGCAATAACTTGACCGTCAGCTACTGAGTAAGCTTCCTCAGTTACACCTTTAAAATGTACAGTATTTTTTTGAGCTTCTGTCATTTGGCTTGGAAGAGTTTCAGGAATTACTTCACCTGAGTCAAGGATATCTTGGATATCAGATTTCAATACGTCAGCTTTTGGTCCGTAGATAGCTTGGACACCTTGTCCTTTCATGACAAGACCCATAGCGCCTTCTGCTTTCCATTGTTCCTCAGTACCAACACGATCTGCATCCTTAACAGTTACACGAAGACGAGTCATACATGCATCTACATCTACGATGTTTGCACGACCACCAAGAAGGTTAATGATATTTACAGCTTGAGAAGCTGCTGCAACTTTTGTTTCTCCTGGAGCTGCATCTTCTGATGCTCCTTCAGCAGTTTCATAGTTTCCGTTACGTCCTGGAGTTGCATAGTTGAATTTCTTAATCATGAAGTTGGCAATGAAGTACATGATGACTGCAAAGAGGACAGTTACCCAGATAAAGTTAATGATATCCATACCAAGACCAGCGTTGATAGCTAGCGGAGTACGAGTCAAGAATTCAATTGAACCGAATGAGTGCATACGAAGGTGAACAATATCCGCCATAGCAAAGGCAGCACCTTGAACAAGAGCATACACTAGGTAAAGAGGTGTTGCGATAAACATAAACATATACTCGATAGGTTCAGTAACCCCTGTCAAGAATGTTGCAAGGGCTGTCGCAATCATCATACCCTTGTATTGGTGTTTCTTGTCAGCATCAACATTGCGGTAGATAGCAACGATGACACCCATCAAGATACCGAATGAACCGATCATTTGACCAACTTTGAAACGAGCTGGAGTGATAGTTGTAAGAAGGTGTTGGTATTGGTCAGCATTTGAACCTTTAAGGTTAACAAGGTCTGTTACCCAAGCAAGCCAAAGTGGGTCTTGACCAAATACTTGAGTTCCTTTAGCTGCACCAGTAAGGATTTCGTATGTTCCACCAAGAGCTGTATAGTTCATTGGGATTGTCAACATGTGGTGAAGACCAAATGGCAAGAGCAAACGTTCCAAAGTACCATACAAGAATGGTGCTAGAATTGGAGCTGTTTCTTGAGAGTTTGCAATCCAAATACCAAAGTTATTGATACCTGTTTGAACTACTGGCCAGAAAGCTGCAAGTACAATTGCAGCGATTACTGAACGAAGAATAACTACAAATGGTACGAAACGTTTCCCATTGAAGAATGAGAGCGCATCAGGAAGTTTACGGTAGTTGTAGTATTTGTTAAAGGCAGTTGCCCCTACAAAACCAGAGATAATCCCTACAAAAACACCCATGTTCAATGCTGGTGCTTCAAGAACACTGATGAAGTAATCAGCAACTTTGATTGAGCCACCAAAGAGAGTAGTGACCATAGCCTCAGGGTTTTTCAGCATATCACTTGTAACTCCAAAGATAGTACCTGTGATACGGTTAATCAAGATAAAGGCAAGCCCAGCTGCAAATGCACCACCTGCACGTTCTTTTGCCCAGCTTCCCCCAATAGCAAGGGCAAACAAAATATGAAGGTTACCGATAATCCCCCAACCGATTTGCTCTAGTACACCACCAGTAATAACGAGTGGGGCAAGGTTTGGGTCAATCATTGCAAGTGACTTACCGATTGAAATCATCAAACCAGCAGCCGGCATAACAGCGATAACCACCATCAAAGCCTTACCGAATTTTTGCCAAAACTCGAAAGACAAGACATTTTTGAATGTAGCTTTCATCATTCAAATCTCCTTTATTTTATTTAGGCAAACGTTTTACGAAAACGTTTGCACTTATTTATAATTCAATTATACCACTTTATTTTTTTTTGTAAAGGCTTTTATAAAAAAATTGTCTACTTTTTTTAATTTTTAGAAGAAAAAAGAGAAGTTTACGAAAACTTCTCTTTTAAAAATGTATCATTTTTCTGATTTGTTCTGCAATTTGCATTTATATCCAATTAGATTTTCAAGAATCGACGCATCGAAATTCCTGAACCAATTGAACCAATGAAAATTCCGATTACAAATAGTAGAACTGTCATCAAAGGGACAAACACATCTGGCGTAATCATTGATAAGTTTTGACCTACCAAGGATTTATTGACCGATTGATAAACGATATTGTAAACAAAGAATACAAGAACTGAAGGAATCGCTGCGCCAAGCAAGCCAATAAAAGCACCTTCTAGCAAGAATGGGCCACGGATATAACCATTTCTCGCTCCAACAAGACGCATGATCTGAATCTCACGACTACGTGAAATAATGGTAATACGGATGGTATTGGAAATGAGGAAGACTGCGATAAAAATCAAGAGTCCTGCAATAACCAATCCCCAAACACGGATAAAGGAAGCCAGTTCGAAAAGTCGTTGAGTGTTGGCTCCACCATCTTGAACCTCCGATACTCCCTCAATTTTCTTCGCTTCTTCAGCTACTGTTTTAACATCACTTGGAGAATTTGTATCGACGATATAGGCATCATAGAGAGGATTTGCATCCCCTTCAAAGACTTTCCAATCGTCACCCATTGTTTCCGTCAGTTTCTCGTATTGTTCTTCTTTACTTGAGAAGGTAACACTTTTTACAGCAGGCATAGCTTTCAAAGCATCATAGACCTTGTGGTAGTCATTATTGGTAACTGTCTGACCTTCTTTTTCAATCGTTTCACTGTTATCTGCTACATCCTTACGAATGTAGACCATAACACGAACGTTGTTTTCAATATCGGTAGCCAGTTTTGCTGTATTAAAAATTACAGATGCAAACAGGGCAACGAGCGTCAAGGTAATCATAACCGAACTTACTGCTGCTACTGTCATCCAGCCATTTCGTTTTAAACTTTTTAATGATTCAAATAAATGGCGAAAAAATCTACTAATCATCGTATCCATATTCTCCTTTAGCTTCGTCACGAACGACACGGCCGTTTTCAATGGCAATGACACGGTGGCGCAAGGTATTTACGATTTGGCTGTTGTGGGTCGCCATCAAAACAGTTGTACCTTGAAGATTGATGCGTTCCAACAGATTCATAATTTCCCACGAATTATCTGGGTCCAAGTTTCCTGTTGGTTCATCCGCAATCAATACTTTAGGATTGTTGACAATCGCACGGGCAATCGCAATCCGTTGCTGTTCTCCACCTGAGAGTTCATTCGGGAAAGAACGAACCTTGTGTTTTAAACCTACTAGATCCAACACTTCCATAACACGTTTTTTGATGTTACGGCGATTCTCTCCGATAACCTCCATTGCGTAGGCAATATTCTCATAAACCGTTTTCTTTGGCAAGAGTTTGTAATCTTGAAAGACCACCCCAACACTACGACGTAGAAGCGGGATATCTTTCTTCTTAATCTTGACTAAATTAAAGCCTGCAACTGTTAGGCTTCCTTTTTCGATCTTTACTTCTCGGTATAAAGCTCGAATAAAGGTTGACTTACCTGCCCCAGAAGGTCCTACGATATAGGCAAACTCTCCTGGTTCAATGGTGACAGAGACACCTCGCAGGGCAGTCGTTCCATTGTCATACTTTTTGACAACATCTCTCATTTCAATGATTGACATATGAGTTCCTTTCTTTCTTAGCTAATTCGCCACTTGAGGTAGGCATCGATGAAACCATCAAGGTCTCCATCCATGACCTTATCTACTTGGGAAACTTCAAAGCTTGTACGGTGATCTTTTACCATAGTATAAGGCGTGAAAACATATGAACGGATTTGGCTTCCCCATGTGATTTCTTTTTTCTCACCTTTGAGGGAATCAACTTCCGCAGCTTTCTTTTCTTGCTCCATCTGATAGAGCTTAGCCTGCAACATCTTCATGGCACGATCTCTATTTCCATACTGGGTACGATCGACCGTTGATTGGACGACAGTTCCTGTAGGAATATGTGTCAAACGCACACCTGTTGAAACTTTATTGACGTTTTGTCCACCAGCACCACCTGAACGGAAGGTATCCATTTTGATATCATCTTCACGAATTTCCACTTCGATGGTATCATCCAGCTCAGGCATAACCTCTACGGATGTAAATGAAGTATGGCGACGTTTGGCAGAGTCAAATGGTGAAATACGGACCAAACGGTGAACACCCATTTCTGATTTAAGTAGTCCGTATGCATTGGGACCTTCAAAAGACAAGGTCACAGACTTGATACCCGCTTCATCACCAGCCTGGTAATCCAAGACTTCTACTTTAAAGCCTTTTGCATTTCCATAACGAGTGTACATGCGGAGCAACATATCACCCCAGTCCTGAGCCTCAGTACCACCAGATCCTGGATGAATTTCCAAGATGGCATTATTATGGTCATAAGGTTCTGACAAGAGAAGGGTCATCTCGTAGTTGGTCATCATCTTATCCAACTCGGTTAGCTGCTCGACCAGTTCATCATGGACTGACTCGTCTTCTGCTAAAAAGTCCAATAAAATCTCAACTTCATCCTGCAACTCTTCCATTTTACGGAATGTGTTGTAGGTGTTTTTTAATTCATTTAATTCTTGCGACGTTTTTTGGGCCGCGATATTATCGTTCCAAAAATCAGGTTCTGTCATCTTGTTCTCCAAGATGGCAATCTCTTCCTCTAAGCCTTCGAGGTCAAAGAGACCCCCTGAAAGAAGCTAATTTTTCACGATTTGCGTCAATTTTTTGACGAATTTCTGAAATGTCCATAGATACTCCTTTTCATATCGTTTTATTATACCATAATCTCTTATTTCTTTCCATATTTTGCTTTTCATCGCTTTTCGTGGCAAAAGAAAAGAGGCCCGAAAGCCTCTGCTTTAAAGGACTTTGGCAGAGGTCTGAGTAATCTCCTCCACTTGAATTCCTTCTTTTTCAAACTTATCCTTTAATGAAGTCAAATCGATTTTTCCATCAATTTGAACTTCGATGACGACCTTCCCATCCTTACGTGGAATGTTAACTGTGTGCGAGATATTTAGATTTTCTTCTACTATTAGAGCTACAATTTTCCCCAGTACACCGACTTCATTTTCTGTAATAAAACGAACACGAATTCCCTCTTCTCCGTATCCGGCAATTTCCAAGAATGCCCGAAAGACATCGCGATCTGTAATTACTCCATAAACTTGATGGTTATCTACGACTGGTAATATCCCAATTTTATTTTTCAGCATCAGATAGGTCGCATCTTCTAGACTAGCATATCCAGAAACAGTCACGACATCTCGAATCATCACATCTTTTACTTTGGTTTTATTCAAAAGATAATTCATCTCATAGATAGAGAGACTGGTTGCTTTAGATGGGCTGGCTTCCGCGATGGTTCCTTCTGTTACCAATCCGACTAATTGATCGTTTTCGATAACAGGTAAACGGTGCAAGCCTTGCTCGCGCATCAAATCTGCTGCGTGTGCTACAGTCGTATCTGGACTGATATAAACTACCTTACGGGTCATGAAATCTTTAACTGCCATGAGACTTCTCCTTCTATATTGCTACTTTTATTATACACTTTCTTAGAAAATCTATCAAACGCTTTCATCTCTTTTTCAAGATTTTGAATAATCTGAGAAGTTTGCATAAAATGCCAGTGTAAGTTAAAAGGGAACCGAAGTTCCCTCTCTTCTTAAATCGTAACAGTGTCTCGATCTTTTATCATATAACGTTTCAATGGGCTAAGACTAGCTAGCCAGTATAGTAGACCACCAAATAGCGCAGTAAAACCACTACCCGTTGTGATTAAAAAGATTGGACTTTGAATTTGTGCAGTTACAGGGTTGTAAACAAATAGTACCGCTACCAATAAGGAGATAAATACGCAAGACAAGCCAACTAAGTTAAATCCTTTGGTAAACTCGTAGGCGTCATGCCCTTCAAGGAAATAGGCTGACCGCAAGTCGAGTTTTCGTTTTCTTAAGATAAAATAGTCAACAACAATCATACCAATAATTGGCCCCTGAATATAGGCGGCTAGGGAGATGAAGGATCCGAAATACTCTTCTACTCCTCCCCAGATAGTGAGTAGACTCACGTAAACCATGGCAATCCAAACCATTAGTCTATAGCTTACTTTTGGCATCCCACTCTTGACAATCATACAGTTCACATACGATCCTGTCCCCTGGGTTCCAATATTGGCAAAGGCTACTAGTAGTAGACTTAAGAGAGCAAAGGCTGGGGTGCTTAGAGTTGATAGCATGGTTGTTGGATCACTTTCATACACACCTGTTTTAACAAACATGGCTAGAGCCATGACTCCACCTGTCGCAACGAAGAATGGAGCGACAACCCCGTATGATAAAGCTGTAGCCCAATAACCACTGCGTTCTGATTTTGCTAAACGCGGTAAAACCAATGCTTGTGTAGACCAAGAAAAGGCAAAGGCAACATTTCCTTCTCCAGAAAGCATGAAGCATTCTAATGGCGTCAAATCTCCTTGAGTGGCTGGTTGGATATTCATAATATCAGTTATAGGAACGGCGACGAAGCAGATTCCAACGATAATGAGACCGACAATCAACAAGGCGATTACCAAGAATCGATTGGTCCATTTAATCACTTCTGGGCCTCCAAGAGCAATGAGAGTTCCAAGCAGAACACAGAGGGTACCAAGAATAGGCGCCCATACCCCCTTGTCCAAACCAAGACCAAAATTATTTGCCAAATGGATCATGGAACTGGCAAAAAGATTAGCCGCAACAGCATACCATCCAAAGTTAGCCAAGCTAATAATGGTTGATAACAGGGCTACACCTCTTTTTCCTAGAACAGCTCTCAACCAAATCCACAAATCAATTCCATACTTCACCGCAAACAAAATAGGAAGACATTCAATAAAGACCCAGATAATGTTAAAGCTAAAAATATTTATCAACATTTGATTAAAGGTCAGGTATTGAGCTACATAAGCCCCTTGGGTGTAACACCAAGTTGCGATGGCAAAACCACTTGTCGATAGAAAGAGATCCCAAAAAGAATACTGACGATCCTTATTGGTCATGGGAACAATTCCGGTTATGGTTTCTTGTTGGATATAGTCATTCATTTTAGACATGTTATTGAATTCCTCCCGTCATTGCTAAGATAATCAAAATAAGGTTGATTAGGACTATGGAGATGATTAAAATGAAATCACTTTTTAGGAAGGGTTGAACAAACTCGTAGTTTGGAGACTCCATTTCTTCCAATCTTCTCTTTGTTTCAGCTGCTACTAATTCTTCAATTTCGGATGTCGTTTTCATCTTAGTTTTCCTCCAGATACAAGTCAAGGGCCAGTTGTCCATATTGTTTGGTATAGCGATACCAGATGTAAAGAAATTCACCAACTGGTTTTCCGACACTCTCCTGGAACAAAGCCCATAAGAACCAATAATATGAGGTCACTGCGACATAAGCTAAGTAGTGACGTTTGGTTTTCTTATCTGGTACTTCTTGTAGATACAATTCCAGTACTTTTTCAGCATCCTCTACGGAATAATTGGAACACGCGATAAAGGTTCCTAAATCTCCTGCTGGCTCTCCCATTCCAGAATATTCCCAATCAATCAAACTCATTTCGCCTGCTTCATTTAACAAAAAATTAGGACTATAGGAATCTCCATGACAAAGAACAATCTGTTTGGGATCCTTCTGTAAATAATTTTTGAGAATTGAAACAGTTTGATCCAAGTCCTCGAGACCATCAAACTCAAATCGATTTCTAGCCTTCAATTTTTCTCTAAAATCATCAATTCCCTCAAATTGGTCAAAGGAATGTTCCGTTTTTTCTCCAGATTGGTGTAACCGTCTCAAGAGGTCCATTGCTTGTGCCACATCATCCCAATTATCATAATCCAGTTGCTTAGCATTGGGAATAAATTCTGAAATTTTCCAGCCCTCATCCTTGTTCATAGCTACGAAGGTACGGTCAATCTTTAATTTTGCAGCGATTTCCATAGAAGCTGCTTCACTAGCTCGGTCGATATAATTTTCCGTTCCCCTGCCCGGATGACGGTAAACATATTTTTTCCCTAGACAGTCAAATGAAAATGATGTGTTGGTTAACCCATCTTTTAGAGGTTTGATATTGACAATATCTGAAGCCACACACTTTAATGTCTTACAGATATTATCGATAATAGCTGAGTCTGCATTTACCAAATAACGTTCATCAAATTGTCGTAGTTCATCTAGAGAGTCGAATTCTTTAACAATATCCGCTGAATAGTGGCGAGCTTCTAAAAGGAGTTCCTTGACATGGCGACTATAGTAATCCTCCCAAAGCTGTTCCCGATAAGGTTCATGCTTAAACTCGGTTTCTAAAATTTCCTTGAATTTCTCGCTAAATGCACGGTCGAAATAAACGTGCCCCACCATGGCCCAAGTATTTTCCCCACCAATCTGGATATCAATGATGGTGTGATTCGAATCCTCTATAGCACAATATTCGTCTGTTTGACCTTCTGCAAATATCGTCGAGTAGTAACCTCTATAAATATATTGCTCAAACGGATTTTCCACAAAATAATTATCCGATGAACAAATATAAGTGTTGGAAAGTTGATTTTTAACCAACATGAGAGATGAACAGTTATTGTATTTGTAGTAATCATTATTCACTACAATTTTTACACCAAACTTCTCTGCAAGATAGAACATTTTTTCTTGAAGATAGCCTACGATAACGGTTATATCTTCTATTCCTGCTTCTTGCAGTTGTCTGATTTCCCTCTCTATCAAGCGTTCACCCTTAACTTGAAGCAATCCTTTAGGAATTTCATAAGACAAAGGAGCAAAACGACTACTCATGCCAGCAGCCATTATAATAGCATTTTCTACTCTATAGGGCTCTAAAACTTTCTGGCCTAGTTCTGTTAAGTGATGCTCCTCATCAATCCACTTCTCTTCTTTCAGTTTTTTCAATAGTGTGTTAACTGTCCCTACAGATAGACCTAACTCTTCAGCTAACTGTCTCTGAGTAAAGGTCTTTTCTTTATGTATCAACATAAACTGCAAAAGTTTAAATTGTTTTTCTGTCACCATTTCTTAGTCCTCCTGTTCAATTTCCACTTACCCATATTATAATATGAACAAAAATGACTGCCAATTCAAACACGAAATCATCTAGTTAAAATTAAGGCACCATTTCATTTATTTCCAAAATCCAACTATAAACGAAAAAGCTCCTAAGTTGGAGCTCCAGAACATTTTATCATCTGATGATTAGGAAAGTAAGCCTCTGTTATAGGATGATTGTTTGACCATCTTCATCTAACGATTGAAATGCCCCCGGGTCTATAGGGAAATTGCTTGCGCAACTCTCATCCACCGACTAAAACAATCCACTGGATTGGATGATTACTTACGTAATCCTTATCTGCCGACTAAAAAGGTCCCCGTTCTATAGAGGGATTGCTTGCGCAATCTCCGTCCACAACCTAAACTAGTCTCCCAGACTAGAGGAGAATTGCTTGCACAATTCTTATCCGCCGGCTAAAACAATCCACTGGATTGGATGATTACTTACGTAATCCTTATCTGCCGACTAAAAAGGTCCCCCGGACTATAGGGAAATTGCTTTCGCAACTCTCATCCACAACCTAAACTAGTCTCCCAGACTAGAGGAGAATTGCTTGCACAATTTTTATCCGCCGACTAAAAAGGTCCCCCAGACCTTTTTAGCCACCTAGATATGCTTTTCTGACTTCTTCTGATGAGGCGAGGTCTTTTCCTGTTCCTGATAGGACGATCTTGCCTGTTTCAAGTACATAACCACGGTCAGAGATAGCAAGAGCCTTGTTAGCGTTCTGTTCAATTAGGAGAACTGTCGTTCCTTGCTTCTGAATATCTTGAATGATATCAAAAATTTCTTGGATAAAGATAGGAGCAAGTCCCATTGACGGCTCATCCAAGAGGAGAAGCTTAGGTGTAGACATGAGAGCGCGTCCCATAGCCAGCATCTGCTGTTCACCACCTGAAAGAGTTGCCGCATCTTGGTTTTTGCGTTCTTCCAGACGAGGGAAACGTGAAAAGACTTTTTTCAAGTTGGCTTGATTTTCTTCACGATTTTTCTTCAAGAAAGCTCCCATTTCCAAGTTTTCCATAACAGTCAAACCTGGGAAAACATGGCGTCCCTCAGGAACTTGTGAAAGGCCACCTGCCACGATTTTTTGCGCTGGCAACTTTTGAATTTCTTTTCCCAAAAACTGAATTTTACCAGCACTTGGGCGAACCAAACCTGAAAGGGTACGAAGAATGGTTGTTTTACCAGCACCATTGGCACCGATAAGGGAAACAACTTCTCCTTCATTAACCTCGAAACTCACATCACGAACTGCTTGGATCATACCATAATGTACAGAGAGGTTTTCAACTTTTAACATAGGCATTAGGCTTCACCTCCTAGATAAGCTTCGATAACACGTTTATTCGTCTTAATTTCGTCAGGAGTTCCCTGAGCAATCAAGCGACCATATTCAAGAACATAGATACGCTCAGTGACTTCCATAACCAAATTCATGTCATGTTCGATAAGCATGATGGTAATTTTAAATTCATCTTTGATACGACGGATCAATTCTGTCAATTCAGCTGTTTCTTGTGGATTCATCCCAGCTGCAGGTTCATCCAAAAAGAGGATCTTAGGTTCAGTTGCCAGAGCACGAACGATTTCTAATCGACGTTGTTGGCCATAGGCTAGATTCTTCGCAAGAGTATCTGCATCACTATCCAAATCAAAAATCTTCAGCAAGTCCAAAGCTTTGCTTTTTAATTCTTCCTCATTCTTATAAAAAGCTGGTAGACGTAGAAAGCTCGCAAGGACATGTTGTTTATGATGATTGCTAAACGCAATCAAAACATTTTCCAAAACTGTCAAGTCCTTGAACAAACGAATATTTTGGAAAGTACGACTGAGACCAAGTGAAGCAATCTTATAGGGAGTTTTCCCATTTAGGAGGTGACCATCTAGTGTCACAGTACCTTCGCTTGGTTCATAAACACCGGTCAAGAGATTGAAAAGGGTTGTTTTGCCAGCCCCGTTTGGTCCAATCAGACCAACCAATTCTCCCTCGTTCAATTCAAGAGTGACATCTCCAACAGCTGTTAGACCGCCAAAATGTTTGGTTAACTGTTTAACTTCAAGTAGTGCCATTAGTTTTGTCCCTCCTTCTTAGATTTTTTAAAGAAACGTGATAGACTCAATTCCCATGTCCCAAGAAGTCCACCTGGTCTGAAAATCATGACCAATACAAGAGCCAAAGCGTAGATGATCATACGTACGCTTGCTACATCCTGAAGGAGCATATTTAAAATTCCTAAAACAATCGCTGAAACGATTGTACCAGTAATCGATCCAAGTCCACCAAATACAACGATAATCAACACATTGATGGAATTAATAAAGGTGTAATCTTTTGGCACAACAGATCCGATAAAACCAGCCTGAAGTGAACCAGCAATACTTGCTGTAATAGCACCAAATACAAAAGCGATAATCTTGATCTTTGTGGTGTTTACCCCAACAGACTCTGCAGCAATCTCATCCTCACGAACAGATAGAGTAGAGCGTCCGATTGGACTACGTAAGAAGTTGAGAGTTGCAATAGTTGTGACCACCACAAAAAGATAAACCATTTGCCAGTTGGTAAAGTTTGGAATACCTAAGATACCAGCGGCACCGTTGGTCAAACTGCCACCATTTATGATAAAGATACGGATGATTTCTGCAACACCTAGTGTTGCAACAGCCAGGTAGTCACCCTTCAAGCGTAGTGTTGGAATCCCAACGAGCAAAGCAACTGCACCAGAAATCAAGGCACCCAAGACCATTGCTCCAAAGAAGGCACCATAGGTTGGTGATTTTGAACCAATAATCGCTGCTGCATAAGCCCCAATCGCCATAAAACCTGCATGACCGAGTGAGAATTGTCCTGAAAAACCAACGATTAAGTTCAAACCTACTGCAAGGATGATATTAATCCCAATTTGTTCTAAAATTTGGACATGGAATAGATTGAGAACACCAGCAGAAACCAGTACGCTAATCAATCCATAACCCGCTAACAGAAGGAATAACCAGAGAATATTTACTTTAAGATTTGTCTTCATTGTTTACACCTTCTCTTTCACATTCTTACCAAGGATACCTGCAGGACGAATAATCAGAATCAAAAGCAAGATTCCATAAACGATAGCATCACGGAAATCAGACATACCAAAGGCAGTAGCAAAAGTTTCCAACAAGCCAATCACAAATCCCCCTAGAGCTGCACCAGGAATAATCCCGATACCACCAAGTACGGCTGCAACGAATGATTTTAGACCTGGAGTCACGCCCATCAAAGGTTCAAGAGAGTTGTAGTAAAGGGCAATGAGGACACCTGCCGCACCAGCAAGGGCTGAACCCAAAGCAAAAGTAAAGCTGATTGTACGATTTACATTAATTCCCATCAATTGAGCTGCGTCACTATCAACTGATACCGCACGCATGGCTTTCCCCATTTTTGTTTTTTGGACGATCAATTGCAATAAAACCATCAAGAGTACAGAAACTGCTAAAATCATTAATTGGACATTTGTCAAGCTAATTGGCCCGAAATCAAAACGGACGGTTTCAATTGCTTGAGGGAAAGCACGAGTATTGGCACCTACGAGATAAACCATCCCATATTGCAGTAGAAAGGACACTCCGATGGCAGTAATCAATACAGCAATACGTGTAGAGTGTCGCAAAGGACGGTAGGCAAGAAATTCAATCACAACACCAAGTAGTGCGGTTCCTGCCATTGAAATAATCAAAGCTAAAAAGAAATCCATTTGGAAGGAATTAATCAAAAAGTAACCAATAAAGGCACCTATCATATAAATATCACCGTGGGCGAAGTTGATGAGTTTGATAATTCCATAAACCATGGTATAACCCAAGGCCAAAAGTGCATAAACACTACCCAGAATTAAACCATTCACAAGTTGTTGGAGCATAGCATTCACTCTTTTCTATCGTTATTTTTTAGAAAATTTCATCATTTTCACAAGTTTATAAACACCGAAACAGGGAGTGAGTCAAAGGCTCATTCCCCATTTCAACTACTATTCTAATGTTATGGTTTTACAACTTCTGCTGCTTCTACTTTACCATTGTTCATAGTCATCATGTAAGCAGTTTTCACTGTATTGTGGTCAGCATCAAAGCTTGTTTGACCAGTTACACCATCAAAATCTTTTGTTTTAGCAAGGTTGTCCTTGATTTCACCTGAGTTTTTAGCACCTTTTGCAGCATTGGCTACTAGATAAACTGAGTCATAAGCCAAGGCTGAGAATGTTGAAGGCTCTTCATTGTATTTAGCACGGTATGCTTCAAGGAAGGCTTTAGCTTTTTCAGAAACATCAACTGTAGTTGAGAATCCTGAGATGAAGTAAATGTTTGATGCTTTTTCAGCTGTTGCTTGTTGAACAAATTCTTCACCGTTAAATCCATCACCACCAACGATTGGTTTATCAATTCCCATGCCACGGGCTTGGTTTACAATTTTACCTGCTTCTGTGTAGTAGCCTGGAACAACGATAGCGTCAAACTCTTTCCCTTTCATTTTAGTAAGGGCTGCTTGGAAGTCTGTATCACCTGCTACAAATGTTTCATCTGCTACAATCTCACCCTTGTAGGTTTCGCGGAAAGATTTAGCAATACCTTTAGCATAGTCACTAGCATTGTCAGTATAAAGAACAACCTTCTTAGCATTCAATTTGTTTGTCACATAGTTTGAAATAATCTTCCCTTGGAAGCTATCTTGGAATGTTCCGATAAATAGGTAATCTTGACCTTTAGTCAAACCGTCTTGAGTAGCACTTGGTGAAATCAATGGCACTCCAGCTTTGGTAGCGTTAGCTACAGCCGCAGCAGTTGCACCAGATGTCGCAGGCCCTACAATAGCTGCTACTTTTGATTGGGTAACAAGGTTCGTTGTAACAGAAGCTGCTTCGGCAGTCTCTGACTTGTTGTCTTTGTCTACAACTTCGATTTGTTTTCCATCGATACCACCTGCTGCATTGATTTCATCAACGGCAAGTTGAGCTCCTTTTTGTTCAGATGTTCCGTAGGCTGCTACGGCACCTGTTTCTTCAAAGTTAAATCCGATTTTGATAGTCTTTTCGTCTACTGGGTTACCAGTTGTATTTGACGCTCCTGACTTGACCTCTCCACAGGCAGCGAGAAGAGCTACGCTAGCAAGAGCCACAAAAGATAGGGCAAATTTTTTCTTCATTTTTAATCTCCTTATAGTTGTTTCAAAAATAGTATGTTAAGAATATACCGAATTATCAGAAAATTGTCAACCTTTTTATTCACTTTTTTAAATGATAACGTTTTCTTCATTTCGATAGAGATTCCCAACAAAGGGAGTTTCTAACTCTTGAATGTGACACCGCCTAATTTTCTTGATAAATCTTTCCTTACCTAATCTCTCTACTAAGTCATCTAACTCCTCAGTTGGAACATAGAGCTGCAAGTAACGATGCTTCTTAGAATGGTAACAGATGTCACCGTATTCCTGAAGTTTCTTTGCATCCCGATTATAGTAAAGATAGATGATTAATCCTGATCGATTGACCTTTTCAAACATGATAAATCCTCTTTCTAAGAAATCTTCTCCTATTATATCAAAAAAAGCAAACCCCGTCGAGTTTGCTTTTTAGCTTGGTTAGCTCAAAGAATTGTTGGCCATGATTTCATCAATAAAACCATACTCAAGTGTTTCTTGGGCGCTCATCCAGTAATCACGTTCTGCGTCTACATGAATTTGCTCAACTGTTTTACCAGAGTTATCTGCAAGAATTTGCTCCAAAGTCTTACGAGTTTTAAGCAAGTGCTCTGCAGCGATTGCCATATCGGTTTGTTGGGTGCCACCACCTGTACCACCCATTGGTTGGTGAATCATGTACTCTGCATTTGGAAGCATGAAACGTTTGCCTTTTGCGCCACTTGATGCAATGATAGTCCCCATTGAGGCTGCCATCCCCATAACGATGGTTTGGACATCTGCCTTGATAAAGTTCATGGTATCAACGATTGCCAAACCAGCTGAAACAGAACCACCCGGAGTATTTACATAAAGGTAAATATCTTTTGTACTGTCTTGGGCATCCAAGAAGAGCAATTGGGCAATAACGGAGTTGGCCATGTTGTCTTCAACTGGTCCAGTCAACATGATGATACGATCTTTTAGTAGACGTGAGTAAATATCATAGGAACGTTCTCCACGGCTTGTTTGTTCAATAACTACAGGAATCATTCATTTCTCCTTTTAATGTTGAATTTTCTTAGTCTTACGACTCAATACAGAACTATTATATCTTTTTGGTCAAAAAAGGTCAAATTTTTGCTCTATTCTCTAAACAGAAACAAAAACTCAACCCCCTTTCAAGTTAAAAACGAACTTCTCTATCTTATTTGGTACCGAACAAGCGATCTCCAGCATCTCCAAGACCTGGAACGATATAACCGTGTTCGTTCAAGCGTTCATCCAAAGCCGCAGTAAAGATTTCTACATCTGGGTGTGCTTCTTGAAGGGCTTTTACACCTTCTGGAGCAGATACCAGGCAGACAAACTTGATATTGGATGCGCCACGTTTTTTTAGTGAATCTACAGCCAAGATTGCTGAGCCACCTGTTGCCAACATTGGATCAACGACAAAGATTTGACGTTGGTCAATATCCTCAGGCAATTTCACCAAGTATTCAACTGGTTGAAGGGTTTCTTCATCACGGTACATACCGATGTGTCCAACTTTTGCTGCTGGAACCAGATTCAAGAGACCATCTACCATCCCGATACCTGCACGCAAAATTGGGACAATCGCCAATTTTTTACCAGCCAATTGTTTTTGAACGGTCTTTGTGATAGGTGTTTCAATTTCAACGTCTTCAAGTGGAAGATCACGAAGTACTTCATATCCCATCAACATTGCAATCTCATCTATTAGCTCACGAAAAGCTTTTGTAGAAGTGTCTGTACGACGCAAGATTGACAATTTGTGTTGAATGAGTGGATGATTAATGACTTCAATTTTTCCCATTTTCTGAGTTCCTTCTTTCAATTTATTCTTCTTATTATATCAAAAAACGGTTTAAAAAGCTTTCTAAACCATTTATTTTTATTAATTTTTAAATCAAATCTGCCTCTTGGAGAGCTGTCTGAACAGTCTCTAATGGTAAATGGGTCAACTCAGTGCCTTTTTCTTGATAAAGGTACTGGGCATAGTCATCCATTCGGTACTGGTTGATATAAACCACGCGCTTGCAACCAACTTGAAGCAGTTGTTTGGTGCAGTTCAGACAAGGGAAATGAGTCACATAGGCTGTAAAACCTCTGGGAACCCCTCGTTCAGCCCCTTGCAAGATGGCATTGACCTCGGCGTGAAGGGTTCGGACACAGTGGCCTTCAATGACTAAACATTCGTGATCAATACAGTGCTCCGTTCCCGATACGGAACCATTATAGCCTGTTGAAATGACTTTATTGTCCTTGACTAGGACAGCTCCCACCTTGGCACGTTTACAGGTCGAACGATTGGCAATCAGTAAAGCCTGGGCGGCAAAGTACTCATCCCAAGCCAGTCTTTTTTCTGTCATAAGTCTTCTCCTTATCCCCTATTTTTTGAAAAATGGCAAGCGTAAATCTGCAATCTTTTCAGCTGGAACCTTCATGCCATCCTTAATCCATTTGAGCAGAACCGATACGATGGCAGAGCTCCAAAAGGAATGAAGGTAGCTGCTAACGCCTTTTGACTTTCCGTGGTATTTTTCTAGAAATTCCTGCATGGCTTGGACAAAAATCTTTTCCAAATGATAGTCCAGAGCAAGTTGGATAACCTTGGCTTCTTTCTTGGCTGCGCGGAAAAGGTGTACCCAGACTAGATAAAGATCGGTTTTGACATCGTAGTGGCTCAACTGTTCCATAATGTTATGAACACTACGTTTAAAAACGCTCTCCAAAATCTCTTCTTTGGAGTCATAGTTACGATAGAAGGCAGCACGAGAGACGCCCGCCCGCTTGACTAATTCTGAAATACTGATCTTTGCCAAGTCCTTTTTCTCTAGAAGTTGCAAAAGAGCCGTCTCGATTGCTTCTCTGGTTAAAAAATTGGATTCTTGATTTGATTTTCTGAGATTTTCAAGAGATTTTTCAGATATTCTACGTTCAGACATAACAATTTCTTTCTACTTGTAACAACAGAAAGGTGATACTTTTGTTTCAAGGACATTCATGATACAATTGTAAAAAAAGACAGAACCTTTGTCAATGTATAAGTGACAAAGATGGAGAATTTCTATGACTTGGAAGATTGTAGCTGACTCTGGTTGTGATTATCGTCAACTGGCAACTCCTGCTATTGATACTGAATTTGTTAGTGTTCCTTTAACCATTCAAGTAGCTGATCAGGTCTTTATCGATGATGCCAATCTCGACATTGACCACATGATGGAAACCATGTATGCGACTTCTGAGGCTTCAAAATCAGCTTGTCCTAGCCCTGATGATTACTTGCGTGCATTTGAAGGTGCAAAGCATATCTTTGTCGTTACCATTACTGGTACTCTTTCAGGTAGCCATAATAGTGCTCAGCTCGCTAAGAACATCTACCTTGAAGAACACCCTGACACTCAGATTCATGTGATTGATAGTTTATCTGCTGGTGGGGAAGTTGACCTAATTGTAGAAAAAATCAATGACTTGATTGATCAAGGACTTTCTTTTGAAGAAATTGTTGAAGCTATTACAGCCTACCAAGAAAAAACTAAGTTGCTCTTTGTCCTCGCTAAGGTCGATAACTTGGTCAAAAATGGCCGTTTGAGTAAGCTTATCGGTGCAGTTGTTGGGCTTCTCAACATCCGTATGGTTGGGGAAGCAAGTGAAACTGGAACCTTAGAACTGCTCCAGAAAGCGCGTGGACCAAAAAAATCCCTTCAAGCAGCCTATGAAGAACTCATCAAAGCTGGCTATGCTGGTGGCCGTATCGTCATGGCTCATCGCAGCAATGAAAAATTCTGTCAGCAATTGTCAGAACGCTTGCTGGAAACCTTCCCGCAAGCGGATATCAAAATCATCCCTACGTCTGGTCTCTGCAGTTTCTATGCAGAAGATGGCGGTTTGTTGATGGGATATGAAATTAACTAAGATTATGAGCAACAAGAGATGCCAAGCATCTCTTATTTTTTGTGGTACAATAGAGCTATGAAACATTTTGATACTATTGTCATTGGTGGGGGACCTGCTGGCATGATGGCTACGATTTCCAGTAGCTTTTATGGTCAGAAAACTCTTCTCATCGAAAAAAATCGCAAACTTGGAAAAAAATTAGCTGGAACAGGCGGTGGTCGTTGTAATGTAACCAACAATGGAACCTTAGATGACCTATTAGCTGGAATCCCTGGTAACGGGCGGTTTCTTTACAGTGTCTTCTCCCAGTTTGATAACCATGATATCATCAACTTTTTTACGGAAAATGGTGTTAAACTCAAGGTCGAAGACCATGGACGCGTCTTTCCTGCTAGTGACAAGTCTCGGACCATTATCGAGGCGCTAGAAAAGAAAATCACTGAACTCGGTGGTCAACTTGCTACTCAAACAGAGATTGTTTCGGTTAAAAAGATAGACGACCAGTTTGTCCTCAAGTCCGCAGACCAAAGCTTCACTTGCGATAAACTCATTGTCACAACTGGCGGAAAATCCTATCCTTCTACAGGTTCGACTGGTTTTGGACATGAGATCGCCCGTCATTTTAAACATACCATTACTGAGCTTGAAGCTGCTGAGAGCCCATTGTTGACTGATTTTCCACACAAAGCACTTCAGGGTATTTCACTAGACGATGTGACCTTAAGCTACGGCAAGCATGTCATCACCCACGATCTGCTCTTTACCCACTTTGGTCTATCCGGTCCTGCTGCTCTCCGTATGTCTAGTTTTGTCAAGGGTGGAGAAGCTCTTTCACTGGATGTCTTACCTCAACTTTCTGAGAGCGACTTGGTGGCATTTCTAGAAGAAAATCGGGAAAAATCCTTGAAAAATACTTTAAAAACTTTGCTTCCAGAACGCTTGGCAGAATTTCTTGTGCAAGGCTATCCTGACAAAGTCAAACAACTGACTGAAAAGGAACGCGAACAACTTGTCCAATCTATCAAGGCTCTCAAAATTCCTGTCACAGGTAAAATGTCATTGGCTAAGTCCTTTGTCACCAAAGGAGGCGTCAGTCTTAAGGAAATCAATCCCAAAACTCTGGAAAGCAAGCTCGTTCCTGGCCTCCACTTTGCTGGCGAGGTACTGGATATCAATGCCCACACGGGTGGCTTTAACATCACTTCTGCCCTCTGCACCGGATGGGTGGCAGGAAGTCTGCATTATGATTAAAAATCAAAGGTTATGAAGAATGAATAGAAGAGAAACAGTCGAATTTGTCAATATGTGTATGATTCAAAACGGAGACAAGGTTCTGGTTCAAGACCGAGTTAATCCCGACTGGCCCGGCATTACTTTTCCTGGTGGTCATGTTGAACGTGGCGAATCCTTTGTCGATGCTGTCATTCGTGAAGTGAAAGAAGAAACTGGTCTAACCATTTCCAAACCCCAACTCTGTGGTATCAAAAACTGGTACGATGACAAGGATTATCGTTATGTAGTCCTCTTTTACAAAACAGAACACTTTGCTGGTGAACTCCAGTCTTCAGACGAAGGGAAGGTTTGGTGGGAGGATTTTGACAATCTATCTCATCTAAAACTTGCAACCGATGATATGTCTGATATGCTTCGTGTGTTTCTAGAAGAAGATCTCAGTGAATTCTTTTACTACAAAGACGGTGACGACTGGCTTTATGACTTGAAGTAAAAAATAGGCTAGGAAATTCCTAGCCTATTTATTCTGCATTTGTCTGAACGTAAGTTGCAATGACATCTGATGTGTACTGGGCTGTTCCAGAACCAAACTTATCAATGTTTTCCTTAAACTCTGGGTTGTAGACGTAGCCTTTACCGATATGACCGAATACCTCAATAGAGCAGTCAAATCCATAAGTACGAATAGCTTGCAAGAGTTTAGCTGCTTCTTCTTGGTTTTCGGCTGCTGTTGCAGGCAGACCAACTTGAAGGTTTTGTGCCAAGGCTTGAAAAACTTGGTTGAAGGCGGCTGTGGCCTCTTCTTCGCGACCTTTTTGGCGTTCAAGCGCTTGGCCCATGACTTCCTGTCCATACTTCTCTACCGCCTCTTGGTGGTATTTTTGATTGTCTTGATAGCTAAATCCAGTGAATTTTTCCTCAATCGTCATTTTTCTTTCTCCTTTTTGTTCTTGAATGGTTTTTTGCAAGGTGGAAATCAAGGTATCCAGGTGTTGCCTTTCTCGAGTCAAATAGTCCAACTGTCTGGTCAAATGAGGCAATAAATCTGTCCTTTCTTCCTTTAACAGCTCTGCTATTTTTTCTAAAGGAAAGCCTAGATATTTGTAATACAGAATGACCTGAAGTCGTTCCAAATCCTCTTGACTGTAGGTTCGATAGCCGTTTTTCGACTTTAAGGGGACCAGAAGTCCTATCTTATCGTAGTGGTGCAGGGTCTTGACAGAGACACCTGAAAGCTGCGCAGCTTCTTTGATATGGTACATGATTTCCTCCTTACAAGAAATAGTATAACCCCTCCCCTTAGGTCAGAGTCAAGCGTTTTTGAGAAAAATTTTTCACTTTTTGAGAAAGGTGTGAAAACTTGAAAATGGTTTTCTTGACAGACCTTTGAAAACATGATAGGATAGTCAAGTCTATCAATCAAACAGAAGGCTCATAGAGAGCCATTGAGAGAGGGCTATTTGACAACTCAAGTAGCCTTTTCTTATTTTAAAAAACGAGATTGGAGTTTCAACTATGTCAGAAAAATCGCAATGGGGCTCGAAACTAGGCTTTATCCTAGCATCTGCTGGCTCAGCCATCGGGCTTGGTGCCGTTTGGAAGTTTCCCTACATGACTGCTGCTAATGGAGGTGGAGGCTTTTTACTAGTCTTTCTCATTTCCACCATTTTAATCGGTTTCCCGCTCCTGCTGGCTGAATTTGCCCTTGGCCGTAGTGCTGGCGTTTCCGCTATCAAAACCTTTGGAAAACTTGGTAACAATAGCAAGTACAACTTTATCGGTTGGATTGGTGCCTTTGCCCTCTTTATCCTCCTCTCCTTTTACAGTGTTATCGGAGGATGGATTTTAGTCTATCTAGGTATTGAGTTTGGAAAATTGTTCCAACTTGGTGGAACGGGTGATTATGCTCAGTTATTTACTTCAATCATTTCAAATCCTGCCATTGCCCTTGGCGCACAAGCTGCCTTTATCTTGTTGAATATCTTTATTGTATCACGTGGGGTTCAAAAAGGGATTGAAAGAGCTTCGAAAGTCATGATGCCCCTGCTCTTTATCATCTTTGTCGTCATCATCGGGCGCTCTCTCAGCTTGCCAAACGCTATGGAAGGGGTTCTTTACTTCCTCAAACCAGACTTTTCAAAACTAACTAGCGCTGGTCTCCTTTATGCTCTGGGACAATCTTTCTTTGCCCTCTCACTAGGGGTGACAGCTATGCTGACATATGCATCCTACTTGGACAAGAAAACCAATCTGGTCCAGTCAGGGATTTCCATCGTAGCCATGAACATCTCGGTATCCATCATGGCAGGACTTGCCATTTTCCCAGCCATGTCAGCCTTCAATATCCAGTCTGAAGGGGGACCAAGCCTTCTCTTTATCGTCTTACCTCAACTCTTTGACAAGATGCCTTTTGGAACCATTTTCTACATCCTTTTCCTCTTGCTCTTCCTCTTTGCGACGGTTACTTCTTCTGTCGTGATGCTGGAAATCAATGTGGGCAATATCACCAATCAGGACAACAGCAAGCGTGCTAAATGGAGTGCTATTTTAGGGATCTTGACCTTTATCTTTGGAATTCCTTCAGCCCTTTCTTACGGTGTTATGGCGAATATTCACATCTTTGGGAAGACCTTCTTTGACGCTATGGACTTCTTGGTTTCCAATCTCCTCATGCCATTTGGAGCCCTCTGCCTTTCACTTTTTACAGGCTATATCTTTAAGAAGGCTCTTGCTAAGGAGGAACTCCATCTTGATGAAAGAGCCTGGAAACAAGGACTTTTCCAAGTCTGGCTTTTCCTCCTTCGTTTCATCATTCCTATTATCATCATTGTGGTTTTTATCGCCCAATTTATGTAATCAAAAAGGACTTGAGTAGTAAACTCAGGCCCTTTCTTTTTTTATGGATGGCTTACAATCAATTCCAAACCTTGCCCTTCCAAGGTCCAAGCTTCAACATCACTTGGTAGGATAAAGTGGCTGCCTTTTTGGATTGGATAGTTTTTCCCATCAACAGTCAGTTGACCCTGACCAGCCAAGACACTAAATAAGCTGTAGTCAGCTGTCTTTTCGAAGTCAACTTTGCCAGTGATTTCCCACTTGTAAACTGCGAAGAAATCATTGGATACAAGGAGAGTGGAACGTAGATCATCTGCTTTGATAGTTACAGGACGGCTATTGGCAGGCTCTCCAATGTTTAAAACATCGATGGATTTTTCAAGGTGAAGTTCACGCAAGTTGCCCTTGTCGTCCTTGCGGTCAAAGTCATAAACACGGTAGGTGGTATCGCTAGACTGCTGGGTTTCAAGAATCAAGATACCTGCACCGATAGCGTGCATGGTACCACTTGGCACATAGAAGAAATCTCCAGCCTTAACTGGCACTTTTGTCAGTAAGGCATCCCAGTTCTTGTCTTCAATTTGCTGGCGGAGTTCTTCTTTTGATTTGGCATTGTGACCATAGATAATCTCTGAACCTTCATCCGCAGCGATGATGTACCAGCACTCTGTTTTCCCGAGCTCGCCTTCATGCTCTAATCCATAGGCATCGTCTGGGTGAACTTGTACACTAAGCCAGTCGTTGGCATCGAGAATCTTGGTCAACAGTGGAAATACAGGCTCTGGACGGTTACCAAACAATTCACGGTGTTCCGCATACAAAGTAGCTAGGTCTGTTCCCTCGTAGCGCCCATTAGCAACCTTTGAAACCCCATTTGGGTGAGCTGAGATAGCCCAGTATTCTCCAATTTTTTCACTTGGAATGTCATAGCCAAACTCATCACGTAGCTTGGTTCCACCCCAGATTTTTTCTTGCATAACTGATTGTAAAAATAATGGTTCTGACATCTTATTCTCCTATCTGTTTTTCTCACTTCATTATAGCAAAAAGCTAGATCTAATTGAACTCTTTTTCACATCTTATAAAGTAGGGAGAAGATTTTGTAAAAATAGTGAACAAATGTGCTCTACTTAATACTTGCACCATTGCTGGCAATGACATCCTTGTACCAGTAGAAGGATTTCTTCTTGCTCCGTTTGAGACTTCCTTGACCTGCATTATCACGATCCACATAGATAAAGCCATAGCGCTTGTTCATTTCGCCTGTTCCAGCTGAAACCAGATCTATACAACCCCAAGTCGTATAACCAAGCAATTCAACGCCATCTTGGTAAATAGCATCTCGCATAGCCTTGATGTGGGCTTCTAGATAAGCAATCCGATAGTCATCCGCTACATAGCCATTTTCATCTGGCGTATCCATAGCGCCGAGTCCATTTTCTACGATGAACATGGGTTTTTGATAACGATCCCAGATGGCATTGAGGGTGATACGAAGCCCCAGTGGGTCAATCTGCCAACCCCATTCTGAGGATTCCAGATAGGGATTTTTGATAGAGGCAAAGACATTTCCAGCTGTCAGATCCCTCACTTCTGGATCGCCTGAGGCCACTCGACTCGCATAATAAGAGAAGGAAACAAAATCAACAGTGTGATTCTTTAACAAGTCCAAATCTTCTGTCGACATTTCAATCTTAATTCCCTCACGCTCCCACTGCTTCTTGGCATAGTTTGGGTATTCCCCACGCGCTTGGACGTCAATGAAGAAGTAACTCTTACGGTCTTCTTCCATGGCTGCCCAGTAGTCTCTCGGATGGGCAGTGTTAGGATAATATTGCCCTGCTGCCAACATACATCCCACCTTGTTTTCTGGGTCAATTTCGTGGGCAATTTTAGTCGCCATAGCCGAGGCTACCAGCTCATGGTGAGCTGCTTGGTATTTGACTTGCTCTTGATTTTCCCCCTCTTCAAAACAGATCCCAGCTCCTAAAAAGGGGGCATGCAGAATCATATTGATTTCGTTGAAGGTGAGCCAGTACTTGACCAAGCCCTTGTAACGAGTAAAGAGGGTGCGACAGAGCTTTGCGTAAAAGTCCAATATACGACGATTGCGCCAACCACCGTACTCCCTAATTAAGTGCATGGGGCAATCGAAATGCGTGATGGTCACCAGTGGTTCAATTCCATACTTGTGACATTCTTTAAACAAATCCTCATAAAAAGCTAGACCAGCTTCATTTGGCTCTGCTTCGTCACCTTGAGGAAAAATCCGAGTCCAAGCAATGGAAAGTCGATAGGTTTTAAATCCCATTTCTGCAAAAAGCGCAATATCTTCCTTGTAATGATGGTACATATCAATGGCTTCCTTTGCTGGGTAAAAATAGCCCTCCTCAAACGAAAACATCTTTTTCTGACCTGTAATAATGGCCTCACGGTCTGGACCAATCGGTACCACATCCACATTAGCAAGACCACGACCGTCCTGATTATAAGCACCCTCACATTGATTAGCCGCCGTTGCACCACCCCAGAGAAATCCTTCTGGAAATTGTAGTATTTCTGTCATCACTTTACCTCGATTGATTTATTACTTCTATTATACTAAAAAGGAGGCAAAAAGTTTGGAACCCTCTGGATAATAATAGCACTAAACTTACTTTTATATATACGAAAAAAAGACTGAAACCAGTCTTCTTTTTAAATCAAAGCTGTGATAGCCGTTACTAGACCAAAAATGATACCAGGCGCATTAGCAGCCGCAAGGGGAATATCTCTTTCTTTTTTGAAAAGACCGTAGTAAACCCAAAGACTACAGTTGATGGCTGCGACCAAGGGTTGGATGAAGTTTCCTTTTTGACCAGCCAAGTTGTTCATGATTTGTGGGAAGTAAGAGACATACATCATAACGGACATGAAGGTCGCTACCCAACCCAAAATTTTCATTTGTTTTTCAGACATTTTCAAAACCTCTTTTATCTTTACTGAATCTTATTTTATAATCTTATCACAAAACTATCAAGTTTTTTAACCTTTTATTAGAATAATGTAAACTATCGCAGTCTGGTGATAAGAAAGAGGAAACAGAAAAAGACCGGATTGCTCCGATCTTTTCAAGTTCCACTCTAAGAATGTTTAAATTTTTAAATAAAAAATTTGATAATAGAATTACCTACTTCATACGATAAAAATCAATCACTAAACCAGCTGGACCTTTTACAAGCAAGGATTCTGTCCCCCAATCAGTTACAGCTGGGCCGTTTAAAACTGTGATACCAAGATCTTTCAACCGTTGGTAGTTCTGCTCTACATCCTCAACCTCTATGTGAAGAATGATGCCTGACTGAAAGTTTTCCAAAGGAATCAAATGATTTTGAGACAACATGAGACAATGACTGCCAATCGTGAACTGAGCAAAACTGTCATCAACATAATCGGACTTTTTATCCAAAATACGCTCCAAGTCAGCACAGACTTGAGGAACATCTGAAACGATGATATCTAATTGATTTAAATTCATTTACTATCCTCCATAAAAAGACCGGATTGCTCCGATCTTTTTAAGTTTCTCTCTATGAAAATCAAAGAGTAAAATCTTCAATGCTTACATTTAATTTTCTATGAGAGGAATTATTTGATTGCGCGTGATTGTAATCCTTCTTCTTCCAAGAAGAGGCGGAATGGTACGAGTTCTTCTGCTTCGTATTTTTCCTTGAAGGCTTTGATCGCTTCTTCTGAGTGTTGT
Organism: Streptococcus halitosis; assembly: GCF_023147855.1. Classification (GTDB taxonomy): domain Bacteria; phylum Bacillota; class Bacilli; order Lactobacillales; family Streptococcaceae; genus Streptococcus; species Streptococcus halitosis_B. The sequence goes on from NZ_JAHXOP010000001.1 coordinate 635,940, forward strand.
TTTGGATCCAACTCAAGTACTTCTACTGGAAGTGGACGGTGTTGCGTGATGCGAGCATCGATCACAACAGTTTTACCTTCTTTGTTGAGTTTCACAGCTTCTGCAACAACTGCGTCGATGTCTTCGATACGATCAACTGTAAATCCTACAGCACCTTGCGCTTCAGCGATTTTCGCATAGTCAGCATTTGTGAAGTCACAACCAAACAAGTGTTTGTTTGTGTCTTCGTATTTGTCCTTGATGAAGGCATATTTACCATTTGAGAAGACAACGTTGATAACTGGAAGGTCGTATTGAACGTTTGTGATCACGTCTGGGTAGCACATGTTGAATGCACCGTCACCCATGATGTTCCATACTTGGCGATCTGGATTGTCTTTCTTAGCAGCGATACCACCAGGAAGGGCAATACCCATTGTCGCAAAGAGTGGAGATGTACGCCACATGTTCTTAGGTGTCATGTGAAGGTGACGAGTAGATGTTTGAGTAGTGTCACCTACGTCGATTGAGTAGATAGCGTCTTGATCAGCATGTTTATTGATAGCATTGTAAACTTGGTACAATTGCAATTCACCCTCAGTTTTACCTTCGAGTTTGTTCATGTAATCACGCCAGTTTTGGTTGTTCTTCACGTTTGCACGCCACCATGGAGTAGACTCAACTGGGTTTACTTTATCAAGGATTGCTTTAGCTGCTTGACCTGCATCACCAAGGATTGAAGCGTCAAGAGCATGACGTTTACCAAGTTTGTAAGGGTCAATATCGACTTGGATGAATTTTTCAGTGTTCTTGAATGCTTCGTAAACTTCAGCAAATGGGAAGTTTGAACCAAGGAAAAGAACTGTGTCTGCTTCAAAGACAACTTCGTTGGCTGGTTTCCAACCAACACGGTAAGCAGAACCTGTCAAACCTTCGTAGTTCCATTCAAAGGCTTCAAAGTTTTTACCAGTTGTGATAATTGGTGCTTTGATTTTACGTGACAATTCAGTGATCACTTCACCTGCTTTGACACCACCAAATCCAGCGTAGATAACTGGACGTTCAGCCTTGTTCAAGATTTCAACAGCTTTGTCGATTTCAGTTTCATTCAAAGCAGGAGCGATGAATGAACGCTCATAAGAACCTGATCCGTAGTATGAGTTTTCGTCGATTTCTTGGAAACCAAAGTTTACTGGAATTTCAACAACAGCTGGACCTTTTTTAGATACAGCTGCACGGCAAGCTTCGTCAATAACTTTTGGCAATTGCTCAGCGTAAGCTACACGTTTGTTGTATACAGCGATACCGTTGTACATTGGGTTTTGGTTGAGCTCTTGGAAGGCATCCATGTTGAGTTCGTTAACTGGACGTGATCCAAGGATAGCAAGGAATGGAGTGTTATCCATAGCTGCATCGTAAACACCGTTAATCAAGTGAGTTGCACCTGGACCACCTGAACCAACTGCAACCCCGATTGAGCCGCCGAATTTAGCTTGCATGACCGCTGCAAGAGCACCTGTTTCTTCGTGGCGAACTTGCAAGAAGCGGATATCTTTGTCTTCAGCCAAAGCATCCATCAATGAGCTGAGTGTTCCTGATGGGATACCGTAGATGGTGTCTACGCCCCATGTTTTCAATACGTTAAGCATTGCTGCAGATGCAGTAATTTTCCCTTGAGTCATAATGATAACTCTCCTTCAAATATTTTTAAAACTTGATAAATCCGTTTTCATATACTAATTGGAAACGTTTCAGCAAATTTTTACTCTACTACTTTACCACATTTGTTTTGGGTCTCCTAAGAATGTGCTCAGAAGTTTTCATTCTCTATTACAGTACAGTTTGAAAACGTTTTATATAACTGTTTTATAATAATACTCAATGAAAATCAAAGAGCAAACTAGGAAGTTAGTCGCAGGTTGCTCAAAACACTGTTTTGAGGTTGCAGATAGAGCTGACGTGGTTTGAAGAGATTTTCGAAGAGTATAAAAAGCGAGCAAGCTCGCTTTTAGTCTATTCTACTAAAGTTTAGCATGAGTGAACTGGTTAAAACAGATACAGAACTAAAGGCCATGGCTAGACCTGCCAGTTCTGGATTGAGAACGAGACCAATTCCTGAAAAGACTCCTGCCGCAATCGGAATTCCGATGACATTGTAGATAAAGGCCCAGAAGAGGTTGAGAAGAATTCGATTGAAGGTTTTCTTGCTCATATCAAAAGCACGAACAACTCCTGTCAAATCATTGTGAGTAAGAACAATCCCTGCTGACTCAATAGCAATATCGGTTCCTGCGCCCATGGCAATCCCGACATCTGCTACACTGAGAGCTGGCGCATCATTGATACCATCTCCGATAAAGGCTACTTTACCAGACTGTTGTAGTTGATGGATTTCATGCGCTTTTTCTTCTGGCAAGACACCAGCAATAACCTCCTCGATGCCGATTTGATCCGCAATGGCACGCGCGACACCTGCATTATCTCCTGTCAGCATAACTGTTCGGAGGCCACGTTTTTTCAGCTGACTGATGGCGAGCTTGGCATTTTCTTTGGGAATATCTTGCAAAGCAAGCAAGCCTTTGATTTCATTGTCAACAGCCAAGTAGACAACTGTCTTAGCTTCTTTTTCCAATTCTTCAAGTTTTTCCTGATAAGCACTCGAAATATCCATTCCATCTAGCATTTTAGCATTTCCAAGCAAGACTTGTTTCCCATTGATTTGCCCTGAAACACCTTTTCCATGCAAGGCTTGGAAATTTTCCACAGTATGAAGCTCAAGTCCTGCTTCAGTCGCTCGCTTGACAATAGCTTGAGCCAATGGGTGTTGAGAGGCTTCTTCTAAAGAGGCAGCTAAGCCGAGCACTTCTGTCTCGTCGCCAATGATATTAGTGACAACTGGTTTTCCTTCCGTCAAAGTTCCTGTTTTATCAAAGACGAGAGTTTGGACTTTCTGGATTTCCTGTAAGACGGTTCCATTCTTGAGGAGAACCCCCATCTTGGCACTCCGTCCTGTCCCTACCATGAGAGCTGTTGGTGTTGCAAGACCAAGGGCACAAGGGCAAGCGATAATCAACACTGCCACCCCATAAAGCAGAGAGGTTACAAAGCTAGCCTCAAGCAAGACAAACCAAATCCAAAAAGTTAAAATCGCTAAAATGACAACTGCTGGGACAAAAATCCCTGAAATCTTATCCGTCAAATCCTGAATTGGTGCTCGGCTGGTCTGAGCTTTCTTCACAAAGTCCACAATCTGTGCCAAGACAGTCTCTGAACCAACTTTTTCCGCCCTAAAAATAAGAGTGCCACTGTTATTTATAGTGGATCCAATCACAGTATCTCCAACTGTTTTGTCCACTGGCAGGCTCTCACCTGTCACCATGGATTCGTCAATACTGGATACACCTTCGACTACAACACCATCAACCGCAATCTTTTCTCCAGGACGCACCCGAATCAGGTCTCCTACCTTGACTTGTTCCAAAGGAACTTGTACATAGCTATTCTCACGCAAGACTTCTGCTGTTTTAGCTTGCAAATCAAGTAATTTCTCCACAGCTTGGGAAGTATTTTTTCGCATTTTTTCCTCAAAAACGGCTCCCAAAAGAACGAAGAAGAGGATAAATCCAGCACTTTCAAAATAGACAGGAAGACCAGCAAAGAGGGCAACTAGACTATAGAGATAGGCCACTAGAGTTCCCAGTGCCACCAAGGTATCCATGTTGGCATTGTGCTTTTTAAAGCTGGCCCAAGCGCTCTGAATATAAGGACCTCCTGCCACTAGCATGATAGGTGTTGTGGCTAAAAAGGTACCCCAATGCATAACTGGATGACTGATAGTCCCTGTCAACATCCCAAGCATGAGGAAAACAAGCGGCACAGTAAAGATACTAGTAATCCAAAAACGTTGCAAAAGTGACAAAGATTTTCGCGTCTTCTCAACTACGGTATAGCTTCCCTTTTGCATCTTCATGCCACATGAGAATTCATGCTCACCCAGCTCTTGAGGAGTAAAACGAATTGTCTTCTCCTCGTCCACACCGATTGGTTCTAGAATACCTTCTGCTTCAAAAAGAATTTCCTTGTAACAGTTTGAAGGAGTGGCACGATGAAAGGTAATCTCAGCCGGAATCCCTTTTTGAAGCTGAATATGGGCTGGATGATATCCTTTTTCAGCTGTGATACGGATTTTTTGAATGCCATTTTCTAGGCTTGCTTTCACAATTTCAGTCATAGTCTCCTCCTACTCTACAATCATCTTACCGTGCATCATGTTCATACCACAAGCAAAGCCAAACTCCCCAGCCTGCTCAGGTGTGATTTCCACTACATACTCTTCACCCATAGGAAGATCCGCATGCACACCAAAGTCTGGAAAAACAATCTGATCCAAACAAGGTGAAGGGTCCTTGCGGTCAAAGACAATACGGGCTGGCACTGATTTCTTGAGAATAATCAACTCAGGCGTATAGCCCCCCATGACTTCCACTCGAATCTCTTGGTAGTCCTTTTTTTGCTGGGCCTTTTGTCCAGATTTTTCAGGCTTTTTGAAAAACCAAAACAAGATAAACGCGATAAGGGTAATACAAATAATGGTTACAATACTATTTAACATGGCGTCTCCTTTACATACAATTACATTTTACTTCAGCAACTGCGCTAGCTTTTTTCTCAGAAATCACAGCTTCCAAGTATTCCAAGTCAGCCTGAGTGAAATCACATTCCACAATCAAATCAGCCAACAAGTTCTTCATCCTACGAGAACAAACCTTGTCTTTGATATCTTGGACAAGCAAGTTTCGACTTTGATCCAGAGTTAAAAGGGCTGAATAAACAAAGGACTTGCCCTCTTTTTTCCGAGTTAAACACTCTTTCTCAACCAGACGAGCCAAAAGGGTTTGAACTGTAGACTTGGACCAGTCAAACCGCTCTGCCAGAACCCTGATCAAATCCGTGCTGGTCTGTTCTCCCTGCATCCAAACAATCTTCATAACCTGCCATTCTGCATCTGAAATCTGCATTAGCATCCCTCCGAATCTACATTTGTCAATTATAAATCTAAGTATACTCTCAAAATCTACATTTGTCAATTATAAATCTTCTTATTTCTTCGAAAAATAGAATTTTAAGTATATAAGGAGAGATTTGCAGTCAAATTTTACTATATAAACTATAAAAATATGCTATACTGAAGAAAAAAGAAAACAACCACTAGGGGTGCGTAAAGCTGAGATTAACGACTGTTAGATCCCTTTGACTCAATCTAGGTAATGCTAGCTGATGGAAGTGGAAATGATAATGAGGACTAGCTGGTCTTCTATTGCCTTCCTGAAACAGACTAGCTTGTTCTTAAGAATACAAACTTCAGTTGGTTGGGAGGTTTTAGATGACTTATTTACCCGTTGCTCTAACCATTGCTGGAACTGACCCTAGTGGCGGTGCTGGCATTATGGCTGACTTAAAGTCGTTCCAAGCTAGAGATGTTTATGGAATGGCCGTTGTGACCAGCCTTGTCGCTCAAAATACCAGAGGCGTTCAATTAATCGAGCACGTCTCCAACCAAATGTTGGAAGCTCAATTGGAGAGTGTCTTTTCGGATATCAAGCCCCAGGCTGTAAAAACTGGTATGTTGGCAACTACTGAAATCATGGAGATTATCCAACCCTATCTTAAAAAACTGGACTGCCCCTACGTGCTGGACCCTGTTATGGTCGCAACAAGCGGTGATACCCTGATAGATACTAGTGCGAGAAGCTACCTAAAAACAAACCTGCTTCCCCTTGCGACTATTATTACACCCAATCTTCCTGAGGCAGAAGAAATTGTTGGTTTCTCAATTCATAATTCAGAAGACATGCAACGTGCCGGTCGCCTGATTTTAAAAGAATTTGGTCCTCAGTCTGTGGTAATCAAAGGTGGTCATCTCGAAGGCGGTGCCAAGGATTTCCTCTTTACCAAGGAGGAGCAATTTGTCTGGGAAAGTCCTAGAATTCAAACCTGTCACACCCATGGTACTGGATGTACTTTTGCTGCAGTGATTACGGCTGAACTAGCCAAGGGGAAGACCCTTTATCAGGCAGTCGATAAGGCCAAGGCCTTTATCACAAAAGCCATCCAAGACGCCCCTCAACTCGGTCATGGTTCTGGTCCAGTCAACCATACAAGCTTTAAAGATTAAGAAAAAACTCTCTAGTTCCCACTATAAGGGAATTAGAGAGTTTTTGATTAGGAAATAATGTCATCTAGCTTTGTTAAAAAAGCTTGCGTTTTTGCTTCTATATCTTCTGCCTGCATCAGATCCCTGACGACTGCTACACCAGCTATGCCAGTACCCGTAAGTTGGTCAATGTTCTCTGACGTCAAGCCTCCAATAGCAACTACTGGAATGGCGACCGTTTGGCAAATTGTTTTCAAGGTTGAAATCAGGGTGATGGGTGCATTTTCTTTGGTCGTAGTCGGGAAAATGGCTCCTGTTCCCAAGTAATCCGCACCCGATGTTTCTGCTTCGAGGGCTCTTTTAACTGTTTTAGCAGTGACACCGAGGATTTTTTCAGGACCCAAGACTTTGCGGGCAACCGAAACTGGTAGTTCATCGTCGCCTATATGCAACCCAGCAGCATCGACTGCTAGACAGATATCCAATCGATCATCGATGATCAAGGGCACCTGGTAGGCATCTGTTATTTCCTTGACTTGTTTTGCCAGTTGATAGTATTGATTGGTGGTGAGATTTTTTTCTCGTAGTTGGACTATGGTAACACCTGAACGGCAGGCCGTCTCGACTTTTTCAAGAAAGCTTTCCAAGGAATCTTGGTAGCGATTGGTTACTAGATACAGTTTAAGTAATTCTCTATTCATAAAATTCTCCTTTGATGGCTTCTAGCCAGTTTTCGTCTCTTTTTAGGAGAGAGAGTTGATTTAGAACTTGGTAACGAAAATTTTCCAATCCTATTCCTTTAACAACGATTCTCTCAGCAGAGATATTGAGATAAGAGATCGCTAGGCAAGAAGCTTCAAAGGCGGTCTTTCCTTGGCTGAGAAAAACGGCTGTCAAGGCTCCAACCAAGTCTCCTGTCCCTGTTATCCAGTCCAATTCTGCACAGCCATTTCCCAATATTGCAACCTGATTCTCCGAAACGATGAGGTCCTTGGGGCCAGTGACTAAGAATGACATACCAGGATAGGTCTGACACCAGTCTTTCAAGACTTGAAGCAAATCCTCCGTTTCTTGGTCTTTAGCACTCGCATCAACCCCAATCCCATGGTGCTTTAAACCTACAAGACTTCGTATTTCTGACATATTTCCTTTAAGGACCGTGGGCTTGTATTCTAAAAGATCTTTGACTAGGTCCTTACGATTGGATGAAGCTGCTACGCCAACCGCATCTACTACCATTGGGAGAGAAGCTTGGTTTGCATAAGTAGCTGTCAGACGGATTGCCTTCTCCTTCTCAGCTGACAAATGCCCCAAATTGAGAAAGAGAGCCTGGCTTTGTTTGGTAAAATCAAGAACCTCACGAGGGTCATCTGCCATGACTGGTTTGCATCCCAGAGCCAAAATACCATTGGCCAGCATCTCGCAGGAAATCTCATTGGTGATGCAGTGAATCAAGGAGCTGGAGGTTAGAGGAAAGGGATTTGTAAATTCCTGCATCAGTCTATCCTTTCACCAAAGAAATATCCTTGCACTTTTTTAAAGAATTCCTGCTTGATTAAAAATCGAAAGGCGAGAAAAGCTATTGCTGTACCAATCAAGGTCGCTCCAAAAAAACGCGGAGTATAGATAAACCAGCTGAGCTTTGCCGCAGATCCCGTAAAGAGAACCATGACAGGATAGGAAACAATAGAACCGATAATCCCTGTTCCCAAGATTTCTCCTAGGGCAGAATAATGAAATTTTCGACCGTACTTATAAAAGAGACCTGCAAGGAGGGCTCCAAAAGTAGCTCCTGTGAGGGCCAAGGGCGGAATACCTTGAGTAGACATACGGATAAAGGCTGTGACTGTAGCCATGACCAAGGCATAAACAGGTCCCATCATGATTCCTGCAAGAATGTTGACTACACTGGACATTGGTGCCATTCCTTCAATTCGAAAGATGGGTGTAAGAACTACGTCAAGGGCGATCATCATGGATAAAATGGTTAATTTGTGAACTTGAAGTTGGTGGTTTCTCATTTTCTATTTCTTCTCTTTTTCTAAGGACTGCAAATCACTCGTCCATGTTTGGTGTTGGTAAGCCATCTCCCAAAACTTGGCTTCCATGTGGACACTTCTGTGGAAGGCCTCTAGCATTTTTTGTTTGTCCGTCTCGTCGCTTTCTCGATAGAGCTGATTGACCAGCGCTTCTTCCTCTTTAATCTGCTGTTCTAACTCATCGGTGATATAGGTTTCAATCCACTGTTGATAAAGAGGATTCGGGGATGGTTTGCGATTAAGTGCCTTGCCCAAATCATGGTATAACCACGGACATGGGAGCAAACTAGCAAAAGCAATGCCCAAGTTTGTCTCTGCAAACTGTCGATAAATATGAGAAATGTAATGATAACAGGTTGGAGCGATTGGGTGTTGCTCCATTTCCTGGTCGCTGATTCCTAATTCCTTGAAAAACTGTTGGCGGATAAATAATTCACCCTCCACTAGACTCTGAGCATTTTGTTTCAAAAGTCTTTTCATCTCCTCGTTTGAAGTCTTATCAGCCAAGAGGTGATAAGCTTCTGAAAAAGACTTCAGATAGTAGGCATCCTGAATAAGGTAATAGCGGAAAATAGAAGGTTCTAACGTTCCCTCTTGTAACTGTAAAACAAAGGGATGGTTAAAGGAAGCCTGCCAAGCTTCCCTGGATAATTCCATCGCAATATCTGTAAATTCCATAATAACTCCTTTATAAAAACAGACTGGTTTGAAGCAATAAAAAGAAAAGTAGATAGATCAATTTTGTCCTCTGAGAAATATAAAAAGTTCGATAGCGATTCTCCAAATGAGCATGTTCGTCATATCCATGTGCAGACAGAGCTCTCAGGTAAAGATGGCGCCATCTAAAGACCGTCATCAGAACCTTGCTATAAATCAAGGGCGACCAAACATGCAATTTTTGACCACGCAATAAGCATGCTTCCTTGAGGGACTTGATTTCTTGCTGAATAAGGGGAAAGGAATTGAATACCACAATCAAGGCATAGGCCCAAGACCGTGATAACCCCTTTTGAGCCAAATACAAGAAAAGCTCTTTTAAGGAAATACTGGAAACAAAAACAAGGCCGATACAAACCGTCACAAAGGCCCTCGTTCCAAGTATCACTGCCTGAGAAGTATCCCCATGTAACTGAATTGCCCAGTAGTTGGCGATGGATGGCAAAATGGCGAGCAAGAGCATCCAAGCCAACATTTTAAATCGACGGTGATAGAGCAAAAAGAGTATGCAAAATGCGGCTACCGAAAGATTCAGAGCAATCGAAGGAATGAAGGATGTTTCCAAGGATAAAATTAGAAAGAAGAGGCTGATAACTGGTGTCTTGGTTGCTACTTTGATCATACTACCTCACCTCCCCTATAGTATCATTGTTCAGAGATGTGAGAGGTTTGCTGATCGTCACGTCTTGAAGGTGGCTGAGACCCTCACTAGTCATATCGATCCAATAATCGACCACAGAAATCAAGGGATCTAAACGATGGCTAATGATCAAAAAACTTCTTCCCTGATTTCTGTCCTCCAACATCCACTGACAAAAATAATGGCAAGCTCTATCATCCAAACCAGCAAATGGCTCATCTAGCAAGATTACAGAAGCCTTGCTGGTCAAGATGGTCAAAAGCTGAAGAATCTTTTGTTGGCCACCACTTAATTGATAGGGACTCTTATCAAGAGCCTGCTCCAAATTAAAAAATTGTAATGCTTGGAGAATCCGCTGATTTCTTTCCGAGTCTGGACTATCTAATTGCAGTTCCTCTCGCAGACTGACTCGGATAAACTGCTTCTCAGCTTCCTGAACAACACCCGTTAGGTCACGGTACAAACTCTTTTTCTTTTTCAGGACTGTCCCCTTCCAGCTAATGCGCCCCTTATACTTTTGAAATTGAAGAATAGATCGAAAGAGGGTTGATTTCCCGACACCATTGTCACCCAGGATACAGGAAATTCCTTGGTAAAACGTGAAATTAGCAATCGAAAAGAGGGGACGATTACCCAGCTCACAAGTCACACGATCCATATGGAATAGTTCTAGGCTAGAGGCAACTTCCTTTGAAGCAACCTGTGTCATCTCAGAGGTAGGGATTTGAAACACTTCCCTCAGTTGCCCGTCTCTTAGCTCCACCATATGGTCAATGTAGGCTCCATAGTCTGATAAATCATGGTCACACAGGATGACTGTCTTCCCATTAGAGGCCAATTCCTTTAGAATCTCTAGGATCTCTATCCTACTTTTGCGGTCAATAGAAGCAAAGGGCTCATCCAAGAGATAGACCCTAGGATTCATGGCAAATAGAACAGCCAGCGCAGCCTTTTGCTTTTCCCCACCTGATAAGTGATGGATGGGACGGTGCAAGATTGCCTCGCAACGACATTGCTGGACCACCTCTGCTATTTTAGCATCAATATCTTGAAGGGGATGCCCGATATTCTCCAATGTAAAAACCAGTTCCTCAAACAAGTTCTCCATGGTGAATTGATGATTGGGATTTTGAAAGAGAATACCAACCGTCTGGACACGTTCAACGATAGAAAGCTGACTGACCTGGTTTCCATCTATCAGGACTTGACCACTATAAGGTAAGGAAGTGACCTGGGCAATGATTTGAAAAAGGCTGGATTTTCCTGAACCACTGCTCCCAACTAACAAGGTAAAAGCTTGCGCATGAAAAGTAAAATCAATCGGTTCCGAAAAGATTGGTGACTGAATCCCCCGTAGTTCCAGCCCCATCTACGCCTTGCCTCCGGCCGCAAACTGATGATAGAGTTTGACAATGGCACGAACCAAGATGGTACAGAAGAAAAAGACGGAAATAAAACGCACCACAAGCAAGGAAAGGACAAAAGGAAGAGAAAAGGCATAGTAACCTAATTTAATGTATTCATAGACAAAGCTAACAAGCGTAATCCCAATACTATTGGCAGTTAGAGAGAGCCAACTTTCATAGCGATTCTTGGTTACGAGAAAACCAAATTCACTTCCCAAGCCTTGAACCAAGCCAGACAAAAGAGCGCCTAGACCGAATTGGCTACCATAAAGGACTTCAGCAAGCGCAGCGAGCACTTCTCCAATCGTTGCACTTCCGATTCTTGGAACAAAGATAGCCGCAATGGGCGCAGCCATACACCAGAGACCAAAGAGGATTTCATTGGCAAAGGCCTGCAAACCAAGAGGGGCCAAGATTAGGGTGAGGATATCAAATAGATAGCCCGAACCCACAAAAACGCCACCAAAAAAGATAGACAAGAAAGCAAGCAAGATAACATCTTTTAACTGCCATTTTTTCAACATAAAAAACTCCTTTTTTAAAGAAAAGTGGGGCATTCAAGGAGAGCTACCGAAAGGCTTGCCGTCAAGCCTATCATCTTTTGATAAACAAAAAAACTCCAATTACAAACGAGAATTAGAGTTTACCTTACAAGATTAGACAGTTCTTTTCGACATACGAAAAAAACCTTTTCACATTTCCCTTCGCCAGTATTAACTGTATCAGGTTCAATGGGTATCATCTCAGCCTAAAGCACCCCAAATGTCTTTATTATTTAATTACTGGACCAGTATAACAGAATTTGAAAGCCCTAGCAAGATATTTGACTGGAAAATATATTTATATAGTTTCTAATAACGATTTATTCTTTCTATACACAAAGAAAAACCTCCACATCAGGTGGAGGCCTTCTACTTTATCAATACAATTTCAAATCACGAGGGTCAACTGGGAAGGTTGGGTTGTATGGGTTATGACGGAGCTTGAAGTGTTTGACATCTTCAATGGTCTGAGTTCCAGATAACTGCATGACTGTCTTCAATTCTGCATTTAAGTGCTCGAAGACTTGACGCACACCAACACTACCACCAAGAGCCAAACCATAGATCACAGGGCGACCAATAGCTACCAAGTCTGCTCCTGAAGCCAAGGCTTTAAAGACGTGTTGACCGCGACGAACACCAGAGTCAAAGACAATTGGCACACGTTTATCAACTGCTTCAGCCACTTCTTGAAGTGAGTCAAAGGATGCTGGTCCACCATCGATTTGGCGGCCACCGTGGTTGGTTACCCAGATACCTGAAGCTCCCGCAGCAAGCGAACGTTCAACGTCCTCACGGCATTGTGGTCCCTTGACATAGACGGGAAGTCCTGAGTATGTAGCGATAAATTCGACATCGCGTGGAGACAAGCGTTGTTTAGCTGACTTGTAAACAAAGTCCATTGATTTTCCAGCACCTTCTGGCAGGTATTCCTCAACAATCGGCATGCCAACTGGGAAGACAAAACCATTGCGCTTATCGACCTCACGATTGCCCCCTACAGTTGCATCCGCCGTCAAGACAATCGCTTTGTAGCCTTCAGCCTTCACACGGTCCATGATGTGGCGGTTAATCCCGTCATCCTTACTAAAGTAAAATTGGAACCAATGAGGTGTCCCTTGAAGAGCTTCCGTAATTTCTGGAAGGTCAACGGTAGAGTAAGAGCTGGTTGTATAAAGAGAACCAAATTCATGCACACCACGCGCAGTAGCTACTTCCCCCTGCTCATTTGCCAATTTATGAGCCGCAACAGGCGCCATAATAATTGGTGAAGATAATTTTTCACCTGCAAATTCAATCTCTGTACTTGGATTTTCAACATCACAAAGCGTATGAGGAACAATAAGTTTGTGGTTAAAGGCACGGATGTTCTCGCGTAAAGTGAAAGTATCCTCTGCTCCACTAGCGATATAACCAAAGGCAGCTTTAGGAATGACTTGTTGCGCCATTGGCTCCAAATCATAAGTGTTAATAAAATCTACAGGTCCTTCTGCATTGCTTGTTTTATATGACATAAAGTGTCCTCCTTATTAAGTAAGCGTTTACTTTTTCTTACATAAACTATCTTACCTCTTTTTCAGATTCCTTTCAAAAAATTTGTCTGGAAATTTCAAACTGATTATCTGAATGTGCCCCAAAAAAGAGAGGACTCTCATTCTATCATTATCCTATATTCTTCTTTACCTTTAGGAACCTTTGTTTTATTGCCCGCATATAAAAAATCAGGTAATCCTAGTGACTACCTGATTTTCTATGTTTTAAACGTTTTGCCAATTTTCTTGGTCTTCTTTAAAGCGTTTTAGGAGAGCGAGTCCTTCTGGTGTGATGTAACCTTCTTCTTGGGCTAGGTGGATCAGTTCACTGTAGTTAGAAAGCGTCACAAGTTTGACACCAGCATCCGCAAAATTCTTATCAGCTTTTGGCAATTGATAACTGAAAATCGCTACGACACCAAGCACATCAGCTCCTTCGCGTTTAGCTGCTGCTACGGCTTCAAGAACAGACCCACCCGTTGAAATGAGGTCTTCAACAACAACCATCTTTTGACCTTGTGCTACGCGACCTTCGATTTGGTTACCAGCTCCGTGGTCTTTTGGTTTGCTGCGGATGTAGGCAAAAGGCAAGTTCATCTTGTCAGCGATAATAGCTCCGTGTGGAATTCCTGCTGTCGCAGTTCCTGCAATCACTTCCACCTCTGGAAAGGCTTCTTTGATAGCATCTACAAAACCATTTTCAATTAGAGTACGAGTTTCTGGATAGGCTAGTGTCACACGGTTGTCAGTATAAATCGGCGATTTGATACCAGATGCCCAAGTGAAAGGCTCCTCTGGTTTAAGGTAAACGGCTTGGATTTTCAAGAGGTGGCTAGCGATATCTTTAGCAAGTGTCATAGTATTCTCCTTTGTTTTTATAATCTATTTCTTTAATTTCAGTCTTGGTTCCATTCATTCTTGATAGCATGATAAGCTACAACAGGATCCTCAGCTTGGGTAATAGGACGTCCCACTACGATATAGTCACTACCGATTTGATAGGCGTCCGCTGGCGTCATGACACGTTTTTGGTCTCCTACCGCAGCTCCCGCTGGACGAATTCCCGGTGTCAAACAGATAAAATCTTTGCTTGTTGCTTCTTTGATAAGCTTGACTTCCTGAGCTGAGCAAACGACACCGTCCAAGCCCGCTTCAGCTGTCTTCTTGGCATAGTGAATGACCGATTCTTGAAGACTGGTTTGGATATTTTGAAAGTCTCTCATTTGTTCTTCAGAAGTTGAAGTCAATTGAGTGACAGCAATCAATTTTGCTTCTTTTCCAAGACCTTCACGCGCAGCCTTCATCATCTCTACACCCCCAGCAGCATGAACATTGGTCATGTCTACACCAAGCTGAGATAAGACCTTCATAGCAGATTTGACTGTATTTGGAATGTCATGTAGCTTAAGGTCCAAAAAGACACTATGCCCCAGTGACTTCAAATAACGGACAACTTCTGGACCTTCCGCATAATAAAGCTCCATCCCTACTTTTAGATAAAGACTTTCTTCTACTGGGAAAAGAGATAAAAATTCCTTGACTGCCTCAAAACTAGGAAAATCAAGAGCAATAACTGGACGATGTTCACGCATACCTTTCTCCTTTTACCTTTGCAAGCAAGAGAGTATGGTCAAAAACAAACCACGAAAAAAGGAACCTGCCAACAGCAAGGTTCCACGAAAAATGGGTAGAGTCCACCCTTTCACCGTCTAACCTTAGCTGCCTCTCTGGACTGCTTTAAAGGTTTTTTTCTATTCTATTATTTATACTAGGACTTGTCAAGCAAAAACTCGAAACTGGACTTTTATACCATTCAAAATCAAGAGGAAAAGTTAGTCTATCGACTCTGTGATTGCTGGCTCGTTTGGCTTTGATTTCCCTGTTCTTCTTGTTTTTTCTTTTCTTCTTCCTGTTTTTTCTTCTCGGCTTCCTTGGCCTCTTGCTTGGCTTTTTCTTCTGCTTCTTCTATCAGCTTATCCGCTATAGTATAGCTGTATACTCCAGCTTCCATATCGACTACACTCGGTTCTGACAATTGTGGCTTGATTTTGCTGTAATAAGGCAATTTCTTGCTCAATTCTGACAAGGGAACCAAAACCTCATCTGTGTCCAGCATAGTAATTTTTAAAAGATCTGCTGTTGCCTTGCTTGGCGCTAATTCGATTTTCTGGATTTGACTCTTGATATCCTCACTGATGGTAGACAATCCCGTTATCAGTTCTTTCACCTGCTGCTCATCGTTAAAGGTAACTGTCAGATAAGTCTCAGGCAAGTTTAAGCGTTCAACAGGAGTTGACTCTACTGTACCACTAGACAGAATAGGATAATGTTCTTCACCAGACACATAATAACCAACAATATCAAATTCCTTAACCTCAATCGTAAAGTTAGTCGGAAATTGATAGTTAATCTTCGCCGACTCTATCCAATGGTTGGACTTGATTCGCTCAGCGTATCTTTCCTTATCCAACAATAGAGCTAAAGTATAGTCGCTATCTTGAATCCCAGAAGCCTGTTTGATGTCATCCGCCTGCGTGTTACTATTTCCCTTAACCTCGATATTTTTGATGGTCGAAAGTGGAGTCAACAGATAGACTGAAAGAAGGAGGACCAGGACACTGGGTACCAAGATACTCACAGCTCGCCAAATATGAACAGGTGCAATTTTAGGCTTGGCAGGTTTCTCTGGTTTTTCTTTTTTCTTCTTTTCTTCTTTGACTTTAGGATCATCCTTTTTAGATTTTTCTTCTTTTTCGGATGATTCTTCGTCTGGAACAGTTTCGTTCTGGTCGGAATCACTCGATGACTTCTTACTTTCCTCTAACGACTTAGAGTTTTTCCCCATTCGAGCTTGTTTTTCCTTTTCCTTCTCCTCAGCTAGGGCAGCTTCTTCCTCAGCCTTTTTTTTCAGGTATTCCTGGTTTCGTTTCTGCCATTCAGACAATTCTTTCTTAGGGTTTGATTCTTTGTTCTTATCCTTTGACATTGATATTCCTTATGCTAGGTCTTTTCTTAATAGATCGTAAAAATCCGCAAGAGATTTCAATTCAGTTGATGCCTTCATGCTAGCTTGGTACTGATCCTTGTGACTAAGCAAGTGACTGAGTTTCTCCTCCAAGCTTTCCAAAGTCAAGTCACTTTCTTGAAGTTCTTCTGCATAACCCTTTTTAACAAAGTACGCTGCATTTTCAATCTGGTCTCCTCGACTTGCTTCACGACCCAATGGTACGATGAGATGGAGTTTCGCCATGGCCAAGAGCTCAAAAATCGTATTGGCACCACCACGGGTCACCACCACATCTGCCATCTCCATTAAAGGTTGATAGAGATCTGTCACATAATCAACACGAAAGAGATTTTGACTCAACTCATTGAGGCTTGAATCTCCAGTGAGATTGATAATATTGTAGCGCTCTGTCAGTTCTTGCTTATGATCCGTCACCAATTGGTTAAATACACGAGCTCCTGCAGAACCACCAACAAACAATACCGTTGGCAATTTAGGATCAAAGTGAGTTTGGATATCCACCAATTCATCGGGTTCTGAAGTTTTTTGGTTTGAAACCTTGGTCACTGCTCCCACATGCTCGACTTTTGCGAGACCAGCAGCCTGCTCAAATGTCGAATACATCTTGGTCGCAAATTTGTAGGCGATTTTATTGGCCAAGCCCATAGAAAGGTCAGATTCATGAATAAAGACAGGCACTCCTGACACTCGCGCTGCGATAACCGGCGGTACAGAGACAAATCCTCCCTTAGAAAAAAGAGCCTTTGGACGCAGTCGTAACATGATAAAGAGCGATTGGACAATTCCCCAACCAACTTTAAACACATCCAGCATATTTTGCCAAGAGAAATAGCGACGCAACTTCCCAGTCGCAATGGAATGGAAGGTCACATTCAAGCCTGACTTGAGAATTTCTTGGTGTTCGATTCCGTGTTTATCACCAATATAGTGAACTTCCCAGCCGTCTTCGATGAACTTAGGCATTAACAAAAGGTTGAGGGTGACATGTCCAACCGTCCCCCCGCCTGTAAAGACAATTTTTTTCATATTATTCCTTTAACTCCGCTACTGTGTCGATAAAGAGGTCTCCACGTACTTCAAAGTTAGCATACATATCCCAGCTAGCATTTGCAGGACTGAGAAGGACTACATCTCCTTCTGTCGCAAGCTCATAGGCCTTGCGGGTCGCATCAGCAATATCTGTCGCATCTACATAAGTCACACCAGCCTTCTCTGCCGCCCGTTTGACACGTTCTGCAGACTGACCGAGGATGACCATCTTCTTGAGTCCAGTAATATCTGGCACCAATTCATCAAACTCATTGCCACGGTCCAAACCACCTGCAATCAAAATGACCTTACTATTGTCAAATCCTGACAAGGCTTTTTGAGTTGCTAAGATATTGGTTGACTTGCTATCGTTATAGAATTTGACACCCTGAATTTCATCCACAAATTGGAGACGGTGTTTAACACCACCAAAGGATGAAAGAGTTTCCTTAATCGTTTGGTTGTCTACACCTCGGAGCTTGGCTACAGCAATAGTCGCAAGGGCATTCTCCACATTGTGGCTACCTGGAACACCGATTTCACTAGCTTCCATGACCACTTCCCCACGGAAGCAGAGTTGACCATCTTCCAGATAAGCCCCATCAACCTTTTCCTTTGTTGAAAATGGTACAACAGTGGCTTGTGTTTTGGTAGCCAATTCTTTTGCCAAGTCTTGGTTAAAGTTCAAAACAAGAAAATCAGCTGCTGTCATATTATTTTGGATATTCCACTTAGCTGCCACATAGGCCTCAAAAGAACCATGGTAGTCGATATGAGTGGGCATGAGGTTGGTAATAACCGCAATCTCAGGATGAAATTCTTGGACACCCATCAGTTGGAAAGAAGAAAGTTCCATGACAAGCGTGTCTTTATCTGTTGCAGTTTGAGCCACTTGACTGGCAGGATAGCCGATGTTCCCTGACAAGAGACCATGTTGGCCAGCAGCAGTTAAAACTTCCCCAATCATCGTCGTTGTGGTTGTTTTCCCATTTGAACCAGTGATACCGATAATTGGCGCTTCTGAGATCAAGTAAGCCAACTCCACCTCAGTCAAGACTGAAATTCCCTTTGCCAATGCCTTTTCAATCATGGGATTGCTATACGGGATACCTGGATTTTTCACCATCAGAGCGAAATCTTCATCCAACAATTCCAAAGGATGCCCACCAGTGACAACCTTGATTCCCTCTTCTAGCAAACTTTGCGCAGCAGGATTTTCCTCAAAAGGCTTGCCGTCATTTACTGTCACAATGGCACCTAGCTTGTCCAACAAACGGGCTGCAGACTCACCAGACTTAGCCAAACCTAAAACAAGTACTTTCTTATTTTTAAATTGATCGATTACTTTCATGTCTCAAACTCCATTTCTACTCCTACTATTTTACCATTTTTATGGAAATAAAAAAGCCACAAAGTGTATTTGTGACTCTTTCTTCTAACTTAATATCTTTTATCATCTATGTGATAAATCGGTAACTCGAATAACTTGGTCCACTTGTTCCCAAATCAGAGGATTGTGGGTCGCAATAATAATAGTTCGGTTCGGATTTTTTAAAGATTCTAGGATAGAAAGTAATTCCTCAGAGTTTTTGGGGTCTAAGGAAGCGGTTGGTTCATCTGCGAGGATCAAAGGTGGATCCTTTAAAATTATCTTCGCTAGTGCAACACGTTGTGCTTCTCCTCCTGATAATTCAAAGATAGGTTGCTTTAAATCTAAATAAGAGAGGTTGACACGGTTTAGAGCTTGTTTCATCAAAGAGATTTTCTCTTTTTCTTTCAACTTTTTACCAACTAAACCCAGATTGAGATTCTCTTTGACAGTTTGACTTTCAATTAAGCCAAAATCTTGAAATAAGTATCCTAAGTAATCTCTAAAGAAAACAGAAGGCTTGATGTCCTTAAGAGAAGTGCCATCATAGATGATTTGCCCTTTGTCATATGGCTCTAATCGTCCAATCATATTCAAGAGTGTTGTCTTACCACAGCCACTTGTACCGATTAAGGCATAAATTTTCCCACCTTCAAAATGAAGATTAGTATCTGAAAATAGCTGACGGCTTCCAAATTTTTTAGATATATTCTTTAGTTCAATCATCCTATTTTCCTTTCATAATGGTCATAGAAACACGAGATTCTTTCTGCGCTTGACGGTAAAGCGTCAGAACTGCACTAACTAGAAAGACTAATAAAGTGAGCAAGCCAATTACCCAGTCTCTGCTGCGTAAAATAAAGAGACTAGCACCAAATACAAAACTGGCAAATTGACTAACCATATACTGAGCATGCGTTTCAAAAAATCGTAAACCTGAAATTCGTTTAATCAAGATATCTCGACGGAATTGCTCGAAATATAGAAGATTGACAGAATAAAAGAGTAACAAGGAACTGGCTATCCCCACAATAGCTCCTAAGATTAAAGTTGCTGTTTCAGTTTGCACTTCATTATAACGAGTTAGATAAACACTTCTTCCTTCTTTAAGATAGGATACTTGCTCATAAATTCCAGCTTCCTTCAAGAGAGCTAGTCCACTCTCATATCCTTTGATAAAGAGTCGATTTCCAGCATTAATAGACCAAACAGATTTTGAAATGAAACTATCACCTGTAGATGTAGGAGTGAACACAACTAAAATCGGATCGGTTAAGTACTGGACGGATACTGGACTTTCACCGTTATTATAAACAAACCGCTTTTCTCCTGTTGGAAGATAGCTAACAATCGCTCTCATTTCATACTCTAAAGGAGCGTCTTGGTCCTCGCTTGATTTTCCGTAGTAGTTCAAACTTTCTTCAAAAACTTTCTTAAGTTCTGCTTCCTGTGAACGAAGAGATTCTGGTAATAAGAGTCCAAATTCCCCTTTTTGAAGATGAGCTAGTTTCTGTCTAGTCTCATTATTGACAGACACATTTTCCTTGTCCAAATAACTTGGACTGACATAGAGAACATTAGCATCTGGACTATAGGTATCCAGTGTTTCCCCTTTTTCATTTTTTCCTTGAGGATTTGCAAAATGAATGAGATTATCTTTTACAAATAGAGCCTGTTCTTCTTCGATTGCTTCCTTGGCAAAGGCATACCACTTGCTCTGATTTTCTGTATCTTTTACTCTATCACCTAAGCCAAAAGAAATCTGGTAATAGTCTGCTCTATCCTTCCATGCTTGTTTTGAAATTTCAAGTTCTTTCAATCGTTGGTAAGACGTCAAACCTGTCTTAACAGCGTAGCCTACTGTAAAAACAGCTACTAACTGACACAATAGGGTTAAAGTCATCAAGCGTTTAAGGGGTAATCTTCCCTTAATAACAGGAACTAATGCTTTGTAACTCAAACTCATTAGATAAAGAAGCATTAGTAAAATTGAAATCGCCAATAAAAACAACAGATAGAAACTAATCCCAAAACCATAGGTAGCTAACAAGATAGGATAAAACAAACCTTGACTAAAAAGAACGACTCCCCCACCTAGGAAGGAAAGGAGGGCTGATAGAAGGAGCCATTTGATATCAGTAGATAAAGAATGCCCCATGATGGATAAGAGAGTCTGACCAGAAAAGAGTTTTATACCTGCTGCTCTCATTTCCTTAATCCGAGTAATAATCACCAGAGCAAAGAAAGATAAGCCAAATATCGCTAAACTAATTAAAATAAGGGGAATTAGTAACATTCTAAAAGCAAGAGTATAGGGCGGTGTCTTTCGGTCAGGAATTGCTTTATAACCCAAATCTCCTAATTTATCGGCTAGCTTTTCTTTCGTCAAGGAGCCTGATAAAATGAGATAACTATTTAGTGGATCACTACGTTCACGACTTTCTTGGCTAGCTTCTTGGAATTCTTTTGGTAATGTTCCCTTACCATAAGTTGCATAAGTAAAGTGAGTCGTCCCATCCTTACTCGGCTCTACGATTCTTCTAGCTATTAAACTCTGTTCTGAGTTTACAAACTTCTCCAATTCCTGTTCAAATACCTCACGCGTCGGTTCCTGAGTATCTTTTTTGACACGAAGCAAAGAAACGGAATCATAGCTTGCATATAAATATTGTGGCGCACGTAGGACAATAATCCAAGCAAGGAAGAAGCTGAGAAAAAAAGTTGATAATAATATGAATAGTTTCTTCATAGTAGACTCCTTGTGGTGAAAATTGATTTCAGGAGGTAAGATTTCAGAGTATGAAATCGGTTTCTATTATCGCAAATTTATCACCATTATGATAAATTGTCAATAGATTTTAGCAAAATATAATTATATTTTTTTGGACTAACTTTTTAAACTTCTATA
The DNA here is from genome assembly GCF_023147855.1 of Streptococcus halitosis. GTDB lineage: Bacteria > Bacillota > Bacilli > Lactobacillales > Streptococcaceae > Streptococcus > Streptococcus halitosis_B. The sequence goes on from NZ_JAHXOP010000001.1 coordinate 657,283, forward strand.
ACAATATAGAGCTCTTAAAATGTGGAAAAAAACTCACTTGAACAAAATATTTTTAGGTTTATTCCTTTTTGCAAGAAACGGAATCTTAGACTTTCCGTTGTGATAAAAATGCCTGAAAACAATAGATTTCAGGCATTCGGAAACTTTGAGACTATAGGCTCAAAGTTTAGGTATGGAATTTCGAAGAAAGTCGCTACCGTCCGTAATCACCTAAGGAAAGTCTTAAAAATCTTATTTTAAATCGAAAAAGAGAGCCGCAGCTCTCTTTCTATTTATCTTCTTTTACCCTTTTTTACAGGCATGAGTGTAATATCTCTCAAGCTAAAGTAGGCAAGGGCAAGCATGGCGATTGTGACAAAGAATTCTGTCGGTAATTGGAAGATTTGCAAGATGGACAACATCAGCAAAATCAAGAGTGCAACAACTACAAAGACCAAGATAACGATGTTGACTGTTCCTTTGATACTTTGGGGTGTCGCAAATACATAGAGTAGTAATAAGAGTATCCCTATGATTAAATAGACCATCTTTATCTCTTTCCTAGCTGTTACTCAGCTGATTTTTTCTTTTTGTTGGCTTTCTCACGCTCTGCCTTGTTGAGGATTTGCTTACGCAAACGGATAGACTCAGGTGTTACTTCCATGTACTCATCGTCATTCAAGAACTCAAGAGACTCTTCAAGGGTTAAGATACGAGGTGTCTTGATAACCGCTGTTTGGTCCTTAGTAGCTGAACGGACGTTGGTCATTTGTTTAGCCTTGGTGATGTTAACTGTCAAGTCGTTTTCACGAGAGTTTTCACCGATAATCATTCCTTCGTAAACCTCAGTACCTGGGTTGACAAAGATTGTACCACGTTCTTCGATAGACATGATTGAGTAAGTTGTAGCCTTACCAGCATCGATGGAAACAAGGGCACCACGGTGACGTCCCCCAATTTCCCCTGGGATCAATGGCAAGTATTGGTCGAAGGTATGGTTCATGATACCGTAACCACGAGTCATTGACAAGAACTCAGTTGAGTATCCAATCAAACCACGCGCTGGAACAAGGAAGACCAAACGAGTTTGACCATTACCAGTTGAAATCATATCCAACATTTCACCCTTACGTTCAGAAAGGCTTTGAATAACAGATCCTTGGTATTCTTCTGGAGTATCGATTTGAACACGTTCAAATGGTTCACATTTAACACCGTCAATCTCTTTTACGATAACTTCTGGGCGAGATACTTGAAGCTCATAACCCTCACGACGCATGGTTTCGATCAAGATTGACAAGTGCAATTCTCCACGACCTGAAACAGTCCATTTATCTGGTGAATCCGTTGGATCAACACGAAGGGAAACGTCTGTTTGCAATTCTGCCTGCAAGCGTTCTTCCACCTTACGAGAAGTCACCCATTTTCCTTCACGACCTGCAAATGGTGAGTTGTTGACCAAGAAGGTCATTTGAAGGGTTGGCTCATCGATGTGTAGGATTGGAAGAGGTTCAATGGCGTCTGTCGGAGTAATAGTTTCACCAACAAAGATATCTTCCATACCGGATACGGCAATCAAATCACCCGCTTTGGCTTCTTGGATTTCACGACGTTCCAAACCAAAGAAACCAAAGAGTTTTGTGACACGGAAGTTCTTCGTTGTACCATCTAGTTTAGAAAGGGTAACTTGGTCTCCAACTTTCACACTACCACGGAAGACACGACCGATACCGATACGACCTACGAAGTCATTGTAGTCCAAAAGTGACACTTGGAACTGCAAAGGCTCATCTGAGTTGTCTACTGGAGCTGGGATATGATCGATAATGGTGTCAAAGATTGGCGCCATTGTTTTTTCTTGATCAGCTGGATCATCTGACAAGGAAGATGTTCCGTTAATCGCTGAAGCATAAACAACTGGGAAATCAAGCTGGTCATCATCTGCACCAAGCTCGATGAAGAGTTCCAAGACTTCGTCCACTACTTCTGCTGGACGAGCTGAAGGTTTGTCGATTTTGTTGACAACCACGATTGGAACAAGGTCTTGTTCCAAGGCTTTTTTCAATACGAAACGAGTCTGTGGCATGGTTCCTTCGTAGGCATCTACGACCAAGACAACACCGTCAACCATTTTCATGATACGCTCAACTTCTCCACCGAAGTCCGCGTGTCCTGGTGTGTCCATGATATTGATACGAGTTCCATTGTAAGCAACGGCTGTATTCTTAGCAAGGATGGTAATTCCACGCTCTTTTTCGATATCGTTTGAGTCCATAGCACGCTCTGCCAATTCAGTACGTGCATCAAGAGTTTCAGATTGTTTCAATAATTCGTCAACGAGGGTTGTTTTACCGTGGTCAACGTGGGCGATAATCGCAATGTTACGGATATCTTCTCTTAATTTTGTCATGATTTCCTCTAATATTTTAAATTTTTATTTCTAACTGAACAATTATACCACAGTCTCATTCAAAAATCACAGTTCAGCTAAGTGTAAATGTTTTCACTCTACTTTTCTAGTCAAGGCAACTCTTTTCAAAGTCAGAGACTTATGATAAGATAAGCTGGTATGCGTTTAGATAGATTATTAGCCCAAGAAATGATCAGTCGCAAGGCTATGAAACAGGCACTCCTGAAAAAAGAAATCCTAGTAGATGATTGTCCAGCCAACTCCCTCGCTCAAAATGTCGATACTGGATTGCAGAAACTAGTTTTTCAAGGACGGCAGATTCAAGGATACAAGCACACCTACCTCATGCTTCATAAACCAGGTAGAGTGGTGACAGCCAGTCAGGATAAGGACCTACCAACCGTCATGGACCTCCTTCCACCTGACATCCAGTCTGACCAGCTCTATGCTGTCGGCAGATTAGACCGTGACACGACGGGACTGCTCCTTCTGACAGACAATGGACCTCTTGGTTTTCAGCTCCTTCATCCCCAGTACCATGTCGATAAATCCTATCAAGTGGTGGTCAACGGACTGCTCACACCAGAACATATCCAAAAATTCAAAGATGGGATTGTCTTTTTAGATGGGACTACTTGTAAACCTGCAAAACTAGACATTCTGTCCGCAAGCCCAACAGAGAGCCGTGCCTCCATCACCATCTCTGAGGGCAAATTTCATCAAGTCAAGAAGATGTTTCTATCAGTTGGTGTCAAGGTGACTGCCCTAAAACGCGTCCAATTCGGTGATTTTACATTAGACCTAGAACTAGTAGAAGGGCAATTCCGTCCCTTGAATCCAGAGGAATTGGAAATCATTAAAAACTACTTAGAGAAAAGTGGATAAAAGAAAAAAGCTTTAAATTTAAAGCTTTTTTTGTTTTTACTTATCTAAAAACTAATGCGATGGCTGCAATCCAGTTAAGGACAGAAACTACAAGTCCTACGATATTGAGAATCTTTTCTGTTTTATAGTCTAGTCCAGATTCTTTTTGGTACGAAAAAGCCAAGACCAATCCTATGATCCCCAAAATCAGACCCACTATCGGAGATAGCAAACCAAGGACGATAGATAAGATACCTAAAATAAGTGAAGGTTTTTTCTTTTGTTGTGAATTCATATTATAAAATCTCCTTAAATTTAATATAAATGATGATACCTTAAAATGCTAGCTTTATCTATCATTCGACAGTTTTTAATAGAATGTTAGCTCGTTTTCACTTTCCCTTTCCAAGAATCCAATCCATAAGAAAGGATATAAATCTCAGAAAAACCTTGTTTTTTCAGATAAAGTGCTGCATTGGTCACTCGTTGTCCACGTTGGTTTTCGTAGAGAAGGACAGGTTTATCCTTGCGAAGGGCTGCAAGGCTTGACTTCAACTGATTTGAAGGAATATTGCGAGCTCCGAGGATATGTTTTCTGTGAAATTCTGCTGGTTCACGGACATCAATCAATTGCCCTTTCCGAATCAAGGCTTCAAATTCTGCATTGTCCACAATCTTAGCCGCACGACGAATACGAAGGTAGTTATAGCCCATCCATGCCACCATTGCCAGTATAAGTGCCCACAAAATCCAAGTAACCATTAGTTCATTTCTCCATTTTTCTCAATATAGTCTAATTCTATCTTGTGCTCCCTGCGGAGAACAGCTTCCGCTTCTAAGTAATCTAGCTTGTCCATGAGACCTGCATCATAGATCCGAGAGAGTTCGAGCTTCATCAGTTCAATATCATACAAGCGCTTCCCCATGTAAACAATAATGCCAAACTGTTTGAGAAATTGCTGCACATCATAGAATGTTTTCATAGCTTCCATTTTAGCAGATTCTAGACTTTTTTTCAATACTGGACCGGCTCTTTCCCCCCTATTTTCTTCGTCTTCATTGCCCATTCTTCCGCAAGTGTGGTACAATAAAAACATGAGAATTCAACAACTACACTATATTATCAAAATTGTCGAAACTGGCTCTATGAATGAAGCAGCCAAGCAACTCTTTATCACCCAACCCAGTCTTTCAAATGCCGTTCGAGACTTGGAAAATGAAATGGGCATTGAAATCTTTATCCGCAATCCCAAGGGCATTACCTTAACCCGTGACGGGATGGAGTTTCTCTCCTATGCTCGTCAGGTCGTTGAGCAAACCCAACTTCTGGAGGAACGTTATAAAAATCCTGTCGCCCACCGCGAACTTTTCAGCGTTTCCTCTCAGCACTATGCCTTTGTAGTTAATGCCTTTGTCTCTCTGCTCAAGAAAAGTGATATGGAAAAATACGAGCTCTTCCTACGTGAAACTCGGACCTGGGAGATTATCGACGACGTCAAGAACTTCCGTAGTGAGGTCGGTGTCCTCTTTTTAAACAGCTACAACCGTGATGTTTTAACGAAAATGCTAGATGACAATCACCTGCTAGCGCACCACCTCTTTACCGCTCAACCCCATATCTTTGTTAGCAAGACCAACCCTCTAGCTAAAAAAGACAAGGTCAAACTGGTTGATTTGGAAGACTTCCCTTATCTGAGTTATGACCAGGGGACGCACAACTCCTTCTACTTTTCAGAGGAGATTCTTTCACAAGAGCACCACAAGAAATCCATCGTAGTCAGTGACCGTGCCACCCTCTTTAACCTTTTGATTGGTTTGGATGGTTACACCATTGCAACAGGGATTTTGAACAGCAACCTCAACGGAGATAATATCGTTTCCATTCCGCTGGACATTGACGACCCGATTGAACTGGTCTATATCCAGCATGAAAAAACCAGCCTGTCTAAGATGGGCGAACGCTTTATCGAGTATCTACTAGAAGAAGTTCAGTTTGATAATTGATAAAAAATAAAGATTAAAAGGGAAAAAGAAAAAGTTAGGAAATAGAAAGTGAAAAAGTTACTACTTGCCAGTGCTCTGATTCTGTCAATAGCAGGATCTACTCTAGCACCCGTCTCTGCAGAAGAAAACCAATCACAAACTCCTTCTGCTGTTAAAGAAAAGCAATCCAAAGATGATCAAAAAGATGCTATTGTTAAGGAGAATACAGAACCCGAAGTTCTTCCAAAAGTAGATGCGCAAGAAGCCAAACCCAAAAAGGAGGGCTGGTATCAAGAAAACTACCACTGGCGCTTCTACCAAGATGACCAACCTGCAGTGAACTGGAAAAAATTCAAGGCAAATGGTACTACTTCGACCAAAATGGTGACCGTCTCCAGTCCACTATCTATAAGGGTTATGCCTTTGACCAAGAGGGTGCCATGGTGGAAAATAGCTGGACTAAATGGGAGAATCAATGGTATTACGCTGCTCCTTCTGGACGATTAACTCAAAATGCTTGGAAAAAAATCAATGGTGCTTGGTACTATTTTGACCAAACTGGAAGCATGCTGAGCAATACAAGCATTGATGGCTATTTCTTGGGTCAAAGTGGAGCCATGGCATCACACGGTTGGCAAGAGGTCAATCACGTTTGGTACTACGTTCTGCCGTCAGGAAAAATCTCTCAAGACAAATGGGAGAAAATCAATGGTACTTGGTACTATTTTGACAAAGAAGGAAGGATGCTTAGCGAAACAACCTTCAAGGGCTACCTCTTTAAGAAGAGTGGTGCCTTGGCTGAGAACAACTGGGTCAAAATCAAGAATACTTGGTTCTATGCTAGCGGTTCAGGGAGATACGTCCAAGACAAATGGCAAAAAATCCAGGGCTCTTGGTACTCTTTTACTCATGATGGGGGAATGCTAGCAGATAAATGGCAAGGAAGCTACTACCTCAAAGCCAGTGGAGCCATGGCGGAAAAAGAGTGGATTTTTGATAAATCCTACAATAGCTGGTTCTATCTAAAAGCGGATGGCCGTTATGCAAATCAGGAGTGGATTGGAGCATACTACCTCAAGTCTGGCGGTTATATGGCCAAGAATGAGTGGATTTACGACGACTATTACAAGGCTCGTTACTATCTGGATGATAGTGGACATTATGTTTCAGGAACTTACAAGATAGACGGCAAGGAACACTTGTTCCAAAAATATGGCCAATGGATTTCTGAAGTTTCAACTGAAGGTGGATTTACAAAAGGTCAATACAGCAATACTATCTTCCTAGATCCTGGGCATGGTGGTCAAGATTCAGGTGCCTTCTACTACAATGTCGCTGAAAAAGATCTCAATATGCAAATCTATCGCAAACTTCGCGCTAAGTTAGAAGAACTAGGATACAAGGTCCTCACTTCTCGTGATAGTGATATTGACGTTGATTTTGTTACCGAACGTTCTCGTATGGTTAATAAGACCAACTCTGATATTTTTATCAGTATTCACTTCAACGCTACTGGTAATACCTACTCAAAAGCGAGCGGTATACAAACCTACTCCTATAGCGATGAACCTGATTATCCAAGTAAGATTAATAAATACTGGCACAATCACCCTGATCGTATGAGTGAAAGCAAACGCCTCGCTGCTGCTATCCACTCCTCTCTTCTTGCAGAAACAGGAGCTAAGGATGCTGGTCTGTTGGAGAGCAGCTTTGCTGTCCTACGCGAAACAGCCAAACCAGCCGTTCTCCTAGAACTTGGTTATATGGATAATTTCTCCGAAAACCAACAAATCAGAGATAGCCACTACCAAGATAAACTGGTCGCAGGCATCGTAAAGGGGATCCAAAAATATTACGCTGGTCAGTAAAAAAGTCTCGAGAAATCTCGAGACTTTTTATTTGCCTTCTTTTTTATCTTTATCAGGAAAGAGGTAACCAAGTCCTACACAAGCTAGCACACCGGCACCAATCACCAAACCACTTGAAATTAGCAACAGATCAAAAATAGCATTTGCAATGATAAAGGCGATGATCAAGCACATCAAGCTAGCCTTGTAGTCTTTTTTCAAAAGATTTTCTAGCGTGAAATAGAGGAACAAGCCAACTGGAATCAGTGACCAGAGGTTGACATCCAAACTTGGCCATCCAACAGATCCGAAATACAATACTATCGCTGCAGCTACTAAGAATACAAGTCCCAATAATTTTTTCATTTTTTGTCTCCATTTTCTTTTTTTATTGACTTGAGTTGTCTGATACTGACCCCTTACGTCCCTTACATGAATCATTATAGCAGAGGATTTTTTCAAGAACAAGCCCTTTTGCCTATCTGGTCAATATCTCTGTCTAAGTGGTTGAATAGTAGTGATAAAAGAAAAAGAAGCCCTAATGTGCTTCTTGATTCTGCCGATTGTAACAGTATTTTTGAACAAATACCATCTAGTTTTTCTTTTCCTTAGATTCTAGAGAAGATTTGATTGCTTCTCGATCCGCTTGTAGTTGGGCTAAGTTCTTTTCTGCTTCCTCAAGTTTACTGGTATCTGGTTTCACACGATAGTAAACATCTTCTGGTTTCATTAACATCGATCCATACTCTTGGCCCGAAAGTAGTCTTTCTTCAGCATGATTGCTTTTATCTGTAATCTTTCCATCATCAGCAGGTTGCATAACAACTCCACTTGGCACAGCCACTACTACAAATCCTCCAGCAACAGAATCTTTTACCCACGCACTGATAGAAGCTGTCTCAGGATTACGACTATCTTGACCTTTTGATACCTTTAATCCAACTACAGATTCGTACTTTTGATCATTTGTAAACCAAGTCGCATCTACTTCTCCAGAATCATTAATAATGTATTCATTACCAGATTGACTACGCCAAGTGCCTTCTAAACTAGACAAATCATTGTTCTTGATTGCTTCAATATCTAGTTTTGGAACGGCAGCTTCATTCTTTAGCTTGCTAACAAGTGCTTCTGCTTCCGTAATTTTGGTATCTAAAGCAGTCAGTTGATCCTTGAGTTTTTGGATTTCCTCTTGTTTATCCTTATCAGTCTCATCTGTTTTCCCTTGGCTTGTAGACGATTGACTTGTTGACTCTGTAGTTGAAACGGCAGACGATGCTTGATTTGACTCTTTCTTTCCAATCAGAGAATGCGAGAAAACACTTACTAGGATTAGAGTAACTAAAACAGCGAGGACTATCCCAATATAGATCTTGATATTTCTAGCTCCTCTCGCAAACTTTTTAGTTGACTGCGCCTCTGCTAATTCTGATTCCGTCGGCTTGCGACCATTCGCCTCCTCAAATTGTTTTACCCATTCTTTCTTATTCATAATTTTCTCCTTTTTGATTTATATTCAGCCAAGCTTGCGAGACTTCATCCGTTATTATCCATGGATTTTTATAATTTTTAGAAAATCTATGCAAAAAATTCTAAAATGATTAACAGCCTCTAGTCCTCTAAAACGGAACAAAAACAAGTGCTTGTTAATATATATTATACCACAAAATATAAATTTTAGTTTTTATTTATAAGCAGGAGACACAGACGTTAAACAGAACCCATCTCATATGTTCCACCTTTCCTATATTTACAAAAAAAGAGGCCCATTAGGGCTTCTTGATTCTGCCGATTGCAGGGCTTGAACCTGTGACCTACGCGTTACGAGTGCGTTGCTCTACCAACTGAGCTAAATCGGCGATTACCCTTTTAGTATAGCACTCTGAGAATAGATGTCAAGAAATTTTCATCTCCATTAGAAAAAGCCTGTCCTGAGACAAGGCTTTTACATATATCTCTTTTAAATCTCCCATTTTCATAGAAATCTAAATAATATATTTATAAATCAATACTTTCACAAAACTATGTCATCACCTCACTATCTAATCTCAGTACATAAACCATTTTTTCTATAGCTTTTGTCTTAATCTTTATTTTTTCTCTTCAATCCAAGAAAAGCTCCTACTATAAACATTATTCCGGCAGCTAATAGTGTCTGGGCTCCGCTTGCTGTTCCGGTTTTTGGCAACTCATTAGGATTGTTACTAGTTGATTTACTATTGATGTTGGTATTTTTATTAGTTAAGTTCCCTTGTTCATTTAGATAAACGTTCTTGTTAATTTCAAAATTTTTATCATTTTCATCAGAAACAATACTGTTGACATCATTAGTTGAATTAGATTGTGTTTTTTCTTTCTTTTTCGATACATCAAAAGTAGGTTTATTTTCCTCCTCCTTTTTCTCCTCTATTTTCTTGAATACAGGTTTTATAAAGGTATCTTTTGATAGATTAAGAACATAGCCAGCGTCTTTTTTACTTTCGAAACCAGAAATTTCCCAACCATCAAATTGATAGCCTTTTTCTAATTCACCCTTATAGACAGGTAACATAAAATCTTCTTCCGACACTATCGTTGAACTCATTTCCTTTCCATTTTGAATGGTCACAGTCACCGTATGAGGTTTTAATTCGCTTACCTCTCCCGTATCTTTGTTTAAAATGAATTCTTTTACGGTTGTATTTCTTGCAAAATCTTTCACAACAATCTTAATGTTTAGTGTCTTATCTGTTAGTTGTTTAATATCATCAAATGATTTGTATTCTTTTCCATTTACATAAATATGTTGTTCTTGAATCTCACCATCGAATCCATTATTTCTTTTATCATTGATGTTAAAGACTACAGATTTTCCATTAGCATATTCGATACTAGTATTTCCTTTTGGATCAATGCTTACTTCAGGTTTGACATTATCATATAAAAATTGATAATGTACTCCAACCGCTTTCGCATTCAAATCGCTATAGCCAGTTTGAAGATAAACATTTCCATCCATATCTGTTACCTTATCTGGAAATCCGTTTGCTTTATAGTCTTTCATTCCCCAGTCCATGATGTCACCGTCTTTAACATTAAGCTTAATGTTAAAATCTCTAGTGTTATCAATGTGTAAATCTCCATAGATTAAATAATTATCTACAACCGATTCATTAACTCTCAACTCCCAGTTAAAACCACCCTTATCAGAAATCTTACCTCTTAAATAAAATTCTGGATTTCGTACATAAATTTTATTAGATTTAGATGGATTAAAGTAGTTCTTGTCCATTGAAAGATTTACTGGTTTTGCATCAATAAATAACGTAGAGCCATCTTCTTTTATAGCTTCGACGTTGGACTTATCTTCTCCAGTGTACTCTTTACCATCCTTACCAAATAATACCAGTTTAGAAGGATCTGTTACAAGATTGCCATCTTTATCGATTGCTTCCCCTTTATCATTCATTTTAAAGGTAAACACTTGATATCTTACAATGTTAAAGCCGTCCAAAGCCGACATTAATACGGATTGAGTACTTCTTCCATCTTCAACATTTCTACTATCAGCATAAATTATTTTTTCTGATAGGACTCTTAGATTAGGATTGGTCTTTTGGATTTTTGCTATATCTTCCTTGTTATAGACTCCATTTCCTTCTAACATATCCGTTTTTCCAGGATTATAGGTAGTCACTTTTAGTGCATAGCCTTTTCTTAGAATAATGTTATCTTTTAACAGATATTGTTGTTTTTCTGAATCAGAATAGATTTTACCAGATTCCATGTCCGTTAAATTGTTTGGTTTATTTTTTGAAAGATCTCCTTCTCCTAATTCTATTACATTCCCATAACTTGATGCATAGGGATATTCTGTCTTAGTTTCCTTATTTTTTTCAGGCATTCTAATTTTAGTTTCAGCTTTTATCTGATCATCATCTTTCACAAAGAATCTCATATCTCCTGCAAAAGCTAATCCATCCACAATATCATTAATATTAGCGTATAAATCAAATGTCATCGTTTTTGAATGCGAATCATACTTGGTCGTTTTGATTTCTATAGATTTATATTTATTACCATAATATACCTTGGCATTTTTAGAAACATTACTTATCTTTCCAAGAATTTCAAAGTGTCCATCTTTAGACGGGCTTAGAACACCATAAATTTTTGATTTGATTTCGTCAAGTTTTTCAGTTTCATATTGTAAGGCACTACCATCGTCATAAGCAATGATATTTCCCTTATCATCGTATTTATAATCGTATTCCTCTGTTCTCTTACCAGTTTCACTTGTAAAATCATCAACTTCTCTAAATTTCTTTTTAATGAGTTTTTTCAAGTCTTTACTTTCAAACTCTCTAATTGTTGAAATCGTTTTATGAATAGTCAAGCTAGATTTTTCTTCGATAGATTCTTCATTTTCTTGATGATGTTCTACTTCAGTTGTATCTTTTTTAAGACTATCCTCTTTTCTATTTTCTAAATTTTTAAATTTAGATTCGGCAATCTCTCCAAGCTTTTGGTATTTAGATGAATCTTGATCAGGATCTACTAGATAATAGGAAATCATCCCCTTTTCATCAGCATGATCAGCAAATTTAATTCTATGAATCTTTGTGAAATTGCTAGAACCATCTAATGCAATGACTTCAATGATTTTTCCTCTTAAATCTCCTGCACCTTTAATTTCATAAATGGTATTTCCGTCTTTGTCAAGTTTTCTATTTCTTCCTTGACCCTCACCTGCATAAGTTACTTCAAGATTTTTCTCAACCTCTCCATCTTCATTAACTAGAGCGGCGCCAGCATACCAAACTTCGTTTGCAATCTCGTCAAATTTTTCAGGATGTTCTTTTTGATCTCTCGCAAATAGAGTTTCATTCTTGTATTGATCTTTTACCTTGTGATAAGTATCCTTTGTGATCAGCTTAATTTTTTCAGGATTTGAAAAATCAATTGAAACAATCTTAGGAGCTGTGTTATCAATTTTTACAGGAATATAGGAAACCTGCCATGGGTAATCCTTGGTTAATCTATATTTAAATTTATAGAAATATTGACCTTCTGCAATCGGTTCAAATTGTCCTCTTATCTTAGTAGCAGGATCTTTGGTATCCTTGCTTTCTGGTGCATTTTCTTCTTTCCCTCTAGGATTATAGATGAGTCCATCCCATTTCAAGTCCCCCCAAACTTTTAGCTTAGAAGATTTGATTCCCTTTGCATCATTTCTTTTAGAGTTTAAAATTCCTTTAACAAAGTGTTCTCTCGAAATGACTTTTAAGTCTCTTTGATTTTCTCCCTCTTTATTTGTATTTACTATTGAAATCATTCCTTCTTCTGCACTTCTTAATACAAGTGGAGAAGGTGTTAATCCTCTCTCAAGTTGAGCATCTTGAGGATTTCCATTTGAATCTAAAGGATAAATTTTAGCAATATTAGAACCACTTGATGATGGTGCGTTGATTCCTTCGTTATTGAAAGCAAATAATTCTGGATTTTGATCTAGAGATGTTGTATTTTTATCTTTTCTATTTTGGATAACTCCTGCTGGATTAAATTTATCTATACCATGTTCTCCACCAATCCCCTTATTTAAGGTACCTGGAATTTTTGGTTTGCCATCATCATCATAACCTTCCATCGCTTTTGATTTTGACCCTTCTTCCCAGGCCCATTTATCAAGGATTGGTTCGTGGTTCCAATTCCCAGCAAATCCCATTAGAGGCATCGATAGAGATGGTTGGAAATTTATTTTCTTCCCGTTGGAGTTTAGAGCTTCCATTTCTTCCACTGACTCAAAATGAATAAATGATTCTACAAATTTATTTTTATTTTTTGCTTCCCCAACATTTATAACCGCATTTAAATCAAAGCTGGAATTTGGACCTATAGTGAAAGTGTCATGCTCAAATGTGATATTTGCTCCTTTGACTTTTTCTGGGTGAATTTCTGGAACAATTTGCTTCCCGTCCGGAGATTTTTCATCTTTATATGTTTCATCCAGTTTTAGTCTATCAGTTAGAGCATCTGTAGTTACCGCTGATGCTGAAACTTTAAAGGTTAAAGGTCTATTGGATGTATTGTGAAGCTTAATTGTAAAGTATTTTTTATCTCCTTTTATTTCTTTAAGAGAAATAGAACCATAAGAGTTTACCAAACCTTTAGAATCCGTGTTTTTGAAAGTCGCGACGACTTCATTTCTCAAAGCATTGGCAACATTAATTAGACCTGCTCCCTGTTGTCTAGGTGATGCAAAGTATTGACTTTTTTCTTTCCAAGAAGTTGCGTCCATCATAGGTCGCGCTGTATTTTGTAGGGCAATTTTTGTAAGACTTGTAAGGTCTATCTTGTCATCTCCCTTAAGATTTTTCAATACAGGTCTTTCAAGCATTTCCTTTAACTTCGGTCTAATCAAAACAGTAGAAGCTGCTACGATTGGAGTCGCCATACTAGTTCCTGACATATAACCATAAGTTGATTTACCATTAATGACATTGAGAGTAGATTTAATATTTTTACCTGGTGCTGAAACATCCGGTTTTAAAAGTAAATCTGTTCTCGGTCCCCAAGATGTGGACCCTGCTGGGACTATAATATCTTCTTTATAAAGTTCTTTGTCTGTGTCAGCTGCAAATTTAAAGTCAATTTCTTTTTCATCACCTACATTTGGTTTATTAGAATTATAGCTTTCCATATCAATTGGATAGTATTGTTCTAAGTTATTTTTAAAATCTTCCTTATTATTTCTTTTGACTTCAGTTTTTTTATCAGGGTTAATCATGTTCCATAATTTTACACCATCATCTCCTGAAATTGAAAATACTTGACTAGTAGTTCCTTCATCCGCTTCATATCCCATAGCTGGAAGGTCTGTCCAATTATCTCTATTGTAGTAATTTACAGTATTTACAACCATAATGGCACGTGCGCCTTTATCCGTTGCTCTTTTAAAAGCATCTTTTAAATCCTTGGTATAAATTCTATCCATTACTGCAATTTTGCCCTTAAGATCCAAGCCTATCAAATCTTGGTCTTGACCTTTGCCTATATATACAAATTTTAATTTATTTGGAGTTTTTGAGCCATCCTCATTTGTTAGGATTTTATTCTTATCGAAAAAAGCACCTATATTTCTGTATTTAAAACTTTGTCCACCTATGTTAACTTTATCAAACTCAATTGTTTGATTTTTAGCAGAAGCGACCGCTATCGCATCTTCATGTGCAGCAGTTCGTGTTACATTTCCAGTATCTGTCATTTTTAGATTATTATTTGCTACTAAATCCCAAGAAGAACTTGAAGCAGAAGTCGCAAAATTACCTGTAGCAACAACCATTGGGATTCCAGCTTTTCTTAATGCTCTAATAGCCTCCCAATATTTCTCGCCTACAAGACCTGTTCCCGTAAAGCCAGATGATACCGAAACAACATCGACATTGTGTTTGATCGAATCTTCAATAGCATGAAACATTGTTTCATCACCCGCAAACCCAGATCCTGCGTCAGAGTACATTTTATAAGAGAAAATTTGTGCATTAGGCGCAATTCCATCTATGCCATTAAAGTTCTTGATGTCTTTTTCAGTATCATTTCCAGCAAGAATCCCTGCAATATGCATCCCATGTGGGTCAAAATAATCCCTTCCATCATCATATTTTTCTACAGTGATTTTACCACCATTATAATAATTGAACGCATGAGGGATTTTATCACTCAACCAATAATTTTTATCAGTGCCTTTTAAGTCTTCTTTTTTATATTTCATTGAGTCTTTGGCATCATCATCGATCCTCATAGCCTTATGCCTATAATCTGTTCCAGTATCGATATTTGAAATGACCATACCTCTACCATCAAAATTTTTCCCAAATGGAGCATTAATAGACTTTAGGTAATCAATAGCTTCCTCAACTCCAATTTCCTTTCTGGCATGATTCATCATTGGTTGGAGTTTTTGTGATCGTTCAACCGACGAAACACCTTCTATTTGTTTAATTTTGTCCAAATTATCTGGAGTTGTTTCAATGGCAGTGCCATTAAAAACCGTATTATAGGTATATAAAACTTTTGTATCCTTAAGATTTGATAGTTCCTTAATTACCTTTTCTCCAGATTCTTTATCTTTAAATTCAGCAATATAGACAACTTTATCTTCTTTTTTCGGATTTTCTGTATCTTTATTTACAAATGAGTTCGCATCATCTCCTTTGGATTGATTGGAGTCTTCTTTGATACTTTCTACTTCGTTACTAGTTTTTTTGTCTATCTCAGACTTTCTACTAACAACTTCTTTTTCCTCAATAACTGTTGTCTTCTTCTCTTCAGTATCCTTTGAAGTTTCTATAACATTATGAATATCTTCAGATTGTTCATTGTTTTTTGTTTCTTTATCTGCTACTACTTTTTCTTTATCAGAAATTCTTAAAGCATCTTCAGAACTAGGTGCATCTGCTAAAATCACCTCATTGGGGGCATATGCTGCTAAAATAACTGCAGCAGTAGTTAATGACAATACCGTACTTTTTTTCATTATAATTCCTTAATTTTTTATTTTAAACCCAATAGATAGAAAACTTTAACCTTGCTAGCCTTTGTTATAAAAAGTTTTTTTAAGTATTATCTAGTGGGATAGAGTAGTACATTTATATATAATTGTTAGCTCTCTGAAAAATAGTATAGCAATTAAAAAAATTTAAGTCAAGAAAAATTAACCATGGTTAATTTTTTTTTTAATCCATGTTAACAAATAGTCTAGTCAATAAATATTATAGTTAACTGGCTACAATATAAACTCATTCCTACCATCAAAAATATTATCAATTAACTGGAATAACTACCAAAATCGCAAAAAGGGGGGATGGATACAATTTATGCATCAATAAATATATAAAAACAACCGCTATAATTTTCAACGGTTGTTTGTAACATATTTAATTTTTAAATCTCATCCTATCTTATCTCTTACGAACCCGCACTTTCGTAGGCATCCAAGCCCCTGTCCCAGAGTTTTAAAGAAATAACAAAGAAAACAAGGGAAATCAAAATCAACCCACCAATGTTAAAGAGACCATCCTTGTCCTGTAAGAAATAGCTGGCAGGATAATAGGCCGTAAAAGCGAAAGGCACGATAAAACTAATCAACCAACGAAGAAGCGAATTGTAAATGGAAATCGGGTACTTGGCAAAATCATTAAACATATAAAAAATGTAAATCATAGCACCTGATTGCTTGGTCCAAAAAGCGATGCTGGCTGTCGCTATTTTCAAGGAAGTATAGATCAAGGTCGCAAAAGGAATACAGACTAGAAAAATAAGGAATTTTGGAAGAGTCCAAGCAATGCTAGACACTGTAGTCGCTAACAAAATGCCACCGACCAATAGTTCGCCCAAGGCATCAATCTGAAAGGTCTCGACCAGAATGTGAAAGAGCGGATTGATAGGACGAGTCAGATACTTATCAAACTCACCTTTTCTCACCAAGCGTTGCCCCAGAGCCCAGAGATTGTCAAAAAAGAGATGGTCCAATCCCTTGGGAATTAAGGAAAATCCATAGATAAAGGCAATCTCTTGAAAGGTCCAACCCTCTAGCGAAGGGATGTGTTGAAAGAGCACATTGAGAAACAAGAGGTTCAGGCCTTGGGTCAGAAAAACTCCTAACACGCCCACCACAAAATCAACCTTGTATTCCATGATTTGCTTGATGTATTGTCTGATAAAAATCAGATGCATGCGTTGATATTTTTTCATACTAACCTCCCTGAATAGTGATGAATGACTGGACTCGTTTCCAAATCAACTGAGACAAACCTACCATCACTATGAGCCAGAAGAACTGTAGCAAAAGCGCCTGAAGAATCTGACTGGCATCGTATTTCCCAACGATAATCATAACCGGGGTATAAATTAAAGATGAAAAAGGCAAGAAGGATAAAATATCTGAAATAACCTTTGGAAAGAAAGCCAAGGGAATCAGACTTCCAGACATAAATGCCACTATTGAAGTCTTGAGGAGATTGGAACCCCATAAATTTTTAAATACAAAGGCTGAAAATCCAAAGCAAATATTAAAGAAAAAGTTAATCAGATAAGCCAGCGTCAAGCTAAAAAGATAAAGTACAGTTAGGCCCAGCACTTCTACAATCCCTTGCCCCGATAAGATTTTCATCAAGACAATCACACTCAAGAAAGGAAGCCCGACGCTGACAAAAATCAACCACTTGGAGCCAAGCTCGGTGAAAAGGTAAGAGGCCGCAAAATGCACCGGTCGCAACAAACGCATGATAATGGAACCATCCTTGACCTCATCACCAATCATAAAGGAGCTATCTGACCTGGTCAAAAGATTAGTCACAAAACTCATAATGATGTAGAGGGTGATATCTGCCATGCTGAAGCCCTGAATCAAAGAATCTTGCGAGGAATCAAAGACCGCCTTCCAGAGATAGAAAGCAACAAAAGCCCCCATGACATCGCCAATCCGATAGAGAATAAAGTTGACTCGATAGGTGATCAACTCCTGAACACCTGCATTGATAAAGGGTTTATAACGTCTCCACAATTTGACCATCTTAGAGCTCCTTTCGATAGAAGCGACGGATAATATCCTCAATATCCGTATCTACCATCTTCAAATCGCGGATTTCAAAATCAGACAGGGTTTGCTTGATAATATCAGCCGACTGGTAGCGGGAACTATCGAATTCAATATTGAGACTGTTCCCTTGTCTATCAATGGTCATATCCGAAGAGCCTTCATAGTGAGAAAGGAGATGACTTTGACCTGGTACCAGTTCAAAAGAAAGAGTCTTCATCTTGCCAAAGGTTTCCTTGAGCTGGCTAACCGTTCCATCAAAAATCTCTTGCCCCTTGTCAATCATAAAAATCCGATCACAGAGTTGCTCAATGTCACTCAGGTCATGAGTGGTCAAGAGAATGGTTGTTTCTTCCTCCTGATTGATTTGGGTGATAGCCCGACGAATATTGTCCTTGACCGACACATCCAAACCAATGGTCGGTTCATCTAAAAAGAGAACCTTGGGATTATGAAGTAAGGAAGCCGCAATGTCCGCACGCATCCGTTGTCCCAGTGAAAGAGTTCGCACGGGATCCTTGATAAATTCCTTCAAATCCAAGACTTCATTCAAAAAGTCCATGCGCTTATGGAAGAGCGAGTCTGGCACATCGTAAATCTCTTTCAAGACCGTGTAGGTTTCTTGCAGGGCCAAATCCCACCATAGCTGGGTTCGTTGTCCAAAAACAACTCCAATATCCTTGACATAATCTTGGCGATTGTCCTGCGGAATCTTGCCATTAATCCGACAATAGCCCAATGTCGGCTTTAAAATTCCTGTCAGCATTTTGATGGTTGTCGACTTCCCAGCACCATTGGCCCCGATAAATCCTAAAATCTGCCCTTTTGGAACCTCAAAGGTCAAATCCTTTACCGCTTCAAAGGTCTGCTTTTCAGGATGAATAAAGGAGCGCAAAGCCCCCTTCAAGCCTGGTTCCTTTACTGTCTTCACAAAATTTTTCTGAAGATGTTCCACTTCTATCATTGACATATCTATCTCCCTATCGCAAGGAATAGCAACATTGTATTTTTGACTACAAATATTCTAAATCCTTACTTTCTAAACCCTTTACATTTTATTCTTACAGAAGGCTTTATACCAACCTATTATAGTCCAATAAAAAATGGAATGCAAGCGTTCGCCTGAAGATTATGAAATCAGAGATTTTACTCTTAAAATAATAGTTTTAATCAAAAATCATGGTTTGATAATTTCCCTAGGACACCAAAAAACCCACCCTAATGGGCAGGTTCTTTCTGTATTGTTCAGCTAGATTATGCTTTACCTTCTGAACCGAATACGTCGATACGTTCTTCAACAGCTTCTGTAATTGCTTCGAAACCTGGTTTCAAGAATTTACGTGGGTCAAAGAGTTTCTTCTTATCGTATTCTGCTTCGTTTGCTTCGTATTCAGCAACAAATTTACGAGTTGCGTTAGCAAATGCGATTTGGCATTCAGTGTTAACGTTAACTTTCGCAACACCAAGTTTGATAGCTGCTTGGATTTGGTCATCAGGAATACCTGAACCACCATGCAATACGATTGGGAAGCCTGGAACTGCTTCTGTCAATTTTTGCAAGTGATCAAGGTGAAGACCTTTCCAGTTTGCTGGGTAAGGACCGTGGATGTTACCAATACCAGCTGCCAAGAAGTCAATACCAGTTGCAACCATTGCTTTAGCATCTTCAATTGGAGCCAATTCGCCATCACCAATGATTCCGTCTTCTTCACCACCGATAGTACCAACTTCAGCTTCTACTGATACGCCGTTTGCATGAGCAAATTCTACAACTTTACGAGCTTTTTCAAGGTTTTCTTCAACTGGAAGGTGTGAACCGTCAAACATAACTGAAGTATAACCAACTCGGATACATTCAAGTGCATCTTCATAATGACCATGGTCAAGGTGAATAGCAACTGGTACAGTAATTCCCATTGATTCTACAAGGTTTTCGATGAGAAGTTTACATACTTTGTAACCACCCATGTATTTCGCAGCACCCATAGAAGTTTGGATCAAAACTGGAGCTTTTTTAGCTTCTGCTGCACGCAAGATAGCTTGAGTCCACTCAAGGTTGTTTGTGTTAAATCCACCAACTGCATAACCGTTGTCACGAGCTGCTTGGACAAATTTTTCTGCTGAAACGATTGCCATTTGTCAGGCCTCCTATATATTTTTTGGGACATCCCATTTACATTGTTCATTTTATCACTTTTTGATAAAAAAAGCTAGTTTTTCCCATGCTTTAGATTGAATTTCTTCTAATCCAATCAATGTAAACCCTTTCTTTTTTAATCTTGGCTAACTCTAGGAAAGCGTATAAAGAAAGTCAAGCGATCATCCTGCCTTTCAAAACGATAAGGCAATTTCTCATGTTCTAATAAACTTTTGACCACAAAGATCCCCATCCCCGAACCCTTGGCCTTGCGACTAGCATTTCCAGAAAAAGACTGGGCCAATTGTTCTTGTTCTTCAGGACTACAGCTATTCTCGATAAAGAGTTCTCCTTCTCTCTCGCCAATGTAGACCAGGCCACCTGGAGTGGAGTGCTTGATAGCATTACTGATGAGATTCGATAGGATTAGTTTCATGACAGATGGGTTTATGTATGCCTGCTGATGGGTTAGGTTAATGTCTACCTGAAGTTCTCTCTCCTTGGCTAGTAAAGCATAATTCTTGACTAGACTTTGCGTCATCTGAAGGAGGTCAACCTTTTCTTTCTCCTCTCGCAATTCCTGAACAGAAGAAAGAGACAATATCTGGAGAACGTGATGACTGAGGTCATCCACAATCCCCAAGGCAACTCCCAGATAGTGGTCTCTATCTCTATAGCGACCGATATTTTCTTTCATATTCTCAATCAGGATTTTCAAACTGGCCAGAGGTGTTTTCAATTCATGAGAAGCCCCTCGTAGAAACTCAACCTTCATCTTCTCCAGCTGGAGAATAGCTTCATTCTTGTCATGCAAGTCCGCAATAACAGTCAAAAGATGCTGGTAAAGGCTATTGATTTGTTCCTTGAGATCACCAATCTCATCCTTAGAATCTACACGCAATCGCACTTGGGCATCCAAATCCATCATCCGACGGGTCACTCGCTTGATTTCCAAAATCGGTGCAACAATGGTCCGAGCATAGATGTAGGCCACCAAGAGGGAAATCAGAAAGGATGCCAGCAAGGTATAGGGAAGAAACTGGAGACTGATCTGCTCTGCTTCTTTTTGCAAATCCATGGAAGCTAGAAACTGAAGAGTCATAGTGCTACCATCTTGCGTTTTTACCTCTCGTTCCTCAATGAAGAGTGAAGTTGTCTGGCGATCCGTGTCCAGAGGAAGATTGTCCTTGACTTCTAACTTGTCTTCGGTCATTTCTCCCTTAACAGCTCCTTTGATATCACTGCTCTGGGAATACAAGTCCAACACTTGCTCGATACTTTGCCTATCTTTTCCGTCTAGGGATTGGGCAATGGCTGTCGCTTTCTGGCCAATAGTTTCCTGACGGTGGCTCAGATAAGTAGAGGGAAAGAGAAAATAAATGGCTAAATGAAGACAAATAACCAGAACACTAAAAATCGAGAAGGTATAGATAAAAATCTTTGTAAATAAACCTGTTCGTTTCATTTTCGCTCCAATTTATAACCAACATTGCGCACAGTGAGGATACAATCCAAGTCTAGCTTTTTCCGTAATTCCTTGATATAGACATCAATGACACGATCAAAGGGAACCTCATCTGTCGCCTTCCAGACAGCATCGATAATCTGAGAACGAGTCAAGGCCCGGCCTTCATTTTTCACCAGATAGTCCAGAATTTCCAACTCCTTGGCATTGATAGCCACTTCTTGACCTGCTAGGCTTGCACTGTAACTCTCAAAGTCCACCTTGGTATCTTTATAGGAGAAGGTTCTTCCTGTATCGTAGTAGCGCTTGAAAATTGCATCCACCCTCACTTTTAAGAGAGACAGGGAGAAGGGTTTTTCCAGATAGCCGTCTGCCAGAGAAGCAAAAGCACCCATCTTGTATTCCTCATCCTGAAAGGCGGTTAACATCAGGACAGGGACCTGACTGGTTTTACGAATCTCCGCTAGGACTTCTAGGCCATTAAGCTTGGGCATCTGGATATCCAGTAGTACTAGAGCAACTTCATAGCTGGAAAACTTTTCCAGAGCTTCCTGACCATCTGCTGCTTCAATGGTTTCATAACCACAATCCGTCAAATAGTCACTGATCCCCTCACGGATCATCTCTTCATCTTCTACAATTAAAATTTTCATAGAAAAAATTTTTCACATTCCTTTAAATTTCTTGTAAATCATCTCGGTTTCACCCTGAAAGGAAGAGGCCTTATACTCAATGAAAATCAAAGAGCAAACTAGGAAGCTAGCCGCAGGCTGTACTTGAGTACGGCAAGGTGAAGCTGACGTGGTTTGAATTTGATTTTCGAAGAGTATTATCAAGATGAAATAGATAAAAATGCTACCTATATTATACCCCATTTAGGGGAGAATAGGTAGCAAGTTTTTTATTCACTATCGAGCAAGAGCTCTTTTGGTTGTTTTCTAAGGAGATTGCTTGAAGCAAGCGCCATAACGAGAACCACTAGAACCAAAGCAAGGACAAAGACGATGATAAAGTCTGATGTCTGAATGGAAATGTCTAGGCTCGACAAGGTCTTGCTAAAGCCGTCTACTTCTGCACCACCACCAAGGTTAGAGGTTTGAGCAGCCTTGCTGGCTTGCTTGGCAACACCTGAAGTGACATTGGCAAGAACAGTATTTCCGATTGCTCGAGCTGTGTAGTTGGCTAGGAAGTAAGCCGAAACGAGAGCAGGGATAGCGATCAGGATCGATTCGGTGATGAATTGCCCCAAGATACTTGCCTGCTTGAGACCGATAGAGAGGAGGATTCCCACTTCCTTGCGACGGGCGTTGATCCAAAGGCTGAGCAAGAGTGCAAGGAGAAGGACTGAGAAGCTCAAGCTACCCCAGAAGAGGAGGTTGGCCATCTTGTACATACCAGAGATGGATTGCTCAAGAGCTGGGTAGTTAGAGGAGCTCTTCACGAGTGTATAGCTCTTCCAGTTGATACCACTGATACCATTCAACTCTTTCATGACGTCATCCAAGTTCTTGTCTGCTGTTACAAAGAAGGTTGCGTCCCCATAAATAGCTGTATCTTCTGTGTATCCATAAAGTTTTGCAGCAGTGTGAATGTCTGTGATAGCTGTATTTTCATAGAGTTCTTGTGAGTAGGTTACTGCTGACTTATTGTGACCATCAAAGAGTCCCTTGATTGTCACTTCAACTGTTTCCTTGGCACCTTTTTCATTGTCTGCATCGTAAACATTGGAGTCTAGTTTGACCTTATCTCCGACTTTCCATCCGTGTTTGGCTGCCAAGTCCTTGTGCATGAGGATCTTGTCCTTGTCGTCGTTGGTTAGGTGCTCACCTTCAACCAGCTTATATGAGCCAGAGACAAACTTGTCTTCTTTAGAGGAGTCATTGACACCTGTAATCATCAAACTGCTGCCAAACCGTTTGGCACGGTCTGCAGTGAGATTTTTCTTGGTTTCTGGCGTTTCGATGAGGTCGTATCCAGTCAAATCTCCGATAGCGTTGATGCGTTTAACATAAGACTCGATGGCCTTATTTTCGGTGATTTTTTTGATATCCTCACCCTTGATATTCCCAGCACCACGTGGCGTTCCTTGGTTGACGCGACGATTGATTTGCATGGAGAAGCTATTGGTGATATTTTTAAAGGTCTCCTGAGAAGCCTTGGCTGTAGCTCCCTTGATCGACAATCCGACCAAACTCAAGCTCGCCATGAGGAGAATAATCAGGAAGATAACAATCGATTTGAAAAACTTCCTTGTAACATAGGCAAATGCGTTGTGTAACATAGGTTCCCTTTCTAGATTTGATTTAATAATTCTATCAAAACAAGCTCATCTTATTTTGTAGTATTGCGAGTTTCAGTTAGTTTCTTATCCTTCAATTCAAGTGTAATATCTGACGCTTGTGCCACTTCTTTACTGTGAGTGACGACGATCACACATTTACCTGTTTTCTGGGCAAGTGATTTGAGCAGTTCGATAATATCTCCAGCAGTTTTAGGGTCCAGATTTCCTGTTGGCTCATCAGCTAGAATAACTGGAGCTTCTGAGACTAAACTACGAGCGATGGCCACACGTTGCTGTTGACCACCTGATAACTGGAGAACGTTCCGCTTGATCTGACTTTCATCCAAACCAAGCTCAAGAAGTGTATCCTTGCTTGCTTTTTTGTTGACCAAGCGGATATTTTCCAGCGGAGAAAGATAATCTATCAAGTTATAATTTTGAAAGACCAGGGAAATATGGTGCATGCGATGGTAAGAATACCCCTTGTTCCGAATGTCCTCTCCTTGGAAAAGGATAGAACCTTCAACAGGACTATCTAGACCAGCAAGCAGGGACAAGAGAGTGGATTTTCCTGCTCCTGACTCACCAATGATACTATAAAATTTTCCGGGTTCAAAATTATACTTGATCTGATATAAAACTGCTTCAGCAGTGTTCTTATAACGGTAGGTAACATCTTGCAATTGTAATAAAGTCATGATTTCTCCTTCTTATACTCAATGAAAATCAAAGATTAAACTAGAAAGCTAACCGCAGGTTGCTCAAAGCACAGCTTTGAGGTTGCAGATAAGGCCGACACGGTCTAAAGAGATTTTCGAAGAGTATTAACTAATAGATGATAAAATTTCTTTCGGCGATTTTCTAAATAGAAATACGAAACAAAGGGCTACAGACAAGCAACCAATCAAGAGCAGAAAGACATAGGATTCTGCAAAGGATAGGAGACTGGTTAATAGACCGCTTGCTTTGGCCAGCGTGTCCTGTAAGGTTGCCTGATCTCCACTGGCTAGTACAGTTTGGAGCAGATAGGATGTGATGGCATTTCCAGCGATAAAGGATGGAAGCAAAGCTCCGAGAGATACCAACACTACCTCTAAACAGAACTGTAGGAAGATCGAGCTCTTGCTTTTTCCAAGTGCGAGTAAAATTCCCACTTCGTAGACTCTTTCTCTCAACCAGAGAGACAAGACCAAAATCAAAGCTCCTGCTCCTGCTATCAACATCCCATAAAGGAAGATAGTGAGGAAGGTTTGGAAGGTTGCAACTGAGTCTTTGATTTGTTCAAAGGCCTTGTTTTCCTTCTCTACTTGGTAGCCTTGATTTTCCAAGGCCAAGTTTTCCACCTGCTTCATGAGTCCGTCCATTTCCTTAGGATTTTCTACATAGAAGCGCGCTGCACTGACTTGAGGTTCACTATTTCCTAAAAGAGTTTGGCTACTTTCATAGTCTGTAAATACTTGGTTTTCACTGAAGTCAGAGGACAAGCCTGTGAATTTCTCTTGTTTTTTACCAGAAAAGATGCCGACAATTTCAAACTCAACTGTTTGCCCTTTCCCAGCTTCGGATTGACCAGCATCCAAGCGAATCTTGTCATGAAGCGAAAGACCGTTCTTCTTAGCCAACTCTTCGTGAATAAGGATTTTCTTAGAATCTCCTTTTTGAAGGTGTCGCCCTTCTTTTAGATTGAAAGCCGAACTGGTAAAGGTGACATCCTTGGATGAATCTTCAAGAGCCGTTAAGCTAACCAAGTTCTTGTCCGCGGCTGACAAATCATCACGTTCTACGCTCTGCTCGCCACTCACCGCTTCCTTGTCTTTCAGTTTTGCTACCGTCTCAAGTTCAGGAGAGACATTTTCCAGTCCCTTAATCTTGCTCACGGATGCTAGGTCAGACAACTTGAAGGTCTGTCCATTTTCTATCTTTTTGATAGAAAAAGAAGTATTGAGTGATTTGTAAAGATTGTTTTCTACTGTTTTGTTGGACTTCATCAGAGTCAAACAGGCTGAAATTCCTGCTAAAAGGACAAATAAAATCAGAAATAAAATAAAACTTCTCAGTCGTTTTCTGCTGACATAAGCCCAAGCTCTTTGGATTGGATTCATTTGTCACCTCCATATTTGTAAGACTATTATAAAATCCAAATATGAAATGTTTATGAAATCAAAAAAATTTTTTGAAAAAAACAAAAAAGCTAGCGAACGCTAACTTTTCTCATATAGAATGCGTTTTACCAATCAAAAATATACTCCATTTTATAAATGCTGGAACCGTCTTTCAGCTTAGCATTTTCCATTTCCTAAGTTCTTCATTTTCTGACTTGTGTCTGAGAAAATTCTTGATAGAATGAAATGGAAAACTCAGTTTAAATGTTCTGATACAATGACTGTTCTTGATGCCAATATTTTTCGAGATACGAAACGTAGCCTCTAGTCTTCTTTGTAAAAACAAAAAGAGCTAGCCAAAGCTAACTCTTATCCTATGCGGAGAGAGGGACTTGAACCCTCACGACCTAAAGCGGTCACAGGATCCTTAGTCCTGCGCGTCTGCCAATTCCGCCATCCCCGCGTCGATTACTTTACTAGTATATCAACTTTCAAAATCTTTGTCAACACTTTTTTCAGATTTTTTTCATTTTTCCAAGGGAATTATTCTTGGATTTCAGCCAGATTTTCATCCAGCAACTTGGCTCCCAAAGTGTTCTTAAAATGACCAAGAGCAAACTGATGATTTTCTGACCAAATAGAGGCAACCGCAGGCCTGACAATCTCGATTTGATAACCTAAATTATAGGCATCAATAGCCGTATGAAGAACACAAATATCAGTCAGGACTCCAGTTAGGATGACTGTATCTACACGACGTTCCCGCAAACGGATATCTAAGTCCGTTCCTGAAAATGCTGAATAGTGACGTTTGTCCATCCAAAAGACGCGACTATCCGCCTCATGCTCAGCATAAAAATCAGCTAGAGGGCCATAAAGGTTACGCCCACTAGTTCCGATGATGTTATGCGGTGGAAAGAGCTTGCTTTCTGGGTGGAATGTATCCTTCTCTTCATGGGCATCAATGGTGAAAAAGACATAGTCCCCACGTTCAAAAGCCAATCTGGTCACTCGATTGATTGCCTCTGATATGGCTTGAGCAGGTGCCCCTGCAGTCAGCTTTCCATGGTCTGCTACGAAATCCTCTGTATAGTCAATTGAGATTAAAGCCTTTGCCATTAGTAGTCCCTCTTTTTCACTTCCTCAAAAATATCACCAATTAGAACTTTGAGATAAGTCCCCTTCATTCCGAGTGAACGGCTCTCAATAATTCCTGCTGACTCCAGTTTACGAAGCGCATTGACAATCACAGAACGCGTAATTCCAATACGGTCTGCAATAACAGATGCAGTCAACTGTCCTTCATTTCCATCCAATTCAGCTAAAATAGCTGATACGGCACGAAGTTCTGAATAGGAAAGGGTATTAACCGCCATGGTAACAGCAGTACGACGGCGAATATTTTTCTCATCCTCTTCACGTTGGAAGTTCAAGAGTTGAATCCCTACCACCGTGCTCGCAATCTCAACAAGAATCAAATCTTCATCTTCAAATTTCTTATCATTGCGCCAAATGATCAAGGAACCTAGGCGAATCCCTGACACATGAATCGGAGCAATGGTCGTCAAACCATCTGGAAAATCCGCACGGCTCTCTACAGGGAAAATGGTCAAATCATGTTCAACAGGAAGATTGGCTTCCGTATCATAGATCATGTTTGCACCTTGAATATAATCATCTGGAAAAATCTTAGTTTGAAAAAACTGCTCTACACGATCTGTATTCGTTTTATAACGCATGAAGTAGCCTAAAAGGCGCCCCTTGCTATTCACAATACAAGCGTTACAATCAATAATATCTGCCAACTGGCGTGTAATCGCATTATAGGGGAGTTCATCTTGAAGTTGCTCCTCTGAGCGTTTCAAAATAGAAGTAATTTTTCTTGTTTTTTCTAATAAATGTGCCATTTTTTACCTCGCATTTAATCGCTACCATTATAACATAAAGAGCGTGAATTTTCAATTATTATCTGAAAATTGCTTATTTAATTACAATTTTGAACAGCAAAAATATTTTAGAAAAATAAGATCTTTTGTGTTGACAGCTGAATTATTTTTTGTTAATATAACATTATAAGAAGATGACATGGTAAATCCCTTTCCGTTTCACCTATCCTTTACTATCACCATCTTCTTTTACCCTTGGTCTCCTTATATATAAAAGCGATTCACAGTGTGAATCGCTTTTTTCTATTTGTCTCCTTTGTTACGAATAACAAAGCCGGTTTTCTTTTCGCTTGAAGTGTTGCGAGGTTTTTTATTGTCTTTATTACGGTAACGTCTGTCTTTATCAAAACGGTCGTTTCCACGACTGCCTTTCTGGAAATCATCACGGCGACCACCACGGCGATCACGGTCTCGACGGTCGTCCCCACGACGGCCTCCTCGACCTCCCTTGCCTTTGCCACCAAAGCCATTACCTGATGGTTTAAATGGCAGTGGTTTTTCACGCGCAATCTCCACTTCAGGAAGGCTGTCTGGATCTTGGACTGTCAGACTCAAGATATACATAGCCAATTCTTCTGGACTAAATTCTGCTGCTAACTTACGAGCATCTTTAGCAAATTTCTCAAAGTTCCCACGAATGGCTTCGTCTGCGAAGTCTCGTTCGATTTTCTTGAGCGCTACTTGTTTCTTAGCTTGGAAGGCTTCTTCAGCTGTCGCTGGTTTCAAGCCTTTCATACGTCTCTTAGTCAAGTTTTCGATGATTTGAAGGTAGCCCATTTCATTTGGTGCTACGAAAGTAATAGACTGACCTGACTTACCAGCACGACCTGTACGACCGATACGGTGAACATAACTTTCAGGATCTTGTGGAATATCGTAGTTGTAGACATGGGTTACACCTGAGATATCCAAACCACGTGCTGCCACGTCTGTCGCAACTAGAACATCAAGGTTACCATTTTTAAAATCACGAAGAACACGAAGACGTTTGTTTTGGTCTAAGTCGCCATGAATTCCTTCTGCACGGAAGCCACGAATTTTAAGTCCACGAGTCAATTCATCTACACGGCGTTTGGTACGACCAAATACAATAGCAAGGTCTGGTTGTTCCACATCCATAAGACGTGTCATGGTATCAAATTTCTCTTGTTCCTTGACACGAATATAGTACTGATCAACCAGCTCTGTTGTCAATTCCTTGGCAGCAATCTTGACATGCTCAGGGTCTTTCATAAACTGAACACCGATACGTTTGATAGCATCTGGCATGGTTGCTGAAAAGAGCAAGGTTTGACGATTTTCAGGGACACGGGAAATGATGGCTTCGATGTCTTCAAGGAAGCCCATATTGAGCATTTCATCCGCTTCGTCAAGAATCAGAGTTTCAATATCTTGTAATTTCAAGGCCTTGCGTTTAATCAAGTCCAAGAGACGGCCTGGTGTTCCTACCACGATGTGAGCACCCGATTTAAGGGCCTTGATTTGTTTTTCAATGCTGGAACCACCGTAAACTGAGCGAACTTTCACTCCTTTGCTACGGCCAAAGCGGAAGAGTTCCTCTTGACTTTGGACAGCGAGTTCACGAGTTGGAGCGATAACCAAGGCTTGGATGGTCGCTTCTTCTGTACGGATTTTTTCAAGGGTTGGCAAGCCAAAGGCTGCAGTTTTTCCTGTACCAGTCTGAGCTTGACCGATAACGTCCTTACCTTCAAGAGCCAAGGGAATAGTCTGTTCTTGGATGGGACTGGCTTCTACAAATCCAGCTTTTTCAATCTCTGCTAGCAATTCAGCAGACAAGTTAAATTCATTAAATTTCACGTTTTTCTTCTTTCTAAAGGTGGTGCGAAGCCACCCTATAAGGCTTTAGTGTATACTTTTCTTTTCATGACGTATCTTCTACAAAAATGAGATACCGTGTTGCTTCTTTTCCACGAAAGAAAAGTACTAGTTTCTTTGCAACCTATCTAGTATAACACAAGAGAGGGGCAAAAGATAGTAGAATCCATTAGGAAAACTATGTAAACGATTTATTATCCATTGAATTAGAATTATAGAAGTTTTTGATAGACTTTTTGATCGGAAATCATTTCCCGTAGCAGATTTGTGCAAAAAGTGTTTTCTTATGCTAGAATGAAAATCGAATAGGAGGACTATAAATGTTAACATATGATTTAATCGTTATTGGATTTGGTAAAGCTGGGAAAACACTAGCTGGTAAATTAGCTTCAGCTGGCAAAAAAGTTGCCCTCGTTGAACGTAGCAAAGCTATGTACGGTGGAACTTGTATCAACATCGGATGTATCCCAACTAAAACCTTGCTAGTTGCTGCTGAGAAAGATTTGTCTTTTGAAGAAGTCATTGCTACCAAAAATACTATCACTAGTCGCCTCAACGGTAAAAACTATGCTACTGTTGCGGGTACAGGTGTGGATATCTTTGATGCGGAAGCTCACTTCCTTTCAAACAAAGTCATCGAAATCCAAGCTGGTGACGAAAAACAAGAACTGACTGCTGAAACTATCGTTATCAACACTGGTGCTGTTTCAAACGTCTTGCCAATCCCTGGACTTGCTACAAGCAAAAACGTCTTTGACTCAACAGGTATTCAAAACTTGGACAAATTGCCTGAAAAACTTGGTGTCCTTGGTGGTGGAAATATCGGTCTTGAATTTGCAGGTCTTTACAACAAACTTGGAAGCAAAGTTACAGTCCTAGATGCCTTGGATACTTTCCTACCTCGTGCAGAACCTTCCATCGCAGCTCTTGCTAAACAATACATGGAAGAAGACGGTATTGAATTGCTTCAAAACATCCATACTACTGAAATCAAAAACGACGGTGACCAAGTTCTCGTCGTAACTGAAAACGAAACTTACCGTTTCGATGCCCTTCTCTACGCAACTGGACGTAAACCAAACGTAGAACCACTTCAACTTGAAAATACCGATATTGAACTAACAGAGCGTGGTGCTATCAAAGTAGACAAGCATTGTCAAACAAACGTTCCTGGTGTCTTTGCAGTTGGGGATGTCAACGGTGGACCTCAATTTACCTACATTTCACTTGATGACTTCCGTGTTGTCTACAGCTATCTTGCTGGAGATGGCAGCTACACTCTTGAAGACCGTCTCAATGTACCAAACACCATGTTCATCACACCTGCACTTTCACAAGTTGGTTTGACAGAAAGCCAAGCAGCTGATTTGAAACTTCCATACGCTGTTAAGGAAATCCCTGTTGCTGCGATGCCTCGTGGTCATGTAAATGGCGACCTTCGCGGTGCTTTCAAAGCTGTTGTGAATACTGAAACAAAAGAAATTATTGGTGCAACTATCTTCTCAGAAGGTTCTCAAGAAATCATCAACATCATCACTGTTGCGATGGACAACAAGATCCCTTACACTTACTTCACAAAACAAATCTTCACTCACCCAACCTTGGCTGAGAACTTGAATGACTTGTTTGCAATTTAAGTTGAGTTTAATCATATCCAACAGCCCTCTCTGGGCTGTTTTTGTTTCTGCGAAACACCAAATCCGTCTTTTCCCTCTTTTATGATATAATAGAAACATGAAATTAAAAACTACTTTGGGCCTTCTTGCTGGGCGTTCTTCCCACTTCGTTTTAAGCCGTCTTGGCCGTGGAAGTACGCTTCCAGGAAAACTTGCCCTTCAATTTGATAAAGATATTTTACAAAACCTAGCTAAGAACTACGAGATTGTCGTAGTGACTGGAACCAATGGAAAAACCTTGACAACTGCCCTCACTGTCGGCATTTTAAAAGAGGTTTATGGTCAAGTTCTGACCAACCCAAGCGGTGCCAACATGATTACAGGGATTGCAACAACCTTCCTAACAGCCAAATCTTCTAAAACTGGGAAAAACATTGCTGTCCTCGAAATCGACGAAGCCAGTCTATCTCGTATCTGTGACTATATCCAGCCAAGCCTTTTTGTCATCACGAATATCTTCCGTGACCAGATGGACCGCTATGGTGAAATTTACACAACTTATGAGATGATTTTGGATGCTATTCGTAAGGTGCCTACTGCCACTGTTCTTCTTAATGGAGACAGTCCGCTTTTCTACAAGCCAGCTATTCCAAATCCTGTAGAGTATTTTGGTTTTGACTTGGAAAAAGGACCAGCCAAACTGGCTCACTATAATACTGAAGGGATTCTCTGCCCTGACTGTCAAGGCATCCTCAAATATGAGCACAATACTTATGCAAACTTGGGTGCCTATATCTGTGAAGGCTGCGGATGCAAACGTCCTGAATTAGACTATCGCTTAACAGACTTGGTTGAGTTGACCAACAATCGCTCTCGCTTTGTCATTGACGGACAAGAATATGGTATCCAAATCGGTGGACTCTACAATATCTACAACGCCCTAGCTGCGGTTGCCATCGCCCGTTTCCTTGGTGCTGATTCACAACTCATCAAACAAGGATTTGACAAGAGCCGTGCTGTCTTTGGACGCCAGGAGACCTTCCATATCGGTGATAAAGAATGTACCCTTGTCTTAATTAAAAATCCAGTCGGCGCTACCCAAGCTATCGAGATGATTAAACTAGCTCCTTATCCATTTAGCCTATCTGTCCTCCTCAATGCTAACTATGCAGACGGTATTGATACCAGCTGGATTTGGGATGCTGATTTTGAACAAATCACTGACATGGACATTCCTGAAATCAACGCTGGCGGTGTTCGCCATTCTGAAATCGCACGTCGCCTCCGAGTAACAGGCTATCCAGCTGAGAAAATAACTGAAACAAGCAATCTGGAACAAGTTCTTAAAACCATTGAAAACCAAGACTGTAAGCATGCTTATATTCTAGCTACCTATACTGCTATGCTGGAATTCCGCGAACTGCTGGCTAGTCGTCAGATTGTTAGAAAGGAGATGAACTAATGGTTTATACTTCACTTTCCTCAAAAACTGGCAATTACCCTTATCAGCTCAACATTGCCCACCTCTATGGAAACCTCATGAATACATACGGGGACAATGGAAACATCCTCATGCTCAAGTATGTGGCTGAAAAGCTGGGAGCCCATGTGACGGTTGACATCGTTTCTCTCCATGATGACTTTGATGAAAACCACTATGACATCGCCTTTTTCGGTGGAGGTCAAGACTTTGAACAAAGTATCATCGCAGACGATCTACCTGCTAAAAAAGAGAGCATTGACAACTACATCCAAAACGACGGTGTGGTTCTTGCTATCTGCGGTGGTTTCCAACTATTGGGCCAATATTATGTTGAGGCTTCAGGAAAACGTATCGAAGGGCTAGGGGTCATGGGGCACTACACCCTCAACCAGACCAATAACCGCTTTATCGGTGACATCAAGATTCATAATGAAGATTTCGATGAAACCTACTATGGCTTTGAAAATCACCAAGGCCGTACTTTCCTTTCTGATGACCAAAAACCGCTGGGACAAGTGGTTTATGGAAATGGAAACAACGAAGAAAAGATCGGCGAAGGGGTTCATTATAAGAATGTCTTTGGTTCCTACTTCCACGGACCTATCCTCTCTCGTAATGCTAATCTGGCCTATCGCCTAGTCACTACTGCTCTCAAGAAAAAGTACGGACAGGACATCCAACTCCCTGCCTATGAGGACATCCTCAGTCAAGAAATCGCTGAAGAATACAGCGACGTCAAAAGCAAGGCTGACTTTTCTTAAACCAAGGAAAACCATATCAAAGAACTCTGCTATCTTACCAGAGTTCTTTTTGTCTTTTCTTTTATCCTTCTCCCTTGCATTTTCTCTCTTTTTTTGCCAAAATAGAGGGGTAGAAAGAAGGTAGCATATGTCTAAATTACAACAAATCGTAACATATCTTGAATCAGAAAAACTAGACGTCGCTGTCGTATCTGACCCCGTCACAATCAATTACCTCACTGGCTTTTACAGTGATCCCCATGAACGCCAAATGTTCCTCTTTGTCCTAGCGGATCAGGAACCCCTCCTCTTTGTCCCAGCACTTGAGGTTGAGCGTGCAAGCAACACTGTCTCTTTCCCAGTAGTTGGTTATGTAGACTCTGAAAACCCATGGCAAAAAATGAAACATGCTCTTCCACAGCTTGACTTCAAACGTGTCGCTGTCGAGTTTGACAATCTCATCTTGACCAAATACCATGGCTTGAAAACTGTCTTTGAGACTGCCGAGTTTGAAAACCTCACTCCTCGTATCCAACGCATGCGTCTCATCAAATCAGCTGACGAAGTGCAAAAAATGATGGTGGCAGGTCTCTATGCGGACAAGGCTGTCAATGTTGGTTTTGACAATATTTCTCTTGATAAGACTGAGACAGATATTATCGCTCAAATCGACTTTGCCATGAAACGTGAAGGTTATGAAATGAGCTTTGATACCATGGTCTTGACTGGTGATAATGCTGCAAATCCACACGGTATTCCAGCAGCTAACAAGGTTGAAAACGATGCTCTTCTCCTCTTTGACCTTGGTGTCCTCGTCAACGGCTACGCGTCAGATATGACTCGTACAGTCGCTGTCGGCAAACCAGACCAATTCAAGAAAGACATTTACAACTTGACTCTTGAAGCCCAACAAGCTGCTCTTGACTTTATTAAGCCAGGTGTGACCGCCCATGAAGTAGACCGCGCTGCCCGTGAGGTCATCGAAAAAGCTGGTTACGGCGAGTACTTCAACCACCGTCTCGGTCACGGTATCGGTATGGATGTCCACGAATTCCCATCTATCATGGAAGGAAACGACATGGTCATCGAAGAAGGCATGTGCTTCTCTGTTGAACCAGGTATCTATATCCCCGGTAAAGTCGGTGTCCGCATCGAAGACTGCGGTGTTGTTACCAAGGATGGCTTTGACCTCTTTACAAGCACCTGCAAAGACTTGCTTTATTTTGATTAATATTCTTCGAAAATCTTCCCACAATAAAACGCATAGTATCAAGGTTTTTCAACACCTGATACTATGCGTTTTTCTGATTTTGAAGACTTTTGACTCAGCCTCTTTACTTAATCTTCTTGATACTTTGACTAAGGATAAATCCTACAACCATTCCCACGATATTTTGCATGAAATTTGGTAGGATTTCTGGTAGAGCTGCTGCCCAGCCATTCATCAAAGTTGAACCCAAGGCGTAGCCCCCCACCATGACAATGGTTGCTAGGATAAGGCCTAACCACTGAGTTTTGCCTTTAAATCCTGCAAAAAATCCCTGCAAGCCATGGTTAATCAAGCTAAAGAACATCCACTGAGGGTAGCCTGATAAGAGGTCAATCAAGAAACCTGCTAGTCCTCCGACTACAGCACCTTCACGACTACCAAAGTAAAAGGCCGCAAAGAAGATACCCGCATCTAAAAGAGTTAAAATACCTGTCGGTGTTGGGATTTTTAGGAAATAACCTAGAACCACAGAAAGGGCGGTTAAGAGGGATACAAGGGCAATTTTAGTTGTTTTGGTTTGCTTCATATTGTCTTACTCCATATTGATCTGCTTGTGCAATGGCACGAAAAACGAAAGTTTTAGAACTTTCTACTGCTGGTAAAAGTTCATCACCTTTAACCAAGTGACTGGCAATGCTTGAGGCAAAGGTACAACCTGCACCAGCATTTTGGCCTTGGATAACAGGATTTTCTAGGACTGTAAAGGTTTGGCCATCATAAAATACATCCACAGCCTTGTCCTGACTAAGGCGATTGCCTCCCTTAATGATAACTGCTGGCGCTCCCAAGTCATGCAATTTCTGCGCTGCTGTTTTCATGTCTTCCAAGGTTTTGATCTCTTGACCAGACAATAATTCTGCTTCTGGGAGATTAGGCGTAATCACACTAACATGAGGGAAAAAGCGAATCAACTCTTGGCAGAGTTCACTAACTGCTACGTCGTGCGTTTCCTTGCAGACCAAGACAGGATCCAGAACCACAGGCACTCCTGGGCGTTGCTTGATAAAGTCCAATGCCTTCTCAGCCACACTGACAGTTGGTAGAAGACCAATCTTAATGCCCCCAAACTCCACATCACGCAAGCTATCTAATTCATGTTGAAAAATGGTATCGTCAGTTGGAAAGACTTCAAAGCCCTTTTCTGTCAAGGCTGTCAAACAAGTCACTGCTACAAAGCCATGCAAGCCGTTCAAGGTATAGGTAGCCAAATCCGCGGACAAACCACCACCACTAAAAATATCATTTCCAGAAAGTGCTAAAATACGATTATTCTTCATAACAAATCTCCTTTAAATACAAACCATTTGGTGCTGCAGTGGGACCTGCAAGCTGCCTGTCCTTCTTCTCCAAGATGAGGTCAATCTGCTCTACTGGCATGCGGTTATTGCCGATTTTGAGCAGCGTCCCCACCATATTGCGAATCTGCTTATACAAGAAACCATTTCCTGAAAAGGTAAAGGTCAAAAATTGTCCTGTCTCATCAACCCTGAGACTAGCTTCTGTGATGGTGCGAACCTTATCCTCCACACTGGTCCCAGAAGCTGTAAAACCGGTGAAATCATGGGTTCCTTCTAGCTTTTTGACGGCCTCCTGCATCCTCTCCACATCAAGCGGATAAGGAAAGTGAGTAGCATAGTGACGGCGCATCGGATTTTTAGGACGTCCCCTATCAACAATAAACTCATAGGTCTTACTGTGCTTGGCATAACGGCAATGAAAATCATCCGCCACAAGCTCAATTGAAATCACATCAATATCTTCAGGGGACTGGGTGTCCAGAGCAAAGCGAAGTTTTTCCTCATCCATTTGATAGGGCAGATCAAAATGAATGACCTGTCCCAGAGCATGGACTCCACTATCAGTCCTACCAGCACCGTGAACGGTAATGACTTGGCCCTTATTCAATCTAGTCAAGGTTGTTTCAATTTCTTCCTGAACGCTCCGCGCATGAGGCTGGCGCTGAAAGCCAGCAAAGGCAAAACCATCATAAGAAATAGTTGCTTTATATCTCGTCATAACTTTTATTTTATCAGGAAATAAAAGTGTAAACAAGTTTAAAAACCAATAATTGTCTGGGTACAAAATTCCCGAAAAGAAAAACTTAGGAAACCAATCCTAAGCTCTCTTTTGAAGTGCGTACATAACAAAGATAGAAGTGACAATCAACCAACATCCTAAAATGGTGAAGACCAACATACCGTTTTGAGTCACCAAACCAATCGCTCCAAGAATGAAAGGTGTCGTGAAGGCTCCAAAGCTACATCCTAAAACCGCAAATGAAGTTGCTTGATTGAGGAGCTTGGCTGGGATTCTTTCAGAAAGAAGCTGAAAGACAGTGGTCAAGGCCACACTGTAAGAAAAACCTGCCACAACACTTCCAACTACCATCACACCCAATGACGGAGACAAGGCAATCACAATCTGCCCCAATCCAAAGGTGATACCTGACCAAAGGAGCAACCTTTCTTTAAACAGAGAGATAAAGAAAGAAAAACTCACACCTGCCAAGATACCAATCAACTGCATGATACTTAAAACCAAGCTCGATAACTGGGCGTCCCCTAGACCTCTTTCCACCATCAGACTAGGAATGCGTATGGTGATAGCTGTATTGGTGCAGACAACAACTGCTGCTTCGACAGCCAATAGAAAAATCAAGCCTTTCATCTGTCCTGTCAAACGAGTCGTTTCGGTCTCTTTTTTCTTTGTTTCTTTCTTCTCTTTCCCATAAGGGACAAAGAGCAGATAAAGGATCAATACTAAAAATCCCGCACTGTAGGCCAAGAAGGTCACTGTCCATCCCAAGGATAAGAGTTGACCGACCACTAGAGTCAAAATCGATGCCCCGACAACTTCTGCTGATCCGCGAAGACCCAACATCTGAATCCGTGTCTTTCCATGATAGCGTTCGCTGATGATAGAAATAGCCTTGGCATTGATCATCCCAACACCCAAGCCAAATAAAATCCGCATTGCAAAGACAAAGTTGTAATCCTGATACCAGAAAGGGGCTGTTCCCCCGATAGAGAGGATGAGAAGTCCTAGACTAATCTGAAGACGCTCAGAAAACAGACGCTCCAAAACCCCATTTAAAACCAGCATAATCATGATCCCAAAAGAAGGAAGACTGACCAGGAGCTCGATTTGTTCCTTAGGGTAGCCTTGATAGTAGTCAAACATGGCCGGCAGAGCACTTGAGATGGAAAAGGAGGTAATCAAAACGAGGGAGAGGGCCAAAATACTAGCCCGTTCTAAATATTGTTTCATGAATTTTCTTTCTGTATATTTCTCACTGTTGATCCTTTTAAAAGGAAGATGGCAAGAAAAGAAGGAGCCCGATTGAACTAGAGACTCCGTCCTAACTTTCCTAATAGGAAGACTATTTTCGCTTGATTTGCTTGATCAGATAGAAGATGAAGCCTGCAACCATATACGCTGCAAAAATGATCAAACACCATTTGATAACCACGTCCCAACCCTTGTTCACATTTAAAAAGAAATAAGGGAAGGGATTGTCCTTGGAATTCGGAATATTGAGTTTTAAGACCAGACCGTTAAACAAGGCAAAAATCATATAAACCAAGGGCAAGATGGTCCACAAGACTGGATCCCAGATCTTGTATTGACCCTGTTTATCAAAGAAGAGGGTGTCGGCTAAAAACCAGAGTGGAACGATATAGTGGCAAAGGAAATTTTCCACACGGTAAAAGTCTGTCGCGATCGGAGCAAGCATAAAATGGTAAATTACACAGGTAATCATGATACTCATGGTAACACCACCCTTGAGACGAAGCAAGGTCGGACTTTGCCAATTTTCACCTGAACGGCTCATCACACGGAGCAAATAGCCCGTGAAAATCGTTACCAAAAGATTGGACAATACTGTGTAGTAAAGGAGCATACCAAAACCACCATGCTTGGTGATCTCTAAATAAACTCCTGTAAATGCCGCTAAGAACAAGAGCACACGACTATAAAAGATAAATTTGTAGTTCGTTTTCATAGCTAGATTTTCTTAACAAACTCTGACTTCAATTTCATAGCTCCAAAACCATCAATCTTACAGTCGATGTTGTGGTCACCTTCTACGATACGGATATTTTTGACACGAGTTCCTTGTTTCAAATCCTTTGGCGCACCTTTTACTTTCAAGTCCTTGATAAGAGTTACAGTATCGCCGTCAGCCAATTTATTTCCATTGGCATCGATAGCGACAACGCCTTCTTCTACTTCTGCAACTTCTGCAGGATTCCACTCATAGGCACACTCTGGGCAGACCAAGAGACTTCCGTCTTCGTAGACATATTCTGAATTACATTTTGGGCAATTTGGTAAATTGTTCATAGGTTCTCCTTATAACATTTCACTATTCTTTGAAAATCAAAATTTCTCGAACAGCAACTATTATACCGTAAAATCCTACTTTTGACAATGTGTCCTAAGTCTAGCAGACAAAAAAGTCATGCAACTTTTCACAGTTACATGACTTTTAAAAGATGATTGATCATGAGCACTTATCAAGCGCCTCATGATAAAAGGGGTAGCAACTATATCTTACAAACCAGGAGCTTGTCCAAGTTCTGCTGCAAGCATCCAAACTGTTTTCTCAAGTTCAGCCTTAGCCCCAACAAAGATATCGTTTGTAACATCATCGCCTTCTTCGTCAGTTACATCCAAAGCTTTTTGGAAAAGAGCGATGAGGTAGCGATAAATCGCTAGAACACGTTCCAAGCTTTCTTCAACGTTACGGAATTCTCCTTCTTCTTCTTCGATTTCACTGTGTTGAAGGAATTCTGTCAAAGTTGAGTAAGGTTTGCCACCAAGGGTAATCAAACGTTCGCTGATTTCGTCAAGATAACCATCAAGGCTGTCCATGTATTCATCCATTTTTGGATGCCATACGAGGAAACCACGACCACGCATATACCAGTGAACTTGGTGAAGGGCAATGTGAGCCACATACAAGTCTGCTACTGCTTGGTTCAATACTTCCCTTGTTTTTGCCAATGCTACTGGCGCTGTTTTAGATAATGTTGTAACGTCTTTTACTGCTTCTTTTTTCAATTCAACCATATTTCTTACCTCTTTTCTTTTTTTATAACCACCTTATTAGTGGTTACAGTATAAGTATACTACTACCATAAAACAATAGCAAGAAAAGTGTACTATCTGAGAAAAGTTGTAATAGACTGATAATTTAAGAATAGTCTGGACAGTTTTGATTAGCCGACTTGCTCGGATTTACTTGAAAATTGGCTTTGATACAAATCATAATAAAAGCCTTTTTCTTGGAGCAAGCTTTCATGATTTCCCTGTTCAATAATCTGTCCATCCTTAAGAACGAGAATCTTATCTGCTTCTTGAATAGTAGAGAGACGGTGAGCGATGACAAAGCTGGTTCTTCCTTTCATCAAGCGTTTCATAGCTTTTTGAATCAAGAGTTCCAAACGGGTATCAACAGAGGAAGTCGCTTCATCCAGAATAAGAATTTTAGGATTAGCTAGGAGAGCACGCGCGATGGTCAAGAGTTGTTTTTGTCCGAGGGAAATATTACTTGACTCTTGGTTCATCTCCATGTTGTAACCACCAGGAAGAGTTCGGATAAAGTGGTCTACATTTGCTGCTTTGGCAGCTTCTATTATTTCCTCGTCACTGGCGTCAAGATTTCCAAAACGTAGGTTTTCTTTGATCGTACCTTCATAAAGCCAAGCATCCTGCAAGACCATTCCAAACTGACGGCGATAGTCTTGACGTGACAACTGGCGAATATCCTGCCCGTCAACTAAGATTGCGCCTGCTGTGACATCGTAAAAGCGCATAAGCAGATTGATTAAGGTCGTCTTACCAGCTCCAGTAGGACCAACAATCGCCACCATCTCTCCCGGTTGAACTTCCAGATTAAAGTCTCGAATCAATGGCTTGTTTTCAACATACTGGAAGTCAACCTGCTTAAAGGTCACCTGACCTGTTAAGGGTTTAAGGATTTCGAGTTCTTCTCCCTTGACTTCCTCTGTCTCATCTAAGATGTCGAAGATACGGTCTAACGAAGACTTAGCACTTTGCATTTGACCCGCAAGTTGTGTGATGTTTTGGATTGGCTGGCTGACCTGCCAAACGTACTGAACAAAGGCCTGCATATTCCCCACTGTCAAACGACCCGCAATCACTTGCAATCCACCAAGAACTGCAACGATCAGATAGGTCAAGTCTGATACAGCATGAAGAGCTGGCATCATGAGTCCAGAGATAAAGCTGGCTTTAAAACCAACACGTTGGAGGTCGTCTGTAATCTTAGAAAATTCTTTATGAGAAGTTTCCTCACGACCGTAGAGTTTCAAGACATTAAAACCTGTGAGATTTTCCTGCACATAGCCATTCATCCGTCCTAAAATAGCCGCCTGCTCTTTAAAATAAGGCTGAGAATGTTTCAGGATGCTTCTGGCACCGAAATAGGTCACTGGAATGGATAGAATCACCACTATAGCCAGTTGAAAGTTCAAGTATAAAACCATTCCCATGACGAGAACAATCGTCAGAACAGCATTGACAATTTGAAGAAAAGACTGTTGAAGAGCGTTGGATACCGTCTCAACATCACTGGTAAAGCGACCCAACAAATCACCAAATTGGTGTTTGTCAAAGAAAGATACTGGGATACGATTGATTTTCTCGGTCATTCCATTTCGCAGATCCTGAGTCATAGACTGGACCGCATTTGTCATGAAATAGTTGGAATAATAAGACCCAAGTTCATACAAGAGACCTCTAAAGAGGTAAATGATTAAAACAGTTCCGATGTAGCCAGTATTGATACGAGCGCCTGCAAGACCATTAGCCATATCTAAGAGATTCTTTGTCAACTCCGTAATGGCTAGCCCCAATACAAAAGGCTCCAAGACACTCATGACTACGCTTAAAACTTTTAGAAAGACTGCAAAAAAGACAGAAAAACGGTAGGTTTTCAAATAGCTCCACAAACGAGCCAAACTAGATTGTGTTTTCATATTTCCTCCTATTCTTCTGTTAGAGATGCATTTTTCAACTGCGACTCAGCAATCTCACGATAGATATCATTGGTTTCCATTAATTCCTCATGGCGACCGCGACCCACGATCTCTCCCTTATCCAGAACGATGATCTGGTCGGCATCCATGATGGTTCCGACACGTTGAGCAACAATTAAAACTGTAGCATTCTGTGTTACTTCCTTGAGACGACGGCGTAAAATGGCATCCGTACGATAATCCAAGGCTGAGAAGGAATCGTCAAAAATATAGATATCAGGATTCTTTATGACCGCTCTTGCAATTGAGAGACGTTGTTTCTGTCCCCCAGAAAGATTGCTTCCACCTTCAGCTAGATGGGTCGCAAAGCCTTCTTCTCGGCTTTCGATAAAATCTTTGGCTTGCGCCACATCCGCTGCCTGATGTAAATCTTTGTGACTAGCATCTTCCTTCCCATAGCGGATATTTTCAGCGATAGTTCCTGTAAAAAGCAAGGCCTTCTGCGGAATAAAACCAATCTTTTGACGGAGAGACTTGAGGCGGTAATCCCTCACATCGACACCATCAACCTTGATTTTTCCAAGTGTGACATCGTAAAAACGTGGAATCAATTGCACAAGAGAGGACTTGCCCGATCCGGTCGATCCGATAAAGGCAATGGTTTCACCCGGTTTAGCGCTGAAAGAAATATTATGCAAAACAGGGTTTTCCGTCTCACCAGGATAGGCAAAG
Organism: Streptococcus halitosis; assembly: GCF_023147855.1. Classification (GTDB taxonomy): domain Bacteria; phylum Bacillota; class Bacilli; order Lactobacillales; family Streptococcaceae; genus Streptococcus; species Streptococcus halitosis_B. The sequence goes on from NZ_JAHXOP010000001.1 coordinate 699,554, forward strand.
GTGACATTTTCAAATTCCAAATAGCCGTGGGTTGCTGTCTCTCTGACGCCTCCTTCATTTGGATCAATAGAAATCGGCATATCCATGACTTCTTTCAACCGTTCACTCGAAACGGCTGTACGAGGATACATGGTGAAGAGATTGGATAGGAAAAGGAAGGACAAGAGAGCGTGGAAACTATATTCGATAAAGGCAACCAGATCCCCAATTTGCAAGTTTCCTTGTTTGATAGGGTCCAGAGCAAACCAGACAATAGCTACAATCATGGCAATGATAATCTGAACAAACAAGGGTTCCGTCAAACCGGTTAGTTTAAACAGACGATTGGAATTGGCTGCATAGACTGCATTTTGTCCTGCAAAGCGTTCCTCTTGAAATTTCTCACGAGCAAAGGCACGAATGACACGGAGCCCCATCAGATTTTCCCTGGCATATTGGTTTATCTTGTCTAAGGTAGCCTGCTGTTTCTCTGATAATGGTCGAGTCTTGACCGCTACATAAATGACCACCACAGCCAAGAAAGGTACTGCAAAGGCCACTATCCAGGCTAATGATGGACTGGTTAGAAAGATCATTAAGATACTAGACAGCATCATCATGGGAGTGATGACACCCAATTTTAAGGTCTGTTCTGCAAATTGCATGAGAACAAAGGCATCACTGGTAATACGAGTAACCAGTGAAGACACTCCAATCTTTTCATATTCATGATGAGAATACTCTTGTAATTTGGCATAGAGATCATCCCTCATATCCTTAACCATATTGGTCGTCAGCTTACTAGCAGCATAAGCCAAGACTATACGCCCCAAGGTTCCACATAGGATAATAACCAGCATAATTGCAGCCCAAACATACAATTGCTGTTCATTTCCTTTATTCACACCTTCATCAATCATCCGAGCCAGAACAGTTGGCAGTCCAAGATTGACAATAACAAAGAAAACCGCTCCAAAGAAATCCAAGAATAACCACTTGGGATATTTTTTCAAATAAGACCAAATATAGAGCATTACTCCCCCTTTCATAACTTTTTGATATAGAAAAGAGCGCGCATCTGCACGCCTTTCTTTCCCTAAGGAACTTTCCTAGTCTAGAAAAATCCCTCTTTCACAAGAATGCCCCAAGTAAAAACAAGACAGGCAGTCAAAGTCACCTAGTACTTTCGACTGTCTGTCTGGAATAACCTAGATTATTTTACAAAATCAAGCAATGCCAAGAAGCTTTCAGCTTCAAGTGATGCACCACCAACAAGGGCACCATCCACATCTGGGCAAGCCATGTATGAAGCAACGTTTTCAGGTTTAACAGAACCACCGTATTGAACACGAACTTTGTCCGCAACTTCTTGACCAAAGTCAGCTGCTACAACGTCACGAACAACTTTACACATTTTTTGTGCATCGTCTTGTGAAGCTGATTTACCAGTACCGATAGCCCAGATTGGCTCGTAAGCGATAACTGTTGAAGCAACTTGTTCAGCTGTCAAGCCAGCCAATGCAGCAGATACTTGAGCACCTACGAATTCAGCTGCTTTACCAGCTTCGTAAGTTTCAAGTGACTCACCACAACAAATGATTGGAAGCATACCGTTTGCAAAGATTGCTTTTGCTTTTTTGTTGATATCTTCGTCAGTTTCATGGAAGTAGTCACGACGTTCTGAGTGACCGATCACAACGTAGTCTGTACCGATTTCTTTCAAAACTTGTGGGCTAGTTTCACCAGTGAACGCACCTGCATTTTCAAAGTAGCAGTTTTGAGCAGCAACTTTAAGGTTTGAACCTTTAGCAGCAGCAAGAACAGTTGTCAAATCAACTGCAGGAGCTGCGATACCTGCTTCAACAAGGTCTGATGAAGGAAGTTTTGATGCAACGGCTTCAACGAATGCTTTTGCTTCTTCTGGATTTTTGTTCATTTTCCAGTTACCAGCGATAAATGGTTTACGTGACATTTCACATACCTCTTTTTTCATTTTATTCACTATTATTCTATCATATTTATAAGGAGCTTGCAAACCTTACTCTAATTTTCAAGATTTTTCAAGCGACTAATCTTGCCACAAATTCATGGCATCGAGGAAATCAGCCGAAGCCTGAACTTGTTTGGGATTGTTTGCTTCTCTCTCAGCTCGTTTAGCTTCCACTTGGGCCACAGAATGGATACCTTCATGACGCCAATTCCGAAGGATAGCCTGAATATATTTCCAGTTTGGTTTACCATTTAGAACGGCCTCTCGAAGAGCTTCCTTGATCAAATCCGCCTTGATTCCATCGTCTTTGACTGTCTTAGAAAGATCTTCGATTTCAAATGGTGTTAACAAGCGCCCCAATTCCTGCTGGAAAGTCTCAACCAGATCCTTCAATCGATTTTGCGGATTTGGGGCAGTTGCAGCTGAAGTTTGAGTATCTAACAAGCTATCCAAGCGTTCAAAAGCCAAACTAGCATCAAAAATAAGCTCAATTTCCCCATTTAGTTCAATGGTCCGATATTGCAGCAAACCATTTTCAGTCAAGTTTGAAATAGACTGGTTGACATCTGCTACCTCTTTACCAATAATTTCAGCAATCTGGCTAGGCGAAACATCTCCTAAGGCTGTGGTGTTTTGTAGATAGAAAAATTGCCAGACGAGAAAATCTTCGCTGGAAGGAAAGAGTTCCTTAAAATGCAAGAGCAGGGCACTTGGCAAAACCAAGTTCCCTGATTTAAAAGCGTCAAAATATGTCATAATTCCTCTTATAAATATCCAAATGAAGCCGCATCGTCCTCTACCTTTTTCCAGTCAAAGGGAGTTTCCTGATAGACAGCATAGTTAACCCAGTTACTGAAAAAGAGGGCAGCTGATGAAGACCAACAGAGACACGGTGTCTCATTCACATCATCATTTTTGAAGTAATTTTCCGGAATGTGAGGATTAAGTCCTGACTCACAATCACGAAAATACTCTTTTGCTAGAGTATCACGGTCATATTCTAAATGACCAAAACTATAAATCTCACGCAAATCTCGACTAGCCAGGATAGAAACCCCAACCTCAGGACCTTCTGACAGGATCTCCAGATTGGTCTTATTTAAGATTTCTTCTTTTAAAATCTCAGTATGACGAGAATGAGGAGCTACATAGCGATCATCAAAACCTCTAAAAAGAAGGTGCCCTTCTTTCAAGGTGTCCTGTGGATAAATTCCTGATAGTTTCCGATCCATCTGGTGCTTTTCAACGCCATAGCGAACATATAGACCTGCTTGTGCTCCCCAACAGATATGGAGGGTTGAAAAAACATGCGTCTTGGACCATTCGATAACCTGCTTGAATTCCTCCCAGTAATCTACCTCCTCAAAAGGCAAATGCTCTACTGGTGCTCCCGTAATAATCATTCCATCAAAAAAGTCATCCTTGACCTCTGGAAAGGTCTTATAGAAGGTTTCCATATGTTCGGCACGGGTTGTCTTTGAATGATGCGTCTCCATATATAAGAAATCAATATCTAATTGCAACGGTGTATTAGCCAAATGCCGCAAGAGTTGCGTTTCTGTCACCATCTTTTGAGGCATGAGATTTAAAATCAAAATCTTCAAGGGGCGAATATCCTGATGAGCAGCCCGTTGGTCGTCCATCACAAAGATATTTTCTGTCCTTAAAATCTCCACAGCTGGTAATTTTTTATCAAGTCGAATCGGCATAATACCCTCCTAACAGTTCTCTATTTCGGGAATGATCTTGTCTGTTTGAAAGCAAAAACCTCCAAATACTTCTTCCCTATATTATACTGTATGAAGATATAGTTTTCAATTATAGTTTTTCTCTAACTAGCTATAGTTAATTTATATAGCTGATGAAGAGAAAACAGCCCAAAGGACTGTTTTTTATTAATAATGCATAAGTACCTTGTAATCGTAATCTCCGATTTTTTCACGGCCCTTAAGATCATCCAGTTCAATCAAGAAAGCACAGCCTGCTACAATTCCACCAAGTCTTTCAATCATCTCAATTGTTGCCTTGACAGTTCCACCTGTTGCCAAGAGATCATCTACGATGAGAACGCGTTGGCCTGGCTTGATTGCATCAGCATGCATGGTCAAGGTATCGATACCGTACTCTTTCTCATAGTCAGCAGAAATCACTTCACGTGGCAATTTCCCTGGTTTACGAACAGGTGCAAAGCCAATTCCCAACTCGAAAGCAACTGGGCAGCCAACAATAAATCCACGAGCCTCTGGACCCACGATCATGTCGATTTTCTTATCAGTTGCATACTGAACAATTTCACGAACAGCGTAGCTATAAGCATTTCCATCTGCCATCAAAGGGCTGATATCACGGAAGGTAATACCTTCCTTAGGATAATTTTCAATCGTTGCGATATAATCTTTTAAATTCATCTTTTTCTTTCTTTCAAAGTTTTTTACTCTCTATTATACCATATTTTCTGTGAAAGAAGAAGAGGAAACGCACTATTGCTACAAAGCTGATCAATGAACTGATTTTTCTAAAAGGTAATACTCATCAAAAAAAACGAGCACTTTCGTACTCGTCTTCTCTTTTATAAACTACTGATTAAAGTGAGTTTACGTCAACTTTGATACCAACACCTTGAGTAGTTGTGATTGTCAAGTTTGTTACGTAAGTTCCTTTAGCTGTAGCTGGTTTTGATTTTTGGATTGTTTCGTTGAAAGCTTTGAAGTTTTCAACCAATTTTTCAGCTTCAAATGATACTTTACCGATGATTGCTTGAACGTTACCTGCACGGTCAGCACGGTAAGTGATTTTACCACCTTTAGACTCTTCAACTGCTTTAGCAACATCCATTGTTACAGTACCAGTTTTAGGGTTTGGCATCAAGTTACGTGGTCCAAGGACACGTCCAAGACGTCCAACAAGAGCCATCATGTCAGGTGTAGCGATAACTACGTCAAAGTCCAACCAACCGTCGTTGATTTTCGCAACAAGGTCATCTTCACCAACAAAGTCTGCACCAGCAGCTTTTGCTTCTTCAGCTTTTGCACCACGTGCGAAAACAAGAACGCGTGAAGTTTTACCAGTACCGTTTGGCAATACCATTGCTCCACGGATTTGTTGGTCAGCTTTTTTAACGTCGATGTTCAAGTTGTATGCAACTTCTACAGTTGCGTCAAATTTTGCAAAGTTAGTTTCTTTTGCAAGTGCTACAGCTTCTTCTACACTGTATGCTTTTGTGCTGTCAATTTTCTCAAGTGCAGCACGAAGTTGTTTGCTTTTTTTAGCCATTTTCTATTCTCCTTGTAAGTGGTTCAATCGATTTTCATCTCCCACGTCACTTCTCGAAATGATGAAGTCTTGCGGGTTTTCAGCCTATTATTTTCCTTTTCCTACTTCGTTCAGTTCCTTTACTGTACCTAAGTACAAGCCTCAGTCACTTGCCTAGTATGAAAAGCAACTAATAGACTGCTGTGAGATTTTCTACTGTGTTATTGATTAGTCAACAACAGTGAATCCCATAGAACGAGCAGTACCTTCGATCATACGCATTGCAGACTCAATGTTTGCTGCGTTCAAATCTGGCATCTTAGTTTCTGCAATTTCTTGTACTTGTGCACGAGTAACTGTAGCAACTTTAGTTTTGTTAGGTGTACCTGATCCTTTTTCAACACCTGCAGCTTTTTTCAAAAGAATAGCAGCTGGTGGTGTTTTTGTAACGAAAGTAAATGATTTGTCTTCGTATACTGAGATAACAACTGGAATGATCATACCAGCTTGGTCAGCTGTACGAGCGTTGAACTCTTTTGTGAATCCCATGATGTTGATACCAGCTTGACCAAGAGCAGGTCCAACCGGTGGAGCTGGTGTAGCTTTACCAGCAGGGATTTGCAATTTTACAAGTTTTTCGACTTTTTTAGCCATTTTTAAATCCTCCTTTGTGGTTTTGGCGGTAATTAGAGATTTTTACCTCCCACAAGTATGCTTTACACATACCTTTCCATTATACACTATTTATCTAAAAATGCAAGAGAAAAATTACTTTTTTAATCGACGTAATCTCCGCCTTCAAAGCCGTAGTACTCTTCCAAACTGAGACCACTTGCAGCAATTTCTTTGGCTTCTTTTCCGACGTAGCGAAGATGCCATTCTTCTGCCATGTAGCCAGTCTCTTTCTCCTTGCCTTTGAGATAGCGAACGACAAAACCATAGTCAGCTGCATGATCTAAGAGCCACTGGGCTGCTTTTTCTTCTGTTACCAATTCTCCATTAGTCCCAATCAAATCAAAAGCAAGACCTGTTTGGTGTTCACTGTATCCAGGGCGAGCTGAGTAGCGATCTGCTGCTTCCTTACCGTCTTGATTCACATAGTCTTGATAAAGTTTGGTTTGAGTTTCATAACTTCTAAAACCACTGTAATGATCGCTGATTGGGAATCCCGCCTCTTGCATAGCTTTGATGAGTTTGACCAACTCTGCCTTGGCTGTTGGATTTTCTCCTGGATTATAGTCTTTTGACAAAGGATAGTGCTTATTAGCTACGACGATTTCATCGTATTTCCCTTGTATACTATAGTGGTCTCCCTTATTGACAACTTCTGCCTTCTTCTGACTAGAAGCTTGAGATTTGCTTCCTACAGTTCCTTCAGATTGGCTAGTTTGTTCCGTTTTTTGAGTATTTTCTTCATTTTTAGGTTGTTCTTGAGAACATGCTGCTAGGGTTACTGCTAGCAAACCAGATAAAACGATATATCTTTTTTTCATTTTTTACTTCCTCTCTTAGACCACGTGCTTCTCTAATTCATCGGATAAGGCTTTAATCATTTGTTCCAACTCATGGGATTTCACTTGGCAATCTTCTGCCGCCATTTCTTCCCAGGGCACCCACCAGACTGGACCACGGCCATTAAGTCCATGACCCCTCATATCACCTGATCGTCTTGGAAAGAGGTGCCAGTGGGCGTGGGCATCTCCATTTCCTAACAGTTCGATGTTCATCTTTTCAGCTTTAAACGCTTTGGCAACAGCTTCTTGGACCAAACTCATTTCCTCTAGAAAACGAAGTTTTACAGAAGTCTCCATATGGTGGAGTTCTGTGACATGCTCTTTTGCCAGAAATAAGGTATAGCCCTTAAAGTATTGATGGTCCCCAATAACAACATAGCCTGTTTCTAGTTCTTTTACAAAGTAGGGATTCTTCCCTGCCTTGATCCATTCAATTCTTTGACAAATCAAGCACATATTAGTCTACCAATGCACTCTTGAGATAAGCATCGACCATACTCTCAGTCGCCACTACTGAATCAATGTGTGTTCGTTCGTAAGAGTGACTGGACTCAATACCCGCTCCAAGGAGGGCATGTTTGACCTCTGCTCCTGCTGACATAGCCGCTGAAGCATCCGAACCGTAAAATGGATAAATGTCGAGCTTAAATGGAATATCTTGCTCTTTCGCCAAAGCTACCAAGTGTTGACGGAAGTCATAGTGATAGGGACCTGAAGCGTCCTTGACACAGATAGACACTGTATATTCGTCTGTTTGCTGGTCATCGCCCATGGCTCCCATATCTACAGCTAGATATTCTACTACCTGAGCTGGAATATTGGAGTTGGCACCATGGCCCACCTCTTCGAAGACTGAAAAAGCAAAATGAGTTGTTACTGGTAATGCTATCCCCTCTTCCTTATAAACACGAAGAAGATTGAGCAAAATCGCTGCGCTGACTTTGTCATCCAAGTGACGTGACTTGATAAAACCAGTCTCTGTCACGACAGTTCGCGGGTCAAAACTGATAAAGTCGCCAACCTCGATGCCCAAGGCGCGGGTTTCTTTTTCATTGGTTACTTTTGCATCCAAACGCACTTCCATATTGTCCTGAGTGCGTTCAGCAGTTCCTGCATCTTTGTAGACATGGCATGATGTCTGGTGGATGAGAATGGTTCCAGATACCTTTTTACCTGTGCTAGCTACATGAACCGTACAGTTCTCCCCTTCAATCATGTTCCAAGGGAAACCACCGATACGATCCAATTTGAGACGACCATCCGGTTTGACAGCACGGACAATAGCACCCAGCGTATCCACATGGGCAGTTACATAGCGGTGTTGGTCATCATTTTGACCTTTAATAGTAACATTGACACCACCCTTGGCTGTGCGAACAGGCTGGTAACCAAGCTCTTCTAAAGTATGGACTAGGTAGTCTGAAATCTCACGAGTAAAGCCTGTTGGAGATGCAATAGCGGTTAGTTCTTTGATATAGTTTATAGTCTGATTCATTTCTTCACCTCTTTCCTACCATTATAACATTTTTCTAGTCAGACTCCTTCTCAAAAGGGGAAAAATTATGTTTAGTTGCTTTCACTATAGATCCATGTTATAATACAAATACTTTGATTATGAAAGGAAAGTAAAAATATGAAATCCTACTTTAAAGTATCACTAGCCCTTGTGGCTTCACTTGTCCTCCTACTCGGATGTTCCAAACAAGCATCAACACCTGCTAGCAGCAGTAGCAAAGAAGACACAACAACTCAGTCAAGCGAGACCAAACAAAGCAGTCAACAATCATCTGAAAAGAAAGATGAGACAGAAACTCACACATTTGTCCACAATAGCAAACCTGGGATTCATTCTACCTTGACTTATACTGTGAAGGGAGATGACGTTGTAAAACAAACTGTTCATAATGTACTTGACCCTGAAAAACTTAATAATACCGCGGAAGGTATTAAGGAAATTGTTGACGATACTTATAAAGGTTATGAAGGGGTCAAAGGGGTTACACAAAAAGTTGAAATTCAAGACGAAAAAGTTATCCAAAACATCGAGGTTGACATGACTGTCGCGAGTCTTGACGAATTGAAAAAAGCAATGCCGAACGAATATTCTGGTATTGGAAACCGTGTAAGCTTTGCTGCCTCGAAAAAAATGCTTAAAGAAGCTGGTTATACTGAACAAACCAACTAATGAGTCGTGCTCATACAAAAAATTCTTGGTCGATGACCAAGAATTTTTTTTATTCCATCTCAAAAACGTCACTCTCTTGTTTGTTTGGTAGAACCAATGAAAGCAAGATTCCGATAATAGCTGGCACTAGCCATGGAAGAGAGGCAGCTGCAAACGGAAGAACATTGACGAGATTTGCTAGAAACTCAATCTTAAAAGAACTTCCAAGGACGCTTGCAAGAGCAATCGCTGTAACAAGCCCAATAGTTAACTGCATGCCCGGTTTTGATAGGGCGATAAACTTATTAACAATCACGATCATCACAATGGCGATGGTGATTGGGTACAAGATTACCAGTACTGGCACTGAGTACTTAATGATTGCATCAAGACCAAGATTTGCAATAGCAAACCCAATCAAGGTAAAGGCAGTGGCATAGACCTTGTAGCTGATTTGTGGGAAACGTCCGTTAAAGAACTCTGCTGTCGACACAATCAATCCAACTGTCGTTGTGAAGCAGGTTACAGTTACCATAACAGCAAGGAAGAGTTGAGCTGTTGAACCAAAGATTTCCTGAGTTGCTTGTGACAAGATATAAACACCTGGTGTTCCACCCTTCATCGCTTCTGCTGGTACTGGGAAATGATTTCCAAGGAATCCTAAACCGATATAAAGAGCGCTAAAGGCAAGAGCTACAACGATACCAACCACCCAAATAGTTGAAATGTATTCTTTCTTACTGGAGAATCCAAGTTGTTTCAAGGTTTGAACTGCAATCACACTAAAGGCAACTGAGGCAAGGGCATCCAAGGTATTATACCCTTCTAGGAAACCTGTCCCAAAAGCAGAGGATTGATAGGCTTCTGAGGCCGCTTGAGGGCTTGTTCCACCATATTTGAAGGCACCTAGTACAACCAAGATAACGATCAACAAGGCAAAGACTGGCGTTAAAACACGTCCGATTCGATCCAAGATTTTTGATGGATTAAGCGAAATCAGATAGGCTGCTGCAAAATACAACACAGTAAAGATAATCAATCCTAGGCCTTTATTTGCTTCTGACAAGAGGGGGCTAATCCCAACTTCATAAGCTGTTGTGGCAGTACGTGGAATGGCAAAGAAGGGACCAATCGATAGATAGAGGACTGCAAGATAAAGCGTCGCAAACCAAGGTGAGATTTTCTTAGAAATCTCGTGAATGTATCCTTTCGGGTTTAGTGTTCCAATAATGAGAGTCAAAACGGCGATACCGACGCCTGAAAAGACAAAACCTGCAATGGCAGGAAGAAAATGTTCTCCAGATAGGGCACCTAGAGAAGGCGGAAAAATCAAGTTCCCCGCACCAAAAAATATTCCAAACAGGAGCAAACCTGTTAGGGCACCTTTTTTAGCCATAAAGAATCTCCTTCATATTTCTAAAATACTGACCTAGTATATCACGAATAAGAGTATGAAAAAAGCATCACGAAGTAAATATTGAATGTTTTCAATATTTTTAAAAATAAGAATTATCTAAAAACAAAATCCCTTACTCAGTTGGAGCCGAGCAAGGGAAAACTAGGATCTATCGCCATATAGGTTTAAAGATTTTCAAAGGCCGTCATTCCACCTTGGACATTGATAACGTCATAACCCTTTTCAGCTAGAAATTGACAAGCACGCGCTGACCTCATCCCAGATTTACAAATGACATAATACAAGAGGTCCTTATCCAATCGATCATAGATATCAGCTAATTGACCAAGTGGTAGGTTCTGAGCACCTTCTAAATGAAGCGCCTCGAACTCTGCTACTTCTCTCACGTCTAAGACTGAAAGGGACTCTTTCTGATAGAGCTGGTAAAATTCATCGAAGGCTATTTCTTTCATTCTTTTTCTCCTAATACTCTTCGAAAATCTCTTCAAACCACGTCAGCGTCGCCTTACCGTAGGTATGGTTACTGACTTCGTCAGTTCTATCCACAACCTCAAAACAGTGTTTTGAGCTGACTTCGTCAGTTTTATCTGCAACCTCAAAGCTGTACTTTGAGCAGCCTGCAGCTAGCTTCCTAGTTTGCTCTTTGATTTTCATTGACTATAAAATGATTTTAATTCTTTTTTTCAAATCTGGCACCACTTCTGACTCAAACCAAGGATTTTTAGCCATCCAGATTTGATTTCGTGGTGATGGGTGAACCAGAGGGAAAAATTCTGGTAGATAGTCTTTGTAGCGTTTTACCCGTTCTGTTACCTTGCCACTAATTTTCTCATGTAAATAATAGGCTTGGGCATATTGCCCAATCAAAAGTGTCAATTCAATATTTGGACATTCCTTGAGGAGTTGTGGGTGCCATTTTTCGGCAAAGCCTTTACGGGGGGGAAGGTCGCCTGATTTTCCATGTCCTGGGAAATAAAAGTCCATGGGAATAACTGCAAACAAGCCCGAATTGTAAAATGTATCTTCATCTACACCTAGCCACTCACGCAGACGATCACCACTCTTATCCTTCCAATAAATCCCAGCTTCTTGCGTTTTAAACCCCGGAGCTTGACCGACAATATTGATGCGAGCAGTTTTTGGCGCCGCAAAGAGAGGTTCGATTCCACGTTCTGTGTAGCTGGCATTCTGCGGATCCGCCATAATGGCTTGCTTGATTCTTTCGATTTGAGACATCTGTTTTCCCTCCAAAAAGAAGTCTAAGCATAAAATCTCAGACTTCTATCGTTTTATTTGATCAATTCATAGATAGCTTCTGCATAGATTGCTGCTGCTCGGAAGAGATCGTCCAAGGCGATAAATTCATTGGCTTGGTGCATAGTGTCAATTGAGTCTGGGAACATCGCACCGTAGGCAACCCCACGTTCTAGCAAACGACCAAAGGTACCACCACCGATGACTTGTTCGTGACCTTGGAGACCAGTTTGTTTTTCATAGACATTCAACAAGGTTTGCACAAGTGGATCTTCCATCGGTACATAGTGAGGTGTATGACCATGGGCAGAGAGGCTAACAGAAGCAACTGGCAAGTTTTCAAGGATTGACTTGATTTGCTCTGGGCTTGTTCCTTTTGGATAACGGAAGTTGAGGGCAATGGTATTGTCAGCACTTGCTTCGTCAAAGCGGAAGACACCCGCATTCATAGAAAGGGCACCCATTTTTTCATCCACATGAGCAACCTTGAGATTTTCACCCTCATGGTCATTCAAGAGAATCTTACCAGCAATGTCGAGGTAGTCTTTGGCTGGTCCAGCAAAGTCAAATTGGCTGAGGAAGAATGCTAGGTAAGTAGCCCCATTGACACCTGAAGCAGGCATAGCACCATGGGCAGATTTACCAATCACAGTCACCTTGTACTGACCGTTTTCTTCTTGGAGTTCTCCTCTAAGTTTGTGCTCTGCAACAAAGGCATCTAGTTTAGCTTGCAAGTCAGCTAAGACACCTGAAACGACTGCTGTTGCTGATTCAGGTACCATGTTTTCACGCAAACCACCTGTAAAGCTGTGAAGACGAGCAGCACCTGCATTTTCACCTGCAAAGTGAAGGTATTCTGTGATATTTCCTTTTTCACCATTGATGATAGGGAATTCAGCGTCTGGAGAGAAGCCAAAGTCTGGTTTTGCAAGTCCTACATGTTCAAAGTAGTAGTCCATATCTGCCCAGCCTGATTCTTCGTCTGTTCCGACAATAAAACGAACTTTCTTAGAAGTTGGAAGACCCAATTCTTTGATGATTTTCAAACCATAGTAACAAGCTGTTGTAGGTCCCTTGTCATCTGAAGCTCCGCGCGCATAAAGGCGACCATCTTTGATAGTTGGTGTATAAGGTTCCGTGTCCCAACCGCTACCAGCTGGCACCACGTCCATGTGAGCAAAGATTCCGAGAACTTCTTCTCCTTCACCAAACTCAAAATGTCCTGCGTAGTTATCAACATTTTTAGTTGGATAGCCATCGCGGTCTGCGATTTCAAGGAATTTCTCCAAAGCTTTTACTGGACCAGGTCCAAAGGGATGCTGCGCATCTGCCTTGCTATCATCACGTTCTGAGTTGATTTCCAAAAGGCTAAACAAGTCAGACAAGAGGTCTTCTTTGCGTTTTTCTACTTCTGCTGTAAAATCAATTGCTGTCATTTTTTCTTCCTTCTATCTTTTCTCTATGATTTCATCTACTGGCAAGCGGTAGCTTGGTTCTAATTTCTCGTCTGTGTAACCCACTGTAATCAAGAGTTCTGGGCGGAAACGGTCTTCGATGTCCAAAACTTCGTTGGCTTTTGATTTGTCAAATCCAAGGATAATGTTAGAACCGATTCCTTGGTCTGTAAGAGCCAGAACCAAGTTCATGGCAACCAAACCTGCATTGAGGGCTAGGTAGTCGCTAACTTGTTGTTCACTGTAACGCGCAAACTCGGCAGGCAAATTCTTCATGAAATATTGAAGTTGCTCTTCTGAGAAATTCTTTGCGCCACCAACACGGGCAATCTTGCGGGCACGTTTGGCAAGATCTGTATCTGTAAACAAGGCAATGGTCACTGGCGCTGATGATACCTGCTCAAAGTTCGAACCATAAGCTAATTTTGCCAATTCAGCATTTTTCTCACGAACAACCACAAACTTCCATGGCTGGCTATTGTGGGCACTTGGGGCCAAGGTTGCGATTTCGATAGCCGTACGCACATCTTTGGGATCTACCGGTTTATCAGTAAAATGCTTTGTCGCATGACGTTTTTTATTTAATTCAAGAAATTTCATAATCGATTTCCTTTTCTAATTCTACTGCTTCCATTCTACCATAATTTGAAAGAGCTTGCAGAGATTTTTCATAGAGTTAGTACTTCTTTCAAACTCTCTACTATCCACTTGTAGCTCTTTATGTAGGTATCGTTTTGGATTTAAACAAATCAAAAAGCAGGTGATAATTCACCTACTTTCTCATATTATTGACCAGATGTGTATGGAGCAACTGCTTTATACGCTGACTCCAGTGCTTTCTTCATTGTATCACGTCCAGTTTTCAACTGTTGAACAAATAGAGTACGAGTTTGTTCTGGCACTACTGTATCATCAGAACCAATACTTGAAAGACTTTCGTTAAATGACTCTCTTACAGTCTCCATAGACTTAAGTGCGGGTTCAACTTGGGCGTTATATGCTTCTTTTCCACTCTCTGGAATTTTTTCTCCAATTTCAACTGCATGCTTTTTATAATTGTCAACTAGTTTACCAAAAACTTTCTTCACATCTCCAACAGTTTTAGCATTATCAATTTCTTCATCGGTGATCAAAACGATCTCATTATTTTCTGTCTTTGAACTAGACGTTGTTGATGAGGTCTCTGAAGAAGTTTGCTCTACAGAACTTGAATTTTTAGTCGAAGAATCAGACGTTGTTTTCCCTGAACATGCTGCTAAAACAACAACAGATAAAAGAGCCATACTGGCTGTAATAATTTTCTTCATAATGTTCTCCTTTTTATTAAGAATTAAGTCCATTCTATAACAAAATAATTTCAATGTCAAACTTTAGCTAAACCATCTTTTCTAAGCAATTCGACTACAAGCCTCACTTCCAAATAAGAGCGTCCATTTTATTTCTAACTTTACAAAAAATCAAAATAATCCTTCACATCCTCTACATACCCATGCTTTTCGATTAAACTAGCTAAGAGTTCTAGATTGTGCCCTCGATAGTTGTCATCTCGGCGTAGTTCTTCATACATTTCGATAAAAGGAAGGTTCTTGGACTTGGCCAATTCTAACTCCGCTTCATAATCATAAGAAACTTTTCGGAATAGAATATTTACCAATTCCCCATCTTCTACTTCTATCACGGCATACTGGGCACGGTGATTTTTTAACGCCTCCCAATCAAAATAGGGCATGCCAATCGTACCTGGATTGATAATTTGTTGCCCTTGACTTCCATAACGAAGCAACTGCTTGTGGACATGACCATAAACTGCCACATCCGTTTCCTCGTCTAGGAGTTGGTCAAATTTATCTGTGTTATTTCCAACAGACAAGTCGCCACCATAGTTCTTATTTGGCAAATTATGAGAGAGAGAAAAGCGCAGTCCATCAACTTCTTTCTTTTCTAGCATAGGTAAACTTCGTAGCCAGACAATCGTCGCAGGGTCCATTCGCTCCATCAAAAACTGGGTCAATCGCATGAGCTGGACTTCCTGTGGGTCTTCTAAGCCATATTGCCCATCTAAAGCCTCTAAGACACAATCATCCCAATTGCCTCGAACACTTGCTGTGATAGGAAGTTCCTTTAACAGAGCGACCAAGTCATTTGCACCTGGACCAGGTAGAAAAATATCTCCCAGAAGCCAGTATTCACTGGCTCCTTGAGTTTTAGCATCTGCAATCACTGCTTCTAGCGCCGTCGCATTGCCATGAATATCTGATAAAATTGCGATTTTATGGTTCATGATGATTTTCCTTTTTCTATTTCATCTAGCCAATTGTGAAACTCCCAGCGAAGAGGAGCTTCCTTGCCTATTCTTTGCCTCAAATGTTCTTGATATTGAAGATAGAAAGCGTAATCTCCCCAACTACTCCACACTTGAGAAGGTTTTGGGATACACAACTGTTTGTTCGCCCTCTCTAACACGATGTTATCTATCGGTACGTGTAAAAAAAGAAAAACGGAGTCTAGGGTTACAGCTTCAAGCATATACAGATACTTGAACGTCATATTAATCCACTTTTGAGCATGACCATAAGTGAATCGAATCCCATTTGAACGATAGCATTCTATAATACTATCACAAGTCCTATGATGCCAACTATCAAAATCAGTTTGACACAGCTTGTCCCGATTCAAGAGATTTAAAATCGCTTCTTTGATACACTTAGAGGCCCGATTTCTCATCTCCAAGCGCTGTTCATCTGGCATGCCATGAAATCGCAAGGTTCGATTAAAATCCAGATAGGCTCGAGTAGTTGCAGCCAAAAATAAATCTTTTGTATTCCCAAAGTAAGCAAATCGTAAAAAAAGGAGTATATCTCTGTCAATCTCAATCCTATTCATTTCTTCTACTTTCTATCTAGATACTTATTCCAATTCTTTTAATGGTTCTGCCACTTGAGCCAATTCCACTTCCTCCTGAAGGTTTAACTTTCTCTGAACAGCTTCTGCGACTGTTCTTGGCACACCAACTTCGACAATCTCATCCACACTGGCTTCCTTGATTTTAGTGAGAGACTTGAAATGCTTCATGAGATTCTGCTTGCGTTTAGGTCCCAGACCGTCAATCCCATCCAGTTGTGATGAAAAGGAATTTTTCGAGCGCAGTTGGCGGTGAAAAGTGATAGCAAAACGATGCACCTCATCTTGGATGCGTTGGAGGAGGAAAAATTCCTGAGAATTTCGGGATAACTCCACCACCTCAAGCGGATCTCCAAAGAGTAGCTCATGGGTTTGGTGCTTGTCATTCTTTTGCAGGCCTGCAATTGGAATATCCAATCCTAGCTCTTCTTGAATAACTTGCTTAGCGATATTGACTTGACCTTGCCCCCCATCAATGACAATCAAATCTGGCGGGGTCAAGCCCTCACGTTGAACTCGGCCATAACGTCTGCGAATAACCTCGCGCATACTAGCATAGTCATCTGGACCTACAACCGTTTTTATCTTGTACTTACGGTAGTCTTTTTTACTCGGTTTGCCATTGACAAAGACCACCATAGCTGAAACAGGACTGGTTCCCATGATATTAGAGTTATCGAAGGACTCGATGCGAACCGGAGTCGGGATTTGGAGCAAGCGTCCTAGATTTTCAATAGCCCCTTGGGTCTTTTCGACAGATTTTTCTAGCAGATTGAACTTCTGCTCCAGACTAACACGGGCATTCTTTATAGCCAAATTGACCAGTTGTTTTTTCTCTCCACGCTGGGGTTTGAGAATCTTGGTATCCACCAAGGCCTTGACTGCTTCTTCATCGATATCCTGCGGAATCAGCACCTCATTGGGAACCAGATGGGATTTTTCTTGATAAAATTGCCCCACATAGGTCAAGAAGTCCTCATCCGGATCATTGTAGTAAGGGAAGAGATTGACATCTCGCTCGATGAGTTTTCCCTGACGAACAAAGAAAACCTGAACACACATCCAGCCCTTGTCGACATAGTAGCCAAAGACATCACGGTTTTGCAAATCTTTCGCCATGACCCGTTGCTTGGTCCGAAGTGTTCCAATGGCCTGAATCAGGTCACGGTATTCCGCCGCACGTTCAAACTCCATACTTTGAGCTGCCTTTGCCATCTTGCCCTTAAGATCATCGATGATTTTGTCATCCTGCCCTTTTAGGAAATCAGAAACCTCCTGAGCCATGGACTTGAAATAAGCCTCATCCTTTTTACAGATGGTGTGGGCCATACATTGACCGATATGGTAATAAAAGCAGACCTTAGACGGCGGATTGGTACACTTACGAAAAGGGAAAATCCGATCCAGCAACCGCTTGATTTCATTGGCCGCTCCCACATCTGGATAAGGGCCAAAATAAAGACCGCCGTCCTTCTTGACTTGACGGGTGATAATCAAGCGAGGATAACGCTCATTGGTGATTTTGATGAAGGGATAGGACTTATCATCCTTGAGCATGATATTGTATTTAGGCTTATTCTCCTTGATCAGGTTGATTTCTAGGAGAAGTGCCTCAATATTAGACTCAGTGACGATAAATTCAAAATCCACAATTTCAGACACCAGAGCCTCTGTCTTGGTATCATGACTTCCACGGAAATAGGAGCGCACACGGTTACGCAGATTTTTAGCCTTTCCAACATAGATAATTGTACCGTTTTTATCTTTGTGAATGTAACAACCAGGGCTGGTCGGCAAGAGCTCTAGTTTTGATTTGATCAAGTTGTTCATAGTTCCATTATAGCAAAAAGGCCGTAACAGGACGAACAAAAAGCCCCACCAATCACTTGATGGAGGAGCTTTGATTTTATTTTAGATTGCACCAACTTCATCTAGTCGCTACTGGTATAGAGTTCTTGAACAGCTTTCACATCCCGAGGCTGAATTCCATAGTAGGAACCTGCCGGCTGCATGACAGAAGTTTCGTTGGTATGATCCAATCCGATGGCATGCCCCAGCTCGTGCTCCGCCGTGTGCACGATCCGTTCATAAGAATAACCATAGTTTGGATTGGATAGATAATAGTGATTCAGGCGAACCGTTACAGATATAAATTGATTGGTCAACAGATTGGTTTGACTCTCAGATTGGCCAGCCACAGCGGTCGATCCATCATTCATCTCACTTGCCACAATATCTGCCTGGCTAGGATCCGCAACCACCTCAAAGGTAAAGGCTCCCGTTTGATTCCAGTTTTTTATTGCTTCTGCATAGGCGCCTTGGAAGGTCTCATCCATTTGAGGTTCAATATAGATGCGAGCTGAGGCCTGGGCCCACTTGCCTTCTGCATGTTGGTGACTGTCTGTCTGAGACAAGACTTCCAGCGTTCCCGTCTCCTTCCATTGATTCCAGCCACCTTGACCAATCTGGCTCATTTTTTCAACCTGATTGACTGCAGAATGAAAATCACCAGTCAGGTACCAAAGCACTCCAAAGGCAATGAGAAGTAGAATGACCACAGTCCAAACCAGACGCCAGAAGAAACGCCAAATTCCCAACAGAAATCGGAACAATAATCGAATAATCCAGAACATGACACCCCACCTTTCATAAAAATAAGAACCTATCTTGAAATTGCATTTTCCCTGATCAAGATAGATTCTCTATTTTACTGAATAAAGCTGAAAGAAATCTAAAATTAAGATAAACGTTCTTCCAAGACAAAGTCAATTGGTAGAGTAGCCAAAAAACGTTCCAATTGTTTTTCCCAGTAGTACCACTCGTGCTTACCTGGACTATGACTATAGTTCACCACAAAACCAAGATTTTTGAGGTTTTTCACTGCGAGATTATTGGCAGAGTAAAGATAGTCTTGTTCCCCACACCAAACCCATAGTTTGGTCTTTTTATCGGATTTTGTAGCCATGCTTTCAAGCGAATGAGGACTAGCTGTCCAATCTTTGATTTCTCCAAAAACTCCTCTCCAGTAGGCAAGCGATCCCAGATCCTGACTTTCAGGAGAAAATTCTTGAAAACTGAGCGCACCAGAAAAACTAGCCGCATGAGAAAAACGATCGGTTGCGAGAGCCAGCTTGAAGGAACCATAGCCACCCATGGAGAGACCTGCTATGAAGGTTTTTTCTCGCTTGCTGGTCATATTGGGGAAGAAACGTTTCATGACTTGGGGGAGCTCTTCTGCTAGAGCAGTATAGTAGTTATAGCCATACTGAGTATCTGTGTACCAGCCATTGCTAGTATTGGGCATGATAACAATGAGATTGGTTCCGCGCAACAAGCGTTCGACATTGGTACGTTTGAGCCAGCTATTTTGATTTCCTGACATTCCGTGTAAAAGGTAAAGAACAGGAATATCTGCGCAATCTGGTTCAGTCACCCGACTAGCATCTGGATAGAGTACTGTAACGCCCCACTCCATATCCAAAACTTCTGAGTAATACTCAATATTCATAACTGCCATGATTTTCTCCTTTGGCTATTCTATAAGAAAAAGCCGAATATCGACTTTTTCCGTAGGTATTCTGCTTATTATTTAGCTTCCATCACGACTGGCAAGATTGCTGGGCGACGCTTGGTTTGATCAAAGAGGTACTTGGTCAAATTGTCACGAACCTTGCCTTTGAGATCTGCCCAGTCAAAGTCATCACCTTGAAGATACTCTTCTACCGTTTGGTTAATCAATTCTGAACTTTCACGGAGAATGTCACGACTTTTCTTAAGGTAGATAAATCCACGCGTATGAACACGAGCCTTAGCCACAATCTTCTTCTCACGACGGTTAACAGTAATAGCCACGATAAAGATTCCATCCTCTGACAAGACCTTACGGTCGCGAAGAACGACATTCCCAACATCACCAATGGCATTTCCATCAATCATGACATCGCCTGCAGAAACTGCTCCAGCTGGGACGAAATCTCCATGTTCATAGGACATGATCGTTCCCTTTTTAGGGATGAAAATGCGCTCTGGCAACATTCCAACTGCCATGGCAGCCTTGGCATGCGCATCCAACTCACGGTACTCCCCTTGGACAGGGAAGAGATATTTCGGTTGCAAAAGATTGATCATCAACTGCAAATCACGCGCATTTCCGTGCCCTGATACTCGCAAACTCTGGGTAATGAGTTTTACCACACCACCAGCTTGGTAAATCATATTTTCAACGCGAGCCACAACTGCTTCTTTGGCGGTGGATGGAGTTGTTACAATATAAACCAAGTCTCCATCCTTGATTTCTACATAACGGTGGCGCCCAACGGACATCTTGCGAAGTCCATTGATGGGTTCACCCATACGACCAGTCTCTAAGATAATCAACTCATGGTCTTCGAAACGAGACATTTCTTTTGGTTTGATCAAGAGACTTTCATTAGCTAGAGATAATTTTTTGAGACGAATCGCTGTACGGACGATATTTTCAACATCAAATCCAGTCAAAACGACTCGGCGGCCAGTCTCCGCAGCTGCATCAAAAACCTGCTGGATACGAGATAGGTTGCTGGCAACCGCTGCAACGATGATACGACCGTCCCAGTCAGCGATGGTTTGGGTAATTTCATCCCCAACTTCACTCTCGCTCGCCACCTGGATATTGCTGTCTGCATTTGCAGAATCACTGAGAAGTGCCAAGACACCGTCACGGCCGATTTCGGCTAAACGCGCAAAATCCGTCGCATAGGATTCACTAGCCGTCTGGTCAAATTTGAAGTCGCCTGTGTAAACAATGTTCCCTTTTGGTGTTTTTAACACAACTCCCAGACTTTCTGGGATAGAGTGAGTCGTACGGAAGAAGGAAACAACCGTTCCCCCAAAGTCAATCTCCGTGTTTTCATCAATCACATGGAAGTCATTGAATTTCTTAACCGTATCATTTCCTTTGACAAAGAGTTTCGCCAACTCGATAGTCAACTCAGAGCCAAACACAGGAACCTTAGCCTCTGCTAAGAGATAAGGCAGAGCACCAATGGCATCCGCATGCCCGTGGGTCAAGAAGACCCCTGCGATACGGTCACTATTTTCAAAAAGGTAGTCCATGTTTGGAATGACGACATCAACCCCTAGTTGTTCATTTTCAGGGTATTTAAGCCCAGCATCCAAAACAAAAATAGAACCATCGATTTCAGCGATGTACATATTTTTCCCATTTTCTCGTACACCACCTAGTGTTGTTAAACTGATATTACTCATTTTCCCTCCGAAACTTAATTTATCTTGATTATAGGGTAGGTTTACCCTCTTATTCTAAAAGTTCTAAAACTTTCAGCCGAATCTTTTCCTACCATTATACCATTTTTTTGATGATTTTCAAAACGAAGATTTGTTTTCAAAAAAGAGCTGGTTACCCAACTCTTTCCTAACTTCTACTATTTCTCCATTAAAAAGTTATAAATTTCTTGCACGGTACCTAGCGCCATCATTTCTTGGTCTTTAACGGTCTGTTTGAGATTTTGGTAAATCTGACTTTCAGCAATTTCCCTTTTCGGCGCTTCTTTATTGACTGTCATAACACCATCTTTGATCGTCACAAAGTCCAGCTCTTCAAACACTTGGATCATCTTGACCAGCAAGATTTGTTGAATATTGAGATAAGTTGCCAAATCTTTGAGCTTGTAGCGAATATCAAACTCTGGGAACTGGTAAATGGTCTTGTACAATTTTGCAAACTGTTCTCTAGTTCCATAACCTGTCAGATAGTAGGCCTTGTCAATGTCATTTTTGAAATAGACAGCAGAGAAATTCTGTTTCTGAAAAATGGTTTTCAGCAGGGTAATATCCTCAGGAATTGCTTTCACAACAACCGCGTCACTAGTCGCCAAATCCGGCAACTCTCCAGAGAAATCCAAGACTGGAACCCCTTCTGGCAAGACTGCATTCTTCCCACGAATGTTAAAGAGTTGAACACCTTCCACACGCGCATCCACCATCATCAACTGGAGGGCAGTTTGGCCATTCCATTGATTGACAGACAAGGTGACTGCTAATTCTAGGTTTTTTGTTTGAGCAAACTCTGTTGCCCATCTACCTTGTCCGAAGGCCACCACTTCAAAAGTCGCCTCACCCTTGGAAATTTTCAGTTTGAGGTGGGCATTGCCTGCTCCCATGGTACGGGCACTTTCGACATGAAAATCCTTAATATAAAAGACAGGTTTCTGATTATCCATTCCAAAAGGTGCCAAGCGTTCAAAGCTTTTAACCGTTTCTAAACTAAGAGTCTCCAAATCCAGCTCTTCATCTAGATTTAACTTGTTCTTGCCACCAGCATCTGCCCCTTTTTCACGGACATAGTCTTCCAAGACCTGAGATAAATCTGAGAGTTTCTCCACTTCCAGCGTCATTCCTGCTGCACCAGCATGGCCGCCAAAGGCGATAAAGAGGTCGCGATGGGGATCTAGGGCTTCAAAAATATCGACTGCTTCCACACTACGAGCGCTACCCTTAGCACGACCATCCTCTATATTAAGAACGATGACTGTCTGCCCCAGTTCTTCCAGCAAGCGCCCAGCCACGATACCCAGAACGCCAGGATTCCAGCCTTCCTTGGACAAAACCTGAACCTTCTTCTCAGGATCCACCATGGTCTTAGCTTCTTCATAGATGGATTGGACGATTTCCTTGCGCTCTTCGTTTTTCTGGTGAATCATGAGGGCAATCTCATGAGCTTCCTCGTCATCAAATCCAGTCAGCAAATCAATGGCAGGATTGGGATCATCCAAACGCCCCAGGGCATTTAAACGAGGGGCAATCTGGAATCCAACCGTTTCTTCTGTCACTTCATTCGCAGCAATCCCAGCTAGGTCCAGCATTTCTTGTAGACCGATGCGCTGAGTATGCCCCAACATTTCCAGACCATATTGAACCATGATACGGTTTTCATCTGTCAAGCTCACCATATCTGCAATGGTACCGATAGCGACCAAATCAAGCAATTCCACTTGCACTTCTTCTAAAAGGGCGCAAGCCAGCTTGAAAGCCACTCCGCAACCAGCTAGATATTTGAAAGGATAGTCCGCATCTGGATGCTCAGGGTGAACAATCGCATAGGCAGCTGGCAGGGTTTCCGGCATGGAATGATGGTCGGTCACAATGACATCCACTCCCATAGACTGGGCCATTTCAATGGCCTCGTGACCAGCAACTCCATTATCCACTGTCACAATCAAGGAAATTCCCTCTTGCTCGATAAAGTATTTATAGACACTGGCATTGGGACCATAGCCATCGGTAAAGCGATTTGGTAGATAAACACGGCACTCAGCGCCAAGCTGTTCCAAACTTTCCTTAACAATCGAAGCTGAAGTCATACCATCCGCATCATAGTCTCCATAGACGAGAATATTTTCCCCTTCTTCAATGGCCTGACGAATCCGTTCCACTGCCTTGTCCATATCATGGAGCAGATAAGGGTCATGTAAATCCTCTAAAGAAGGTTCTAAAAACTTCTTCAGACTTTCTTCATCCTGAATCCCTCTTTCAAATAATAACCGAGCCACCTCAGGACCCAGTCCAGCCTTCTTGGCTATCTTTGTAAAATCCGCATCTTCAACCTGCGGGGCAAACTGCCATTCATAAGTAGGAGTTATCAAAAAAACATCCACTCTTTCTAAGAATTCTATCGTTTCATTATAACATGATTTAGGCATTTTCTCTATTCAGATTGCTTTGTACAAAAATTTTACTAACTTTTTTCTGATATTATTTGACAAGACAAATCTTTTGATGTAGAATCGTGTTATAAAATCTAACACAAAGGAGATCTCTCATGGCTTTAGTAGAATTTAAACACGTCGAAAAATATTACGGAGACTACCACGCACTCCGCGACATCAATCTCCGTTTTGAAAAAGGACAAGTCGTTGTCCTGCTTGGACCTTCTGGTTCTGGGAAGTCCACTCTTATCCGTACGATTAATGGTTTGGAGGCTGTTGACAAAGGAAGTCTCCTAGTCAATGGACACCAAGTAGCAGGTGCTAGCCAGAGAGATTTAGTTCCTCTTCGTAAGGAAGTCGGCATGGTTTTTCAACATTTTAACCTTTATCCACACAAAACAGTGTTAGAAAACGTGACACTTGCACCCATTAAAGTTCTAGGGATTGATAAAAAAGAGGCTGAAAAAACGGCCCAAAAATATCTGGAATTTGTAAATATGTGGGACAAGAAAGATTCTTATCCGGCCATGCTATCTGGTGGACAAAAACAGCGGATCGCCATCGCTCGTGGTCTTGCCATGCATCCGGAACTCCTACTCTTTGATGAGCCAACATCTGCTCTTGATCCTGAGACTATCGGAGATGTTCTAGCAGTTATGCAGAAACTAGCACATGACGGGATGAACATGATTATCGTTACCCACGAAATGGGATTTGCTCGAGAGGTTGCGGACCGCATTATCTTTATGGCTGACGGAGAAGTTTTGGTGGATACGACAGATGTCGATGACTTTTTTGACAACCCAAGCGAACCTCGTGCCCAACAATTCCTCAGCAAAATTATCAACCACGAAAGTGACAAAGTCAAATAAGGAGGCGCCTATGAAAAAGAAATTCTTTTTATCCGCATTATTGATTAGCCTTTTCAGCCTTGCTGCTGCCAAACCAGTCCAGGCCGATACTAGCGTCGCAGACATTCAAAAAAGAGGCGAACTAGTTGTCGGCGTTAAACAAGACGTTCCCAATTTTGGTTACAAAGATCCCAAGACAGGGACTTATTCTGGTATCGAAACAGACCTTGCCAAGATGATTGCAGACGAACTCAAGGTCAAAGTTCGCTATGTGCCTGTTACAGCACAAACCCGCGGTCCACTACTGGACAACGAACAGGTAGACATGGATATCGCAACCTTCACCATCACAGATGAACGTAAAAAATTATACAATTTCACCAGTTCCTACTACACGGATGCTTCTGGTTTTTTGGTCAATAAATCCGCCAACATCAAAAGCATTGAGGACCTAAACGGCAAAACCATTGGGGTTGCCCAAGGTTCCATCACCCAGCGCTTGATTACTGAACTAGGTAAAAAGAAAGGTCTAACCTTTAAATTCGTCGAACTTGGTTCCTACCCAGAATTGATTACTTCCCTTCACGCTCACCGTATTGATGCCTTTTCCGTGGACCGCTCTATCCTGTCTGGCTATATTAGTAAACGGACAGAACTACTAGATGATAGTTTTAAGCCATCTGATTACGGTATCGTCACCAAGAAATCAAACACCGAGCTAAACGATTATCTTGATACCTTGGTCACTAAATGGACCAAGGACGGTAGTTTGCAGAAATTTTATGACCGTTACAAGCTCAAACCATCTAGCCATACTGCAGATTAAGGAGGGACACCCCATGACAGATTTATCATCTTGGACAGCCTATTTTCAGGATTTTGGACAATTTTTCAATGGTTTCCTCTTCACCCTTGCCCTAGCGATTGGTTCCTTTATCCTCGCCATGCTTTTGGGTATCTTCTTTGGAGTCCTATCAACTAGCAAACATCAAATTTTAAGAATTTTGGCTCGTATCTTTGTCGAATTTTATCAAAATACTCCCCTCTTGGTGCAGTTTGTCATCGTCTTCTATGGTTTGCCTCTTATCAGTGAACACACCATCATGATTCCGATTTATTGGACAGCCGTTCTCTGCGTGGGACTCTATCACGGCGCCTATATCGCTGAGGTGATTCGTTCAGGGATTCAGTCTATTCCTAGCGGTCAGATGGAGGCCGCCTTGTCCCAAGGTTTTACCTATGTCAGTGCCATGCGCTTGATTATCTTGCCTCAGGCCTTTCGTATCATTCTCCCTCCATTGACCAACCAAATTGTTAACCTCATCAAGAACACCTCTACCGTAGCTATCATCTCTGGAGTAGACTTGATGTTTGTGACTAAGTCTTGGTCGGCTCTCAACGGCAACTATATCCCAGCCTTTTTAGGTGCTGCTCTTCTCTACTTTGCCCTATGCTTCCCTGTTGCCCAGTTTGGTCGCAAAATGGAGCAAGCCAACAAAAAAGCCTATTCACTTTAGGAGGTTACTATGGAATCTATTTTAGAAGTTTTGACCCCAGATAACCTAGTCTTTATCTTTAAAGGATTCGGCTTAACTCTCTACATTTCTCTGATTGCTATCGTCCTCTCGACCCTTATCGGAACAGTACTAGCCGTCATGAGAAATGGGAAAAATCCTGTCTTACGGATCATCTCCAGCATTTATATCGAGTTTGTACGTAACGTTCCCAACCTCCTCTGGATTTTCACCATCTTTTTGGTGTTTAAGATGAAGTCCACACCAGCAGGTATCACTGCCTTTACCCTCTTTACCTCAGCAGCCCTAGCTGAAATTATCCGAGGTGGTCTCAATGCCGTGGACAAAGGGCAGTATGAAGCAGGAATGTCGCAAGGATTCACTTCAGTGCAAATCCTCTACTACATCATTCTCCCGCAAGCGATCCGAAAAATGCTGCCAGCCATCATTTCACAGTTTGTGACCGTGATTAAGGATACCAGTCTTCTCTACTCTGTTATCGCCCTACAAGAACTCTTTGGCGCCAGCCAAATTCTCATGGGACGTTATTTCGAACCAGAGCAGGTCTTCAGTCTTTATATCCTGATTGCCTTGATTTACTTTATCTTTAACTTTGCCATTTCTAGCCTGTCTCATAAGCTAGCAAAACGTTGGCAACAAGCTGCGGAATAAAAAAGAAATGTGAACTCAAAACAAGGGTTCACATTTTTATATTTTCATAAGTAGAGATACTTTCTTGTGTGTACTGGTCAATTTTAACTCATTTTTGCTCAATCCTACTATACTACTCTATCATTTAACTGATTTTGTTGCAATATATGTTTTAATATTCAAATTATTAAAATATCTCAGAGCTCCAGTATTGCAATAATCTCATTTCCTTCCATATCTCCAGTTTCAGTAAAACCAAATGAATGATATAATTTACAAGCTACTTTATTTTCGGATTCATATGATAGCCAGCAATACTTTGCTTTCCCACAGGGAAAAGATTTAATAAAATTCAAGCCAAAAGCAATGGCTTCCCTTCCAAAACCTTTTTTCTGATACTTAAACATCAAAGGTTATAGTTTCCTCTTGCTATATCAGGCGGATTGTCCCAATAATCGTCAACATTATAGCCAATCATAATAAATCCAACAGGAATTTCACCATCATAGGTACCAAACGGAAATAAAAATTTATTTTGCTACTCTGATACCTACAATTTTGGTATTTCCCATACATTTTTTCCATATGAAACACTGTTCTAACAGCTCCACAACTTTTAATTCTTTATCAGCACCATTTTCTATTGGATTTTCTCCGACAAAATACGGACACTTAATGTATTCAATTTTATAAATCAATTCTTTCGAAATCTTTTATAGCTTTCTGATAAGAAAACCAGGTGCATAAGTTAAATATGGCAACACCAAAAAGTAATATTACTATCTGTGGTACGTTCAAATTTGAAGAATCATTCAAACTTTCTAATCCAGGAATATGGTGTAATATCTCTCCCATGAATATTATGACAGTTGCGACTGCGCAGAATAGGATAAAAGGCTTCCCAATCTTATAGGCTGTTTTAAAAAAGCCTCCGAGAAAAACACTGTTAAAGGTTGCAAATACAAGCATTATATATCCAAGATATGCAGCATTTGCATTCATCAACGGATTTGTCACATACGGTGTGGCATCTCCTAAGAGTCTCATCCGAATAATCGTCAGAAAAAGACATAATATGAAAGCTATGCACTCGATAGATAAAACAAATAAATATTTAGACGTAACCACATCTTGTTTTCTAACTGGCAACATGACCGTGTAGGTGATGTCATCACATTCTCGAACTTGTTGATAAGTATAAAAAATACCAAGACAGATAAAAAAGGAACCGACAAGAATAGGATACCTTGGAATCATCGTAATAGCTGAAAAAGTTATAAAGCAATAGCTCAAAGGATTTGCTGTTAGTTTCATTTCTTTATAGAGAAGTTTTCTCATCACAAATTCACCTCTTCCCTCTCAATATGCACCATAATATCTTCAAGTGTGGATTTCTGCCCTATTTCTTTCGTGTAATGACTGATAAAATCCTCTTTCCTCTCAGATAAAAGCAATTCACCATTTTTTATATAAGTAATAGTATCTGCACACTTCTCTAAATCACTAGTAATATGAGTAGAAAACAAGATTGCTACCCCTTTTTCTGCTAGTTTTCGAAAGATTTCATTCATCTCATCTCTAGATACTGGATCAAGTCCACTAGTTGGCTCATCTAAAATCAAAAGCTTAGCATGATGAGAAAGAGCTAAAGTAAGATAAAATTTTACTTTCATCCCCTCAGACAGTTCCATAATTTTCTTATTTTCATCAAGTTTAAATGCATCAAGATAATGACGATACGATTCATCATCCCAGTTATCATAAAAAATACGAGTAATGGCGACAATATCCTTTAATTTTTTTCTTTTATAATAATTGGTTCCTCCCACTGCATAACCAATTCGTTGTTTGATTTCATCTTCATTATCCAGATAATCCATTCCAAGAATACGGACATTCCCTGCATCAGGATGAACAAGATTTAGAATGGATTTAATCGCTGTAGTCTTACCTGCTCCATTCCTACCGATAAATCCCATAACCTCACCTGATTTAATATGAAAACTTATAGGTTTCAATTCAAATGCTGAATATTTTTTTGTAATATCATTTACCTCTAAAACATACTTCATTTTATTCATCCTCCTTCTCTTCAAAAGCAATTTCCATCAAGTGTGCAAAGGCTCCCTTCGGCGGTATGGCAATTCCACGCTTTTCATCACCAAGAAGCAGAATCGTATCGCCAGGTTTGATATTAAAGACATCGCGCGCCTGTTTTGGTATTACTATTTGACCTTTTTCTCCAACTGTAGCTGTCCAAGCATATTTACCTTTCGGTGCTTTCATAACTGTTACCTCCTTTATGGTATGATTTGTATAACTAATTATACTACTTATCCTAAATAATACAAGTGCAAACTACATCCAGTTACCATCATAATAAAATGCTCGTAAAAATCTGTACCACTCATCCCAAAACTAAGAATCTTAGACACCTTAACCCTAACTTTTTGTAAGTGGTGCTTATTCATTAACTACTCTCTCTAGAAAATATGTGACTACAAACAAAATTCTGACTATGATGTCTATGTCTATCTTAACTCACCTATTGACGAGAAAACTCGTCAAATCATTCTTAGCAACTATTGCTCCTATATGGAAATTGGAAACCAGTTTTGGGAATTAGAGGACGACTGCGTACTAAACAACGGTATCGAAATCGAGTTGATTTATCGTTCACTGGAATCATTTGAACAGGAATTGAACTCAACCGTTTTTCAGCATCAAGCTCAAAATGCTTATACAACTTGCATGTGGCATAATCTACTCCACAGCAAGATTCTATACGATCCGAATGGAAACTATGCTTCGCTCCAAAGAACCTGCCAGATTCCCTATCCACAGGAACTCAAAAAGCATATCATTGAAAGGCAACTCCTTTTACTAGAACAAGCCATGCCTGCCTTCTCTCACCAAATAGAAAAAGCTATCAAACGCCAAGATCTTCTCAGTATGAATCACCGCTCAAGTGAGTTTTTTGCTTCCTACTTTGACTTGTTATTTGCGCTCAATGAGCAAACCCATCCTGGTGAAAAACGAATGTTGGAGTACACAAAGACCCATTGTACTCTCCTCCCTAAGCAATTTGAAGAAACTATTCGCAAGTATTTCCAACTACTCTATCAACCACAACAAGGAGAACAAGCGATCGTAACCTTGCAAACTATCCTGAAGGAACTAAAAGCCATTTTGCCATAGACCAAAAAGAAAATGTGAACCTCTGTTGCTGTTCACATTTTTATTTGTCGTTGACTGTAAAATTCTAGTCTACTCATATTCAGTTGCCTATTTTTGACTCTCTCTGAAAATCTGCAACTAGGTTAGAAATTGTTCAATTGATTGACGAGCAATCATGAAGCCGTTCCAAAAACCGCACTCACAATCACTTACCCTGCTCTTTCATTACTAGTGACAATTTTTCCCTTAGGGTTACTACAAGATTTTTTAGAGATTCTAACAAGAATTACAATATGAATTTTACATATTACCATAGAACACCTCTATAGGAGAAAATCAGAGCTAAAATCAACAAAACATAGAGGGCGATAAAAAGCCATCTCATCTTCACACATAGAGCAATATATTCTCTGATAAAGGCCGATGGGATATAGTAGGCGGCTGTACGGCAACCAAGGCCATCTCCCTTCATCCCAATACGGCGAGCATAGGTACTGGTACGAAAAACATGGTAATCATTGGTCACAAAGAGAAAACGTGGACTGGTCACCAGCTTCTCTCCCATTTCTTTTGAGAAGAGAAGATTCTCATAGGTCGTCGTTGAGTCTTCCTCTAGGAGAATCGCTTCTCTCGGAATATCTGTCTCTTCCAACAAATAATTACAAATCGCCTGAGCTTCGGATATCTTTTCATCTCCACCTTGACCACCACTCGCGATGATTTTAACATTGGGATTAAGAGACTGGCGATAGGCTTCTACTGCCTTATCAATGCGACTCTTTAGTAAGGGAGTCACTTTTTCTCCATTCAACAAACCTGCTCCGTGAATGATGATAAAATCATAATATTTTTTCTTAGGAATAAAAAGATACAGGATAGAATAAAGCAGAAATCCTGCAAAGGCAAAACCAAAAATCAAATACGAATAAATCAAAAAGAAAAAGATAATATTCACTAGATGATTGGTGTAAAACAAGCCCTTGGTATCGCTCACTCGAATCGCCATGATCACAAAAAAGAATAGAATCACACAACCTAATCCTAGAGACAAATAATTTGCCTTGGATTTTCCTTCTTTTTTCAATAACACGAATCCATTATAAATAAGGAAAAAACCACTTAGAAAAACTAAAAGAGGCAGCAGGAGAAAAATCCCTGCAAAGAAAACCATGTGCACTTCTTTCTGCCCAGCTTCGTAAAAAAGATTGGCAATGGACATATAAGAAAAGAGCAGAGACAAAAGCAAGAGAGCTGGATTCCAGAGACTGCGATTGTCCCTTAAAAACGAAACGAGAAAAAGTAGGACAAAAAATCCTGTGATAAAGTACATAGTCTCCTCCTTTAATGTCTACATTGTACCATAATTATGGCAATAGAAAAAGAGGAGCCTAGCCCTCTTATTTTGCTATTCTTGCTTCTGCATCTGCCACAACCTGAGCCAGACTCATCTGACGAAGTTGATTTTCCATAGCTACTTGGATATCCAGCAATTTCTGATCCAAGACCTTATGAATATTAGCCCCTACTGGACAGTTAGGATTGGGATTGTCATGGAAACTAAAGAGTTTGCCAGATTTTCCTAGACATTCGACAGCCTGATACACATCAAAAAGGCTAATATCTTGGAGGTCCTTTATAATCTCGGTACCGCCCGTCCCACGCGCAACTGAAATCAATCCTGCTTTTTTGAGTTGCGACAAAGTCTTACGGATAATGACTGGATTAACTCCAACGCTAGCTGCGAGAAAATCACTGGTCACCTTGCTTTCCCGGCCCTTTATAGCAATGATAATTAGCATATGGGTCGCAATGGTAAATCGACTTGAAATTTGCATTTTGTTCCCCTTTCACCTGAGATTTTCATCATCTCTCTTCTCATACTCATTATACCCCTTTTTGATGTCATGTCAATCATTACTACTATCTAACCATTCATCCAACTCAATATCATGCCCCTGTTTTTGAGCAATCTCATACAGAAGTTCCTGGTTATGAGTGTGGTGAATCCCATTTACCAAACTTTCATAATAGACCTGGAAATAGGGGAGCTTTAAATCTTTAGCCAACTGCAATTCGGCTTCTACATCATAATCCACTCGACGAAAATCAACATCAGCCAAACCTGCTTCATCAAACTCTAAGATCATATACTGGGCCCGCAGGTCCTTACGCAACTTCGCATCTAGAAAGAAGGGTTGTCCAATGGACCCTGGATTAAGAATCAACTGTCCATCACTTCCATAACGAAGCAACTGTTGGTGAATATGACCATATACTGCGATGGAGGCATGCGGTTCCGTCACTAATCTATCAAAATCTTCTTGTTTTCCCGTATGAATCAACTCCCTACCCCAGTTTTTATCAGGGAGATGGTGAGTGATTCCCACCATCAAATCACCAAACTGACGATGAACTTGCATGGGGTGATTGTGGAGGTCTTCGATTTCTTCAGGGCTGATTTCTTCTAATATATACTGGCATTGACGTAGGAGGTAGCGATGACTAGCTTTTGTCAAATCTAGCTTGCGATGCAAACCACGCCAGAGACTATTCTCCCAATTACCAAGAACTCTTACAGTAATAGGCAAAGCCGCTAAAAGATTCAATATCCTTCCACGTCCTGTTCCTGGCATAAGAATATCCCCCAAAAGCCAGTACTCATCTACCTTTGCCTTTTTAGCATCAGTCAGTACAGCTTCCAGGGCTGTCGTATTCCCATGTATGTCTGAAAGAACTGCTATTTTGGTCATCCTTTCTCCTCTTTTCCTCTTACTTCTTTTGTTAGTATTATAGCAGAAAACACTCAAAAAGAGCACTATCGCTACTCACTGGATTAACTTGTAAAGGCTTCCAATACGTGCTATAATATAAATAGAGAGTTCCCCTTCATTTAGGATTATGTGGTCTTCAACATCTCTCAATTTTTGTAGATTGGAGGACTATTGCCATGCGGAAATATCTTAAGTATATTCCATACTACTTTGTCATTTTCTTCTTTTACTGGCCCCTCTATGAGTTGCTTTTACTGCTGATATCTGATTCTTATACGCTGAAAGGACTGTACATTTATAACATTCTCCTCTTTTCTCCCCTAGTAACCTTTATCGTATCGCTACTTTATAGCTATCGATTTCATTTCTCACTTTGGTGGCTACTCGGTATTGGTCTGGTCTTTTGCTTTACCATCATCACCTTTGGTGAATTCATCCTGCTTTACTTCCTAGCCTATGAACTCTTTGCCCTACTTGGATTGGCTGCTGGCATGGGGATCAAGCATGTCTTCCAAAGAGAGAAAAACAAAAAAATTATACAAAAACCTTGAAAATTCTCGCAATCATGCTATAATAATGCATAGAGACAAGTCGCTTAGTCCCTTTCTACTAGAGAGTGCGTGGTTGCTGGAAACGCATAGAAAGCCTAAACTGATACTACTCTACTGATTTTTATGCAAACATAAAACGGTGGCTACGTTAAAGCCAATCTGAGGTGTCCCTCTTTTTGAGGAACATAAATGAAGGTGGAACCACGTTGCGACGTCCTTTTATGGATGTCGCTTTTTGATTTATTAACGAAAAATCAAAAGGAATTTCTATTTATATTTCAAGGGTACCTTCACTATAACTAGGCTAATAAAAACTTTATAAGGAGAAAACCATGATTAAGATTACTTTCCCAGATGGCGCTGTTCGTGAATTCGAATCTGGCGTCACAACTTTTGAAATTGCCCAATCTATCAGCAATTCCCTAGCTAAAAAAGCCTTGGCTGGTAAATTCAACGGCAAACTCATTGACACGACTCGTGCTATCACTGAAGATGGAAACATCGAAATCGTGACGCCTGATCACGAAGATGCCCTTCCAATCTTGCGTCACTCAGCTGCCCACTTGTTCGCCCAAGCAGCTCGTCGTCTCTTCCCAGACATTCATTTGGGTGTCGGTCCAGCTATCGAAGACGGCTTCTACTACGATACGGACAATACTGCTGGTCAAATCTCTAACGAGGACCTTCCTCGTATCGAAGAAGAAATGAAGAAAATCGTTAAAGAAAACTTCCCATCAATCCGTGAAGAAGTTACCAAAGGCGAGGCCCGTGAAATCTTTAAAAATGACCCTTACAAGTTGGAATTGATTGAAGAACACTCTGAAGACGAAGGCGGTCTGACTATTTACCGTCAGGGCGAATACGTAGACCTCTGCCGTGGTCCTCACGTCCCATCAACAGGTCGTATCCAAATCTTCCACCTGCTCAACGTAGCTGGTGCCTACTGGCGTGGAAATAGCGACAACGCGATGATGCAACGAATCTACGGTACAGCTTGGTTTGACAAGAAAGACTTGAAGAACTACCTTCAAATGCGTGAAGAAGCCAAGGAACGTGACCACCGTAAACTCGGTAAAGAGCTTGACCTC
The DNA here is from genome assembly GCF_023147855.1 of Streptococcus halitosis. GTDB lineage: Bacteria > Bacillota > Bacilli > Lactobacillales > Streptococcaceae > Streptococcus > Streptococcus halitosis_B. The sequence goes on from NZ_JAHXOP010000001.1 coordinate 733,788, forward strand.
TTCATGATTTCACAAGAAGTCGGACAAGGTTTACCATTCTGGTTACCAAACGGAGCGACTATCCGTCGTGAATTGGAACGCTACATCGTCGACAAGGAAATCGCTGCAGGCTACCAACACGTCTACACTCCACCAATTGCCTCCGTGGAACTCTATAAAACTTCTGGTCACTGGGATCACTACCGTGAAGATATGTTCCCAACTATGGACATGGGAGACGGTGAAGAGTTTGTCCTTCGCCCAATGAACTGTCCTCACCATATCGAAGTTTATAAACACCATGTACACTCATACCGTGAATTACCAATCCGTATCGCTGAGATTGGCATGATGCACCGATATGAAAAATCTGGTGCCCTTACTGGCCTTCAACGTGTACGTGAAATGTCCCTAAATGATGGTCATACTTTTGTAGCTCCAGAACAAATTGAGGAAGAATTCAAGAAAATTCTTCAATTGATTATCGACGTGTATGAAGACTTTAATTTGACAGATTACCGTTTCCGCTTGTCTTACCGCGATCCTGAAGATAAACACAAATACTTTGACAACGATGAAATGTGGGAAAATGCACAACGCATGTTGAAGGCAGCTATGGATGATATGGAACTGGACTACTTTGAAGCTGAAGGTGAAGCAGCCTTCTACGGACCAAAATTGGATATCCAGGTTAAAACTGCCCTTGGAAAAGAAGAAACCCTTTCTACTATCCAGCTCGACTTCTTGCTTCCTGAACGCTTCGACCTCAAATATGTTGGAGCAGATGGTGAGGAACACCGTCCAGTCATGATCCACCGTGGGGTTATCTCAACTATGGAACGCTTTACAGCTATCTTGATTGAGAACTACAAGGGCGCCTTCCCAACATGGCTTGCACCACATCAAGTGACCCTCATCCCTGTTTCTAACGAAAAACACGTGGACTACGCATGGGAAGTAGCCAAGAAACTCCGTGACCGTGGTGTCCGTGCGGATGTGGATGAGCGCAATGAAAAAATGCAGTTCAAGATTCGTGCTTCACAAACTAGCAAAATTCCTTACCAATTGATCGTTGGGGACAAGGAAATGGAAGACGGAACAGTCAACGTTCGCCGCTACGGCCAAAAAGAAACACACACTGTCTCAGTTGATGACTTTGTTGAATCTATCCTGGCTGATATCGCCAACAAATCACGCGTTGAGAAATAAGTAATTAACACAAAAGCCTCCATTCGGAGGCTTTTTCTCATTTATTCTTACTCAATAACAAGCTTCACTTCAGTGAATTTAATCCGTACGGTTGTTCCTTTTCCAACCTCAGACTCGATACGAATCTGGTGGCCCAGTTCTTCAGAAATTTTCTTAGATAGATAAAGTCCAAGTCCAGATGACTGCTGGGTCAAACGACCATTGTAGCCTGAAAAGCCACGTTCAAAGACTCGGAGCACATCACTGTTTTTAATCCCGATTCCCGTATCCTTGATACAGAGTTCCTGGCCTTCCATATAGATCTCTAGTCCACCTTTCTTGGTGTATTTAAGGCTATTTGAAAGGATTTGTTCAATGACGACCAACAACCACTTCTTATCGGTCACGATGATTTTGTCAAGGTCATGTAGGTTGACTGTCAGTCCCTTTTGAATAAAGAAAAGGGCATACTTACGGACAACTTCCTTCACCAGATCCTCCACTTGAACCTTTTCAAACACTAGGTCATCATGGAAGCTCTCTAAACGTAGGTACTGCAACACCAGATTGGTATAGGAGTCAATCTTGAAGATTTCCTGTTCCAATTGCTGCTTGACCTCACGATCAGAAACTTCTGCTACCAAGAGACGGCTCGCTGCAATGGGAGTCTTTATCTGATGAACCCACAAGGTATAGTAATCAAGCAAATCTGTCAGTTTACTTTGGGCTTCTGACTTCCTTTGATACAATTCAGACTCACGCTCTTCGAGTTTTTCCGCTAGCACACACTCCAAAGGAGACTTTGGGTCTCTTTCAGCATACAGTACTTCCTGCCGGTAAACCTGAGCTTCTGCAAAAATATCCCAAACCAAAAATAAAAGGGTCAAAAAGCTACTGAGGAGGAAAAAATAGAAAAAATAAAATCCTATACTGGCGAATAAAAACTGAAAGAGAAAAACAAGAAAGCCCAATGAAAAAATATAGACAAAAAGACGACTGCGAGAACGCAGATAGGCTAGAAAAAATAGTTTCCAATCAAGCATGTTTCAGTCCGTATCCTATCCCTTTCTTGGTTTCGATAAAGCCTGCTAAATCTTGCTCCTCCAACTTTTTGCGCAAGCGAGCAACGTTGACAGACAAGGTATTATCATCGATGAAAAAGTCACTATTCCAGAGTTCTCTCATCAAGTCATCACGCGCCACGATATTGCCAGCATGTTCAAACAGCACTCGCAAAATTTGAAATTCATTCTTAGTCAAACTCAGGACTTCCCCCTGATAGTGCAGGTCCATAGACTTGGTATTGAGGATCACACCCGCATACTCCAGCAGACTTTCATCTCGGCCAAACTCATAGGAACGGCGCAACAAGCCCTGAACCTTGGCAAGGAGCACCTGCTGGTCAAAAGGCTTGGTCACAAAGTCATCAGCTCCCATATTGATCGCCATGACAATATCCATCGCCTGATCTCTCGAAGACAGAAACATGATAGGCACCTTAGAAATCTTGCGAATCTCCTGACACCAGTGGTAACCATTAAAAAGAGGCAGACCAATATCCATGAGGACCAAATGAGGTTCTGACTGAACAAAAAGACTCAATACCTCCATAAAATCCTCTACCAAAATAACCTCAAACCCCCACTCAGAGAGCAGTTTCCCCACTTGTTGCCGAATAACTTGGTCGTCTTCTACTAGTAAAATCTTGTGCATGCGCTCCTCCTTTGTTCTTATTATAACAGATTTTCCCCATGGATAAAATGCAAACCTGTATTTAAACCATATCGCTAGCAGTATAGCAAAATCTAGTGAGCCTACTAGCTAATTCTAGATAAATGTGATAGGATAAATATAGAGAAAGGAGCTTTTATGGCCAATATTTTTGACTACCTCAATGATGTAGCATACGATTCCTTTTATGACCTCTCCGTGAACGAGTTAGATGTTCTTGCCTTGACTGAATTAACCTACCTTGCTTTTGATGATGTAGTCACCCAAGAACCAAAGCGCCTCATAGATCTTGCACCTCAAATTCCTAGAGACACGACGATGTTGACCAATAAAAACCGTCTCCAGTTGTTGGATCAACTCGCTCAACACAAACGATTTAAAAATTGCAAGCTCTCAGAATTTATCAACGATATTGATCCTGAATTGCAGAAACAGTTTGCATCCATGACTTATCGTATCAGTCTCGATACCTATTTGCTTGTTTTTCGTGGAACTGATGACAGCATCATTGGTTGGAAAGAAGATTTCCATATGACCTATATGAAGGAAATCCCAGCTCAAAAACATGCCCTCCAGTATTTAGAGGACTTTTTTGCCCAACATCCTAACCAAAAGGTTATCCTAGCAGGACACTCAAAAGGGGGCAATCTAGCTGTCTATGCTGCCAGTCAACTTGATCCAAACTTGCAGAAAAACATTATCGCTGTCTATACTTTTGATGCACCTGGGCTTCACAAGGAACTAACCGAAACACTAGGCTATCAAAACATGATAGACAGAACAAAAGTATTTATCCCACAAGGTTCTATCATCGGGATGATGCTGGAAATTCCGGATAAAAAAATCGTTGTTCGAAGCACCGCCTTAGGTGGCCTTGCTCAGCACGACACCTTTAGTTGGCAGGTTGAAGACAAACACTTTGTCCAACTGGACGAGACCAATAGTGACAGCCAGCAAGTCGATACAACCTTCAAGGAATGGGTTGAAACAGTCCCTGATACTGAACTGCAGCTCTACTTCGACCTCTTTTTTGGAATCATTCTCGATTCAGGCATCTCTTCTATCAACGACCTCTCTTCCTTCAAGGCCATTGAACACATTCATCATCTCTTTGTCCAAGCCCAATCCCTCACTCCCGAAGAAAGAGAAACCATGGGGCGCTTAACCCAACTCTTGATTGACACCCGCTACCAAGCTTGGAAAAATCGTCAAGGCACGAAAAAGACTTTCTGATACCCTAAGTATTCTCTTCTATGCTATACTTAGTTTAGTACATTCTTTGAGATTGGAGCCAGTATGAAAATCCATAAAACCGTGAATCCCGTTGCCTATGAAAATACTTATTATCTAGAAGGGGATCAACACTTAATTGTGGTTGACCCAGGTAGCCATTGGGAAGCTATTCGCAAGACTATTGAGAAAATCAACAAACCAGTTTGTGCGATTCTCCTGACCCACACCCACTACGACCATATTATGAGTCTGGACTTGGTTCGTGATACTTTTGGAAATCCCCCAGTTTATGTAGCAGAGAGCGAAGCTAGCTGGCTTTACACTCCTGTAGATAATCTCTCTGGTCTCCCTCGTCACGATGATATGGCAGATGTGGTCGCAAAACCTGCAGAGAACACCTTTGTTTTTCATGAGGAATACCAGCTTGAGGAATTTCGTTTTACAGTTCTACCTACCCCAGGGCACTCTATTGGCGGTGTTTCTATCGTCTTTCCTGAAGCCCATCTAGTCTTGACTGGAGATGCTCTATTCCGTGAAACCATCGGACGGACAGACCTTCCTACAGGTAGCACGGAACAACTCCTCCATAGCATTCAGACGCAACTCTTCACCCTTCCTAACTACGATGTCTATCCTGGACATGGTCCAGCTACAACTATCGCTCACGAAAAGACCTTCAATCCCTTTTTCTAGCAAACAAAAAAACCAAGGATAATTTCCTTGGTTTTTGTGTAGCTTCTATTTCTATGTCAATATTTGCTCAGAAGAATCAATATTGACTAGAAAAATAATTTAAAACTAATTAGCTCGATTCAATTCTTTCCAGTCAATATTTGATAAATTAAGCTTTTCAGAAGAAATATCTAAAACTTGCTCTGCTTTTTCGTTGCCACCGATTTGAATAGTTGCTTCTTTAATCTTCTGCACTCCATTTTTATCAAACGAATATAGAGCCAGATTCACTTCTGGACGAGTTGACTGCCAGTCTGCATAAGAGACTTGACCGTTTTCATAAATATCAAATCCTGAGCGAAAACCACCTGCAGAAGCTATATATGCTGTGTGAAGTAAGCTAGGTTGTTGATTTTCCAAATAATAAATGGCTGAAACAAATTTTTCATCGCCAATAAGCAACTCGTCTTGACCATCCTTATTCAAATCAACCATTGCGTATTTCCAATCGGGTGCATTTTGATAATCCATTCGAGAGAAAACCAGGCTATATTCTTCTGAAGTAATCTTATCTTGTTTATTCTCCTTGTATAAATCTTCTCTATTACCTTTTTTTAAAAGGTCTGTAAAGTGATTATAGCGTTCAATCACTTCTTTATATAAATCTTGTCCAGTTTCTTTCTTATTTTCAGCAGTTGATTGTGATGCCTTGGTTGACGATTCACTAGTATTCTCAGCCTTTGCTTCTGTTGATACACTAGTCTTATCGTCTTTGGAGACAGATGATAGTGCGGATGAAGGTTCTGTATTGTTCCTATTTTTATCGAGACTACAAGATGCTAGAACTGAAATCGAAAGAATAGCTGATAGCATTATTAAAAATTTCTTCATGTTTACCTCGATAGCATTGCATTTTCAGATTGATAAACTTCAAAAATGAACCATTAATTCCAAGATGATACTTGGTTAGGGACTTACTTTACCAAATAATCACACGGTCCTCTGGTGAACGCCACATACCATCGCCTTCTTTGACATCGTATGTTGTAAAGAAGTCATCGAAGTTTGGCACTTGCACATTGACACGGAGTTTGGCAGGCGCGTGCACGTCGACACTGGCCATGAGTTTCATCAACTCAGGACGGCCTTTCATACGCCAGATACGAGCAAAGTTGTGGAAGAATTCTTCAGCTGAGAAGTCTGGTTCTCTCTTAGCAGCTTCAAGGGCTGCAGCAATTCCTCCCAAGTCAGCAACGTTTTCAGACACGGTTAGTTTCCCGTTGATTCTTGCACCGTAAGATTCTTGTCCATCAAACTGGTCGATAACTTTCTGCGTTTTTTCTTTAAAGGCAGCATAGTCACTCTCTGTCCACCAATCCTTAAGACTACCATTTTCATCAAAGGAAGCACCATTTGTGTCAAAGGCATGAGAAATCTCGTGGGCAATAACAGCACCAATCCCACCGTAGTTGGCAGAAGACGACTGATGCAAGTCATAGAATGGAGCCTGCAAAATGGCAGCTGGAAAGACAATCAAGTTCTTCTGAGGATTATAGTAGGCATTAACCATGTGAGCTGGCATGCCCCACTCCTTATAGTCAACTGGTTGGTTCCACTTGCTCCAGCTGTGCTTGATTTCCACACGCCCAAAGGCTAGGGCATTCTCAAAGAGACTGGCAGTTTCATCCACTACCTTGTCCTTGTAGCGTTCTGGCAATTCCTCTGGATAACCGATATAAGGTTTGATGACATTGAGTTTGACAATGGCCTTATCTCGCGTTTCAGGTGTGAGCCAGTCGTTCTTAGCCAAGCGTTCCTTATAAACGTCAATCATAGTCGCTACTTTTTTCTCTACGTCTGCCTTGGCTTCTGGAGAGAATTTTTCATGCGCATACCAGAGACCAAGAGCTTGCTTGAAAGGACCTTGGGCCAAGTGATAAGCTGCTTTGACCTTGTCCTGTGCTTCTGGCACACCTGAAAGGGCACGTCCGTAGGCACCTGACAAAACACGAATCTCGTCAGTTAGATAGCTGGTTGAAAGATTGACTACGCCCAAAATCAAAGTCGCCTTAAGTAAAGGCCAAGCTTCTTCACTATAAAATTGATCTGCTGCTTGCCAGAAACGTTCCTCGTCTACGATAACCTTGTCTGGAGTTTGCCCAAGAACTGTTTGGAAGAAATTATCCAAAGGTAGGGCAGGAGCGAATTTCTTGAAATCTTCATAAGCGTATGGATGGTAGAGTTTGGCATATTCTGAACTTTCTTCGTTAGAAAGCACCACAGCTGCAACTCGACGGTCCAATTTCAATCTCTTCTCTAGTAAATCTGCGATTTCCTCATCTGAAAAATCATAGGCTTTGAGAAGATTCGTAGTACTTTCCTTCCAAAGAGCCAAGAGCTCCTCACGCTGAGGATGGTCTTCAGCATAGTAAGTCGTATCTGGCAAGATAGTACCTGGAGCACTTGCCCAGAGAACATTGGTTCTGGCATCCATAAAGTCTGGTGATACACCAAATGGAAGGAAGTTTGGTTTACCAGCTAGTTCAAACCCTGCCAGTTTGCTGGTGAAATCTGCAAAGCTCTCCAAATCTTGGTATTCCTTGAGCATTGGCAAAACGGGCTTGATCCCATCTGCTTCTCTCTTGTCAAAATCACGTACCATACGATGGTACTTAACAAAGTTTGAGAGGATAGCATCCTCTGGGACCTCTTCACCGACCAACCACTTGTCCGTAGTCGCCAGCATCAACTCTTCAATTTCCTCATCAAGGTCAATAAAACCACCTGTTCGTGATTTATCAGCTGGAATGACAGCTGTTTTTTCCCATTCGCCATTGATTGCATCATAAAAATCGTCTTGATAACGTGTCATCTTGTTCTCGCTTTCATTTTTTCACTTATTCTTAGCTTAGCAAAAAACACTTGGGAATGCAATTAAAAATGGTTTCTCTTTTCACTTCATTTTTCAGTTATTATTTTAAATTTTTCAAAAATTAACTTGACTTAATTTTTTTTTTAAGGTATATTAAAAGACAGGAGGAATACAACTGTATGATACGTATCGAAAACCTCAGTGTCTCCTACAAAGAAACGTTGGCACTAAAGGATATTTCACTAGTGCTCCAAGGACCAACTATTACCGGAATTATTGGTCCAAATGGTGCTGGAAAATCAACTTTATTAAAAGGTATGTTGGGAATTATCCCACATGAAGGTCAGGCCTTTCTCGACGATAAAGAAGTCAAGAAATCTTTAAATCGAGTTGCCTATGTCGAGCAAAAAATCCATATCGACTACAATTTCCCTATCAAGGTCAAGGAATGCGTCTCTCTGGGACTCTATCCATCCATCCCACTCTTTCACACCTTAAAAGCCAGCCACTGGAAAAAAGTGGCAGATGCACTTGAAATCGTTGGACTTTCAGACTATGCTGATCGCCAAATCAGCCAGCTCTCAGGAGGACAATTCCAACGTGTGTTGATTGCCCGTTGCTTAGTGCAGGAAGCAGACTACATCTTTCTAGATGAGCCATTTGTCGGGATTGACTCGGTTAGTGAAGAGATTATCATGAATACGCTGAGAGATCTTAAAAAAGCTGGTAAAACAGTTCTCATCGTCCATCATGACCTCAGCAAAGTCCCCCATTATTTCGACCAAGTTTTGCTTCTCAATCGAGAATTAATAGACCTTGGTCCGACTAAAGAAACCTTTACCGAAGCCAATCTTAAGAAGGCCTACGGTAGCAAACTCTTTTTCAATGGAGGTGGCCTATGATAGCAGAATTTATCGATGGATTGCAAAATTTCCATTTCCTACAAAACGCCTTGATCACAGCTATTGTCATCGGAGTTGTTGCTGGAGCCGTGGGATGTTTTATCATCCTACGTGGTATGTCTCTCATGGGAGATGCCATCTCTCACGCAGTTTTGCCCGGCGTAGCCCTTTCCTTTATCCTGGGAATTGATTTCTTTATTGGAGCGATCATCTTTGGCTTGATGGCTTCCATCATCATTACCTACATCAAGGGAAACTCTATCATCAAGAGTGACACTGCCATTGGTATTACCTTTTCATCTTTCTTAGCCTTAGGTGTCATCTTGATTAGTGTTGCCAAGAGTTCGACAGACCTCTTCCATATCCTTTTTGGGAATATCCTCGCTGTCCAAGATACGGACATGTGGATTACCATTGGTGTGGGGGCATTGATTCTCTTGATTATTGGGATTTTCTTTAAACAACTATTGATTACATCCTTTGACGAGCTCCTGGCTAAAGCAATGGGAATGCCCGTTAATTTCTACCACTATCTACTCATGGTGCTCTTGACCCTTGTGTCCGTCACCGCCATGCAAAGTGTCGGAACCATTCTTATCGTGGCCATGTTGATCACCCCAGCTGCGACGGCTTACCTTTATGCTAATAGCCTAAAGAGCATGATTTTTCTTTCATCAGGCCTAGGAGCTCTGGCTTCTGTTGTAGGGCTCTTTATCGGCTATAGTTTCAATCTCGCAGCAGGATCGAGCATCGTGCTCACATCCGCCAGCTTCTTTCTAATCAGTTTCTTTATCTCTCCTAAGCAACGATACTTGAAACTGAAAAACAAAAAAATCATTAAATAACGGGGAAACCCTTCTGGAGGAATCTAATGAAAAAATTAGGTACATTGCTTGTACTCTTTCTTTCCGTCATTGCTCTTGTAGCATGTGCTAGCGGAAAAAAAGATACGACTTCTGGTCAAAAACTAAAAGTTGTTGCTACAAACTCAATCATAGCTGATATTACCAAAAATATCGCTGGTGACAAGATTGATCTTCACAGTATCGTTCCTGTTGGTCAAGACCCACACGAATACGAACCACTTCCTGAAGACGTTAAGAAAACTTCTCAAGCTGACTTGATTTTCTATAACGGTATCAACCTTGAAACAGGTGGCAATGCTTGGTTTACCAAATTGGTCGAAAATGCCAAGAAAACTGAAAACAAAGACTACTTTGCAGTTAGCGACGGTGTAGACATCATCTACCTTGAAGGCCAAAACGAGAAAGGCAAAGAAGACCCACACGCTTGGCTCAACCTTGAAAATGGGATGATTTATGCTAAAAATATCGCTAAACAGCTCATTGCCAAGGACCCTAGCAACAAGGAATTCTACGAAAAAAATCTCAAAGACTATACTGAAAAACTAGACAAACTGGACAAGGAAGCCAAAGAGAAATTTAACAATATCCCTGCTGAGAAGAAACTCATCGTAACCAGCGAAGGATGCTTCAAATACTTCTCTAAAGCCTACGGTGTCCCAAGTGCCTACATCTGGGAAATCAACACAGAAGAAGAAGGAACACCTGAACAAATCAAAACCTTGGTTGAAAAGCTTCGCCAAACAAAAGTTCCATCACTCTTTGTTGAATCAAGTGTCGATGACCGTCCAATGAAGACTGTTTCACAAGACACAAACATCCCAATCTACGCACAAATCTTTACTGACTCAATCGCTGAAGAAGGCAAAGAAGGCGACAGCTACTACAGCATGATGAAATACAACCTTGACAAGATTGCTGAAGGTTTGTCTAAGTAATCCATTAAAAACGTCGTTCTCACATGAACAGGCGTTTTTTATCGCTTAATTTCCAGTCAAATCATTGGAAAAATCTGACACTTCTCGGTAAAATAAAAGAAAAAAGAATGGAGTAGTTTCATGACCACTTTTCTTGGAAATCCTGTAACCTTTACAGGTAAACAACTGCAAATCGGAGACAAGGCACTTGACTTTTCTCTTACGACAACCGATCTCTCTAAAAAAACGCTAGCTGACTTTGATGGAAAGAAAAAAGTCTTGAGTGTTGTCCCTTCTATCGATACTGGTGTCTGCTCAACGCAAACACGTCGCTTCAACCAAGAACTTGCTAACCTTGACAACACCGTCGTTCTTACCGTTTCTATGGACCTACCATTTGCCCAAGGACGCTGGTGTGGGGCTGAAGGCCTTGACAATGCCATCATGCTTTCAGACTACTTTGACCATTCTTTCGGGCGTGATTATGCCCTCTTAATCAACGAATGGCATCTCCTTGCACGTGCCGTCTTTGTTCTCGATACTGACAATGTCGTCCGTTACGTAGAATACGTTGACAACATTAACACTGAACCAGACTTTGAAGCTGCTATTGCCGCTGTGAAAGAACTGGACTAAAATCAAAGCCATTAGGGCAGAAGGCTAGAGAAATCTAGCTTTTTTTGATATACTAGATGGAGAGAAAAGACAAGAGGAAACGAATGACGCCAAATAAAGAAGACTATCTAAAATGTATTTATGAAATCGGTACGGAAATGCAGAAAATCACCAATAAAGAAATTGCTGCCCGTATGCAAGTCTCTCCACCTGCCGTAACAGAGATGATCAAACGCATGAAAAGTGAAAATCTCATCCTAAAGGACAAGGAGAATGGCTATCTATTGACAGATATTGGGCTCAAACTAGTCTCCGAGCTCTATCGCAAACACCGGTTGATTGAGGTCTTTCTAGTTCACCATCTCGACTATACCAGTGACCAGATCCACGAGGAAGCTGAGGTCCTAGAGCACACTGTATCTGACCTCTTTGTAGAGAGACTGGATAAACTCCTGGGCTTCCCTAAAACCTGCCCCCACGGAGGAACCATCCCAGCCAAGGGAGAACTCTTGGTCGAAATCAACAACTTACCACTGGCAGACGTCCAAGAAGCTGGAACCTATCTCCTGACTCGCGTTCATGATAGTTTTGAACTACTCAAATATCTAGAAAAGTATGAAATCCATATCGGTGACCAAGTCAAAGTCAAGCAGTTTGATAATTTTTCCAATACCTTTACACTGGTCAACAAAGGTGAAGACCTCCAAGTTAGTATGGATATCGCCAAACAACTCTATGTCGAAAAAATCAACTAAGCCCTTATCCTTAAAAGAAATTCCTTTCAGGGATTTTTTATTATTTTAGTTGTAAGTTCCATTCGTTTGATGTAGAATGAAGCTAGATAAAAGAGGGAGGTCTTCCTATGAAAAAGCTCTTTAGAATCCATTTTGCAGCCATTGCAGTCAGCGATTTGCTACTATTAGCTTTTTTTATCACAAAACAAGAGACAGCTTTAAGCTGGCTCCTGCTCTCTGGTTTTATTTTCATCGTTGCTCAGGGACTACTGCTATCTCGCTTGGTCTTCCGACTCAAAAAACATTTCTCTGAGATTTATCCTCAAATCAATAAAAAGATTCGCTTCTACTATTTAGGGGTTCTCACCATTGACTTTCTATTATTTATCCTTTTAGCCTTCACTAGTTCTCAGCGATTTTCCTCTCTTATGCCAATCGTCACTTCTTGCCATTCTACTTTTTATTATCTGACAGCTAACTACCTAAGAGAAAACTATTCAGACTTTTACGATAAACACATTTCTTTATGCGATTGTTTCTAAACAAAAACCAAGCCAGCTGGGCTTGGTTTTCTTATCTATTTTTTGTATCAAGGATAATGGTGACCGGTCCGTCATTGACCAGCTCCACCTGCATATCCGCTCCAAAGATACCTGTCTGAACAGGTACTTCTTGTACTAGCTTTTGATTGAGAGCGTCATAGAAGGCAGCTGCCATGTCCGGCTTGGCTGCACCTGTAAAGGCTGGACGATTGCCCTTCTTAGTATCTGCAAAGAGAGTAAACTGAGAAATAGAAAGGATTTCCCCCTCAATATCCTTAACAGACAGATTCATCTTGCCTTCTGCATCTGAAAAAATCCGCATATTGACAAGCTTTCTCACAGCATAGTTCAGATCTTCCTCTTGGTCCTCTGGGCCAACACCGACCAGCAATAAAAGCCCCTGATTGATTTTCCCATGAACCTGACCTTCGATACTCACTTGGGCTTTCTTGACTCGTTGAATGATGATTTTCATAATAGCCTTTCTAGTAAGAGCTAGGAGAATTAGCCGTTGGTCCGTTTGACGGAGTAAACCTCTGGCACACTTTTAATCTTATCAACTACTGTCGTTAGAGTTGAGAGGTTGGAAATACCAAAGGAAACATGGATATTAGCAAATTTCATATCCTTGGTTGGTTGAGCATTAACGGTTGAGATATTCTTGGTCGTGTTGGAGAGAACTTGCAGAACATCATTTAAGAGCCCTGTACGGTTGAGACCATAGATATCGATGTGGGCAGTGTATTCCTTGCTTGAGAATTGATCTTCCCATTCCACATCAAGGAGACGTTGCTCGTAGTTTTCTTGGGCGCGAAGGTTCATACAGTCCACACGGTGAATAGCTACACCACGACCTTTGGTAATGTAGCCAACAATGTCGTCACCCGGGACTGGATTGCAACACTTGGCAATCCGCACTAGGAGACCTGAGGCCCCTTCAATGACCACACCACCCTCATGCTTGACCTTGAGGGTTTCTTTATTTTCAACCTTAACTTCGCCACCTTTGACAAGTTCTTCTGCCTCCGCCTTGGCCTTGGCACGTTCTTCCTCACGACGTTCCTTTTCGGTCAAACGGTTAAAGACGGTGATAGCGCCAATTTCTCCAAAACCAATGGCTGCATAGAGAGCTTCCTCTGTCTTGTAGCTGGTCTTTTGAAGGACCTCGTCCATGTGACGCTTGTCCATAAACCTATTGGCTACATAGCCGTTTTCTTGGAACTGGGCCATCAGCATTTCACGGCCCTTGTTAACGGATAATTCCTTGTCTTGATTTTTAAAGAACTGACGAATCTTGTTGCGCGCCTTGCTGGTCTTGACCATGTTGAGCCAGTCACGACTCGGACCAAAGGAGTTGGGATTGGTGATAATTTCAACCTGATCCCCTGTCTTGAGCTTGGTTGTCAGTGGAACCATACGGCCATTGACCTTGGCACCAGTCGCTTTTTCACCGACTTTGGTATGGATCTCATAGGCAAAGTCAATCGGTCCAGAATCTTTTGGAAGGGAACGAACCGCACCATCTGGAGTAAAGACGTAAATCTCCTCCGCCAGATAGTTTTCTTTAACAGAATCCACAAATTCCTTGGCATCATCAGCCTGGTCTTGGAGCTCCATCATCTCCTTGATCCAGTTCATCCCAATAGCAGATTCCTTGCTGTTGACCTGCCCTTTAATGCCTTTCTTATAAGCCCAGTGAGCCGCAACCCCGTACTCAGCCACTTCGTGCATTTCCTTGGTCCGAATCTGGAATTCAATCGGCCCTTTTGGCCCATAAACGGTTGTATGGATAGACTGGTAACCATTGGCCTTACGATTGGCGATATAGTCTTTGAAGCGGCCTGGCATAGGTTTCCAAAGTTCATGCACATAACCCAGCATAGCATAGACATCACTCTGGGTATCTAAGATACAGCGAATGGCAATCAGGTCATAAATTTCCTCAAAGCGTTTCTTCTTATCCTGCATCTTGCGGTAGATCGAATAGATATGCTTAGGACGACCATAGATTTTCCCTTTGAGATTGCGTTCGGTAGCGTACTCTTCCAACTTGGTTACGACTTCATCAACCAAAGCCTCACGTTCTCTGCGTTTTTCCTTCATCATGTGGGTAATCTTGTAAAACTCAGTTGGATTGAGGTAACGGAAAGATAGATCTTCCAACTCCCACTTGACACTGGAAATCCCCAGACGATGAGCAAGTGGTGCGTAAATTTCCATAGTTTCTCTGGAGATACGTTCTTGCTTGTCCTTTCGCAGGTGTTTGAGAGTCCGCATATTGTGCAAACGGTCCGATAATTTAACCAAGATAACACGGATATCCTCAGACATGGCCATAAGCATCTTGCGGTGATTTTCAGCCAATTGTTCCTCGAGTGATTTGTACTCAACCTTACCAAGCTTGGTCACCCCATCAACGATAATCCGAACATCATGACCGAACTCTCTCTCCAGATCATCCAGTGTCGCATCTGTGTCCTCAACAACGTCATGCAAAAAACCACAGGCAACGGTTACGGCATCCAGCTTGAGCTTAGCCAGAATTCCTGCTACCTGAATGGGATGGATAATATAGGGCTCACCTGATTTCCGAAACTGCCCACTATGACAATCAACTGCATAAATCAATGCTTTTTGTACAAAAGCAACGTCTTCCTTTGTTAAATATTCTTTCGTTAAAGCGACTACCTGATCGCCCGTCAAATTCACTTCTTTCGGCATCTATACTCTCCAATTCTTCCTACCATTTTATCACTTTTTTAAGGATATGAAAACTAGAAAAGCCTGTTTTTATGCCAATACCAATCATTAAAAAAACACTACCAGATTTCTCTAGTAGTGTTTTGACATTTCATTTGCTTAGTAAACTGTTTTTTCAGTTTCTACGTCGAAGAAGTGTGCTTTGTTCAAGTCAAATCCAAGTTCAACTGTTGCACCTGTTTGCAAGTAGTCACGAGCATCCACTTTTGCAACAAATTCGTCTTTACCAACTTGGCAGTAAAGGTGAGATTCTGAACCAAGCAATTCTGATACAGAGATAGTAGCTTTGACAACTGATTCTGGGAATGTTTCAAGGAAAGCAGGCTCTGCATTCACGTCTTCTGGACGAATACCGAAGATCAATTCTTTTCCTTCGTAGCCTTTTTCACGAAGAACTTTCAAAGCACCTTCTGGAACTTTCAAGCGGAAACCGTCAGAAACAATTTCATTGCCTTCTAATTTCACATTGATGAAGTTCATAGCTGGGCTTCCGATAAATCCTGCTACGAACTTGTTAACTGGGTTTTTGTAAACTTCTTGAGGAGTACCGATTTGTTCTACACGTCCGATAGTACCTGTACCAGCAGGGTTTTTAGTTGCTGACATGATAACGATACGGTCAGCAAGTGTCATCGCTTCTGTTTGGTCGTGAGTTACGTAGATAGTTGTAGCTCCGATACGACGGTGGATTTTCGCGATTTCAGCACGCATAGATACACGAAGTTTGGCATCCAAGTTTGACAAAGGTTCGTCCATCAAGAACACTTTTGCATCACGGACGATGGCACGACCCATGGCAACACGTTGACGTTGACCACCTGAAAGGTCAGCTGGTTTACGATCCAAGAATTCTTTCAAACCAAGAATCCCAGCAGCTTCTTGCACACGTTTATCGATGTCTTCTTTGCTGTATTTACGCAATTTCAAACCGAAAGCCATGTTGTCATAAACAGTCATGTGTGGGTAAAGAGCGTAGTTTTGGAATACCATGGCGATGTCACGGTCTTTTGGAGCTACGTCGTTGACAACCACGCCATCGATAGATGCAGTACCTTCTGTGATGTCTTCAAGACCAGCAATCATACGAAGAGTCGTTGATTTACCACATCCTGAAGGACCTACGAAAACGATAAATTCTTTGTCTTTGATATCCAAGTTGAAGTCTTCAACTGAGTAGTGTTCGCTGTTTGGATATTTTTTGTAAATGTTTTTAAGATTTAATTCTACCATCGAGGTGAACTCCTTTTGTCTTTTGATAGTTTTATTATAGATGAAAACGCTTTACTTTTCTATGGCAAGGTGACCAAAAAAATAAAAAAGTTCTGTGCAACTTGCACAAAACTTTAAAGAATATCTGGTAAAATCAACTGATAACACAAGGTTAGATCCGTCAACTCCTTCAACTGAAGTCCTGTTAACTCTTCCCATTTATCAATCTTATATTGGAGAGAATTGCGATGTAGATAGAGTTGCTGGGCTGTTTTAGTTAGGACAGCACTATTTTCCCAAAGGGAGAGAATAATTTCCTGAATCTGATCCTGATCCAAAATCATCTGATGCAGGCATTCTTTAATGACTCTCAGTTCCACAAGTCTTTCCCCCATACTCCATAGATAGAGCTGTGAAAAGGTGTGTACACCTTGGTGACCTTGGCGCCACCAAGTCTTAAACAAATCTCGCTCCGCTTTGATCAAGTCTGATAGGGCTTGAGGACCTGTCTGAGACCAAACCTGGCCTAACATGATCGACAGACGAAGACCAAAGTCATACTCAACCGCTTCAATCGTATCGGATAAGATTGAGCGGACAGAGGTGTACTTATCTTGTTGAAGCACAAATACATAGTCCTGAGCACCGACCTGCAATACTGTCTGACAGTTGGGAAAAAGAGTCCGCATCATGTCTAGCCAAGAGGATAGATTTTCCTGTTGGTAATAAGACAGATGGCAATAAACCAGCTGAATTTTTTTAAATGCTTGCGGTGCCTGCCCCTTCCCCTCAATCAGATAGGGATACCAAGGATTGAGCGAACGAGCCTGCTCCTGCTGGGTCAAAAGGGCAACCAACTGCTTTTCACGCTCGCTGAGCCCAGCTTCCTCCAGTAGAATCCACTGCTGAGAAGCTAAAGGGAGAGTGAGATAGCCTGGTTTCTCTACTGGCTGATCTGAAATCTGAGCTTCAGGAAACCAGTCCTGTAATTCCTTTGCAATCATATTCTATCCCTCCACTTTTTGGATGCACCAAGAAATTATGGTCTCTAGACGCTCCACATTTTCAGTCAGATGGAGATAGCCCATCACTGCTTCAAAACCTGTAGACATGCGGTAAGTCACCACATCAGCATTTTTAGCCTTTGTATGACTATTGGTATTGCGACCACGTTTGTAGATTTCTTCTTCTTTTTCCGTCAGGACTTGCTCGTCCAACATGAGGGCAATCAAACGAGCCTGAGCCTTGGCAGATACATACTTAGTCGCCTCTTGGTGGAGTTTATTGGGCTTGGTCATGCCTTTGAGGATGAGGTGGCGACGAATATACATGGAGTAAACTGCATCTCCCTCAAAAGCTAGCGCAATCCCGTTAATGAGATTGACATCAATCACGAGTCCACCTCACTCCATCCTTGGTGTCAAGAAGCTTAATTCCTTGATCCGCTAATTGATCACGGATTTGGTCCGCTGTCGCAAAGTCACGATTCGCACGCGCCTCTTGACGTTTTTGGATTAAGGCTTCGATCTCAGCATCCAAAACTTCCTCAACAAAGACAATCCCAAAGACTTCCAACATAGCCGCAAGAGCTTCCTTAACACTTGCATCATAGTTGCCGGAGTTGATCCACTTGGCCATTTCAAAGACAACTGTGATACCATTTGCGGAGTTGAAATCCTCATCCATAGCGGCAACAAACTTATCTTTAAAAACCTGTAACTCTTGAGCATCTACAGTCCCAGAAAATGGTTGTTCGTAAGTGTTCTTCAGATATTTGAGATTAGTCTCGGCGTCTCGCACTGCTTTTTCCGTAAAGTTGATAGGCTTGCGGTAATGCTGAGTCGCAAAGAAGAAACGCAACACTTGACCATCAAGAGTTTTAAGGGCATCGTGTACGGTTATAAAGTTGCCCAAGGACTTAGACATCTTGACATTGTCGATATTGACAAAGCCATTGTGCATCCAGTAGTTAGCAAAAGTCTTGCCTGTTTTTGCTTCTGACTGGGCAATTTCATTGGTGTGATGCGGAAACTCAAGGTCGGCTCCACCACCGTGGATATCAATGGTATCTCCCAAAATCTCTGTCGACATGACTGAACACTCGATATGCCAGCCCGGACGACCAGTTCCCCAAGGACTGTCCCAAGAAATCTCGCCTGGTTTTGCAGCTTTCCAAAGGGCAAAGTCTACAGGATTTTCCTTGCGAGCCGTTTCTTCATCGGTACGACCTGAAGCACCCAGCTCCAAATCTTCCAAAGTTTTATTGGCTAACTTAGCATAGTTGTGAGATTTTTCCACGCGGAAGTATACATCTCCTTGACTCTCGTATGCATAACCTTTTTCAATCAAGTCAGCGACAAAACGAATGATATCAGCCATAAACTCCACTACACGCGGATGGCGAGTCGCAGGTTTGACGCCCAAAGCTGTCACATCCTCACGAAAGGCAGCGATGTACTTGTCCGCAACCTCTTGAGGCGTGATGCCTTCTTCCTTGGCACGGTTGATAATCTTATCATCTACGTCTGTAAAATTGGAAATATAATTGACATCAAATCCCCGATACTCAAAATAGCGACGAACTGTGTCAAAAGCTACTGTTGAGCGGGCATTGCCGACATGGATATAGTTATAAACCGTTGGCCCACAGACATACATGCGAATCTTTCCTTCTTCGATTGGGACAAATTCTCGCAAATCACGAGACATGGTGTCATAAATTTTAATCATGCGGTCCACTCCCTTCTCTATTTCTGACTTTTTCGGCTGAAAACCAGCTCTGCAAAAGGGCCAAATTGTCTGAGGCTATCCAGTTGGTAAAAGCGCTGCCCTTCCTCTTGGGTAAAGAGGGGAACCCCCTTTCCTAGGATAAGGGGTGCTATCTGAATAATGAGGTGGTCGAAAAGATCCGCATCCAAGAGCGGTCCTACCAAGGAATTACCACCAATCACAAAGACATTTTTGCCTTTGTCAATCTGGTGAACAAAGTCCACCACATCCCCAGCTACTGGCTGGTAATTGCTGACAGGCAGGTGCCTATCATGCGTAAAGACATAGTTTTCCGTAGCTTTATAAAAACTTTCTACATCTTGCAAATCTTGGATTTCCTCAAAGGTCCGCTTGCCCATGATGGTGATATCCATTTGCCTGTAAAAGTCATCATAGCCTGTATCCTCTACAGAACCAAGCTGATGCAGCCAGTCTATCCTGTGCTGGCTGTCTGCCAAGTAGCCATCCATGGTGATACAGCCGTAAAAATATACTGCCATTCTTGTAGTTACCTTTCTAGTTCCTTTGCTATTGTCAAAGCGATAGTGAAAAAAGTCATGGCATCAGCTGTCCGCTCTTCATGGCGGGCATCCCAGGTTCGGTTATGATGATCCACATAGTCAGCTGTGTAGAAGAATTGATAGACTTTTGCTTGTCGAAATTGTGCCCAAGCCATGATTGCTGAAGCTTCCATATCCACAACAGTCGCACCTGCTGCTAATCTACGTTTGACCTTATCGGCTGTTTCACGATAGAAAGCATCTGTGGTCCAAGCCTTTGTTCGAATGTGCTCAATGCAAGATTTATTCAAAGCTTCTTCCATGGTTAAGAGCAAAGTTTCGTCATAAGCTATCTCATCACTTGCAGGAGCGTAATGATAACTTGTACCTTCATCACGTAGAGCTGAACTTGGTAGGATAATCTTATCTGCCTGAATAGACTGATCTAGAACTCCGCAAGAACCCAACACAATAAAGTTCTTAAATCCTCTTGCTTTGAGTTCTTCTAAGAGTCCAACAACCATCGGGGCTCCAATCGTAGCTATAGCAACTGCTACCTTACTCCCATCTTTTTCATAGATATACCATGGAAATCCACCATTTAGATTGGTTAAATAGCCACCTTCGTAAACATCTTCACACTGCTTTACTCGTTCAACGATTTCTCCATTAAAAGATAAAATAATCGTGTCACAGATTTCTCCACCACCACGAATACTTCGATCAGTTGGTTCGATAACAGCAGGTACATTTTCGAATTCTTCTAATAGCATTTTTCTACTCTTTCTCATTCAGATAAACTACCTGTGTCTGTTTGACAAAGCCGATTTTTTCATACAAGCGCTTGGCACCTACGTTGCTGTCCTCTACTGCAATCTGAAATTCCTTATCATTTTGCTCAATCAGTTGGTTGACTAGGGATTTTGCTAAATAGCTTCCGTAGCCTTTGCCACGTTCAAGTTCTGATATTGCTAAACCGTAGAAGTAATTCGTATTAGTCGATAAATCTACCGTGCAAGTCCCAATAACCTGACCGTCTTTTAATAAAATATATAGGTGACTTTCTGGATCTTTCAGAGCTTCAGCGACATATCTATCCTCAACTTCTCTCGATTCAGGTTCCTCTGAAAATGCCTGAAATTTTAACTGACTAATTTGATCTTGATACGAACTATCTGCTAACAAAACTTCAAGATTGGAAATCTTTTCTAACGGATAAGGTCTTCTATCCTTACCTAACCAGGTTTCTGTCTCTTCATCCTCGACCAATCCCCAGTTGCTGACAAAATCAGGATGACGCTCTAGAAAAATACGTTCTGTCTGAAAAGTAACTGAACGAATAGGGAAAGAAGCCGTTTCTTTCTCAAAACTCGTAAACAAAGCACGCGCAATTCCCTGACGGCGATGATTTGGATGAACCAGTATCGTCACTTCCACATCTTGGTCATCAGCATAGACAGTTAATAGACCAACAAGTTCGCCTTTTTCATAATAAAGGAAAAAGGCGGGCATGTTTGGGTCAAAATTAAGCATGTTAGAAAGATAGGGATCACGATAAGTTCCATCATAGGCTTGACAACAGTTAATTAGTTTTTTCGCCTCAGATAACTCCTCTTGGCTTAACTTATTTCTTGCTTGAATCATATAGGTATCCTCTACAACCCCGACGATCTGTGACTGGCTTCTCTAGCCTGCTCTAGTTTATTGACGTAGTACTCCCGTTTTTCTTCGACTTCGTGGATCGTTGGTTCATCCTTCTGTCCATGAACGCGAACAATCTTAGCTGGAATACCGACAACTGTCACATCACTAGGTACGTCTGCCACGACTACTGCAGCAGCACCGACTTTGGCATTTTCACCGATTTCTACCGGTCCGATAACTTGGGCATGAGCCGATATGAGAGCTCCTTTACGCACAGTCGGATGGCGTTTGCCAACATCCTTCCCTGTTCCACCAAGAGTCACTCCGTGATAGAGAAGAACGCCTTTTTCAACAATCGCCGTCTCTCCAATCACCAGACCTGAACCATGGTCAATAAAAACACCTGATTCTATCTGAGCACCCGGATGAATCTCGATTTGAGTCCAAAAGCGCCAAAACTGACTGTGCATCCGAGCTAGGAGTTTGAAGCCGTGCTTCCATAGAAAATGCGAGAGACGGTGGGCAGCTAAGGCCTTGACACCTGGATAAGTCAGCAAAACTTCCAAACTGTTGCGTGCCGCTGGATCATTTTCTTTTACAATATCAATGGTTTCGCGCCACCATCCCATACATTTCTCCTTTTCTTATTCTGAATCTTTTGGTGTTTCTGTAAATTCTTTCTTAGGTTTGTGGTCCTTGTGATGACGTGGACGGTGAGGTCGCTCAGACTTTTCACCTTTTTCATCATGCTCAGGTTTTGGCGGACGAGGAAGAAGTGCCTTCATAGAGGCATCGATACGACCTTTTTCATCAATCTTGATAACCTTAACATCGACTTCATCACCGATAGCTACCAAGTCCTCGACACGGTTGGTGCGAGTCCAAGCCATTTCAGAAATGTGCACAAGTGCATCTGTCTTATCAAAGAGGTTGACAAAGGCGCCAAATTTCTCGATACGAACAACCTTGGCATGGTAAACTTCATCCACTTTGGCTTCACGAACCAAACCAGCAATGATTTCTTTGGTACGGTTAATGGCATCTTGGTCGCTTGAGTAGATAGATACATTACCTTCTTCATCGATATCAATCTTAACGCCTGTTTCAGCGATAATTTTGTCGATGGTTTCTCCACCCTTACCGATGACAATCTTGATCTTGTCGACATCAATCTTGATGGTATCAATTTTCGGTGCAGTTGGAGCCAATTCTGGACGAACTTCTGGAATCGTTGCTTCAATCACATCAAGGATTTCAAAACGAGCTTTCTTGGCTTGAGCAAGAGCTTCTGTCAAAATTTCTGCAGTAATCCCTTGGATCTTGATATCCATTTGAAGGGCTGTAATCCCGTCACGAGTTCCGGCAACCTTAAAGTCCATATCTCCAAAGTGGTCTTCCAAACCTTGGATATCTGTCAATACTGTATAGTTATTTCCATCTGAGATAAGACCCATGGCAATACCAGCTACTGGTGCCTTGATTGGCACACCACCAGCCATAAGGGCAAGCGTTCCCGCACAGATAGATGCTTGAGATGAAGAACCATTTGATTCCAAAACTTCTGCTACTAGACGAATAGCATATGGGAATTCTTCCAAGCTTGGCAAGACTTGAGCAAGAGCACGCTCACCGAGAGCACCGTGACCAATCTCACGACGACCAGGCGCACCGTAACGACCAGTTTCCCCTACAGAGTATTGAGGGAAGTTATAGTGGTGCATAAATCGTTTCTTGTACTCTGGATCCAAACCATCGATGATTTGCGTTTCTCCCATCGGAGCCAAGGTCAAAACTGAAAGAGCCTGAGTTTGTCCACGAGTGAAAAGACCAGAACCGTGCACACGAGGAAGGAAGTCAACTTGCGCATCCAAAGGACGGATTTCATCGACCTTACGACCGTCAGGACGCACCTTGTCTTCTGTAATCAAACGGCGCACTTCAGCATGTTCCATTTGTTCCAAGATTTCAGCCACATCACGCATGATGCGTTCAAATTCTTCATGGTCTGCATATTTTTCTTCGTAAACTGCTGTTACTTGGTCTTTCACTGCTTGAGTTGCAGCTTCACGAGCCAATTTTTCTTCTACTTGGACCGCTTTTTGAAGATCACTGTTGTAGGCTGCGATGATTTCAGCTTGCAAGTCAGCATCTACATGAAGCAATTCCACTTCTGCTTTTTCTTTACCAACTGCCGCAACGATTTCTTCTTGGAAGGCAATCAATTCTTTGACAGCTTCATGTCCTTTGAGAAGAGCTTCCAACATGATTTCTTCTGACAATTCTTTGGCACCAGACTCAACCATGTTAATAGCGTGTTTGGTACCAGCTACTGTCAATTCAAGAAGAGAGCGCTCTGCTTGTTCTTGAGTCGGGTTGATGATGATTTGACCATCCACATAACCTACTTGTACCCCAGCGATTGGTCCGTCAAATGGAATATCTGAGATAGATAGTGCCAAGGATGAACCAAACATAGCTGCCATTGGTGCAGATGCATTTTCATCATAAGAAAGCACGGTGTTGATCACTTGCACTTCGTTACGGAAACCTTCCGCAAACATCGGACGGATTGGACGGTCAATCAAACGCGCTGTCAAAGTCGCATCTGTTGAAGGACGTCCTTCACGTTTCATAAAGCCACCAGGAAACTTCCCAGCCGCATACATTTTTTCTTCGTAGTTGACTTGGAGTGGGAAGAAATCCCCAGTTGCCATCTTCTTAGACATCACGGCTGCAGTCAGTACAGTTGACTCACCGTAACGCACGACAACAGAGCCATTTGCTTGCTTAGCAACCTGACCAGTCTCTACGATCAACTCACGACCCGCAAAAGTCGTTTGAAACACTTGTTTTGTCATTTTAATCCCCTTTGGATTGATGAAATTATACGCCTTGCCTACAAAGATCAAGATACTAAGGTCGCAAAAAGCAAAGTAAAAATAGGAAACTGGCGAAGTCTTCGATGAAGACAAGACAGTTTATCTTTTTTACACAGCTTTTCGGCCGAGTTCAATTACTCATGATAGCATAAATTGATGCAGTGTGCGATGCACACCAGGAAATCTATCTTTTTCACTAGGGATTTAGCCCGTGTTCAACTATCTAAATACTTTGAAAAGTTTAAAAATATTATTCTTTAGCATTTATACCTTTTATAGCAGATTTGAATAGCTAGGAATCTGTTTATACCCTCATCTTTGTATCAAGTACGTACAGAGTCTATTTTATCATATTTTTCTTAAAAAGTGCGGGCTTTTCTATTAAAAAGGAACCATTCCCCTCACCTGAGAAGAATGGTTTGCTTTTTATTATCCTAAAGACTGATGGTTAAACAAGGCATGGGTTGCTTGGTGGATGTATTTTGCTGTTTCAGCATTGTTCATGGTGTAGAGATGCACACCTGCGACATCCTGAGTAACCAAGTCCACGATTTGGTCTACTGCATAGGCAAGTCCTGCTGCTCTGAGCGACTCAGGGTCATGCTCATACTTGTCTAAGATGGCCTTAAATTTACGCGGAAGATGGATATTCTCACAAGTCTTCAAGAGACGAAGCGCTTGATTACGGTTAAGAATAGGCATGATTCCCGCATGAATAGGAACATCAATCCCTGCCAAGGTACACTTATCTTGAAAATCGTAGAAGCGCTCATTGTCAAAGAAAAGTTGCGTTACGAGACTTGAACAGCCTGCGTCCACTTTCTTCTTGAGATTTTGAATATCTGAGATTTGGTTTGGCGAGTCAGGATGCCCTTCAGGATAACAAGCTCCAATAATATCAAAGTGAGGGGCTTGTTCCTTGATGAACTCGATCAAATCCGTTGCGTAGCGGAAATCCTTTTGTGGCTCCACATCAGGGATAATATCCCCACGCAAGGCCAAGATTTTCTGTACCCCAACCTTATCCAAGTCTGCAATGGTTTCAGCAACTTTGTCCTTGGTCAGATAGATAGCTGGCAAGTGGGCAATGGTTGGAATCGCCAAGTCATTCTGGATAAAGTCGGCCAAACGAACCGTTGTTTCCTTGATATTAAATTTATTATTGCTGGCAGTCACACTGATAAAGTGCGGTGTCAGCTCCCGCATATCCTGCAAGGCTGAAATAATTTTATCATTACCCACAGCTGGGTTTGGAGGGAACACTTCAAATGAAAGTGACGGAGTTTGGCGTGACATAGTCATTATCCTTTTCTTTTTGATTTCATGATTGCTGAGCCAGCTAGGGCCAAGCAGTTCCTTGATCAGTCAGTGTCAAGAGAGAAATCTTATCTTACAATTTCTCACGCGCAGCTTTTGCTGCTTCGACAAGGCGGATCAAGCTTTCTTTTGTTTCTGGAATACCACGTGTTTTCAAACCACAGTCAGGGTTAATCCAAACTTTCTTGCTTGGAACTTTGGCAAGAATAGCATCGATTGTGTGGTCGATTTCGCCTTCATTTGGCACACGAGGTGAGTGGATATCGTAAACCCCAGGTCCCACTTCTGTTTGGAAGTTTTTCGCTTTGAGTTCGTCCAAGATTTCAAGGTTTGAACGGCTTGCTTCAAAGGAAATAACGTCCGCATCCATGTTGTCGATAGCTGGGATGATATCTGTAAATTCTGAGTAACACATGTGAGTGTGGATTTGAGTATCTGGCGCAACTGTTGAGTGTACCAAGCGGAAGGCAGGAATAGCCCAGTCAAGGTAGTCTTCGTACCAGTCGCTACGACGGAGTGGCAATTTCTCACGAAGAGCAGCCTCGTCGATTTGGATGATTTTCACACCTGCAGCTTCAAGGTCAAGAACTTCATCCTTGATGGCAAGAGCGATTTGAAGAGTTGAGTCCTTGATAGAGATGTCTTCACGTGGGAATGACCAGTTAAGGATGGTAACAGGTCCTGTCAACATACCTTTAACAGGTTTGTCAGTACGGCTTTGTGCGTAGCTAGACCATTTCACAGTGATAGGGTTGAGACGAGTCACATCACCCCAGATGATTGGTGGTTTCACCCCACGCATACCGTATGATTGTACCCAACCATTCTTAGAGAAGAGGTAACCTGACAAGTTTTGACCGAAGTACTCAACCATGTCGTTACGCTCGAACTCACCGTGTACAAGCACGTCAAATCCAACTTCTTCTTGCCATTTGATCCATTCGTCGATAGTTTCAGCAAGGAAAGCATCATATTCTTCTTGTGACAATTCACCCTTACGGTAAGCCAAACGTTTGGCACGGACTTCCTTAGTTTGAGGGAATGAACCGATTGTTGTTGTTGGAAGGGCTGGAAGTTTAAAGGCTTCTTCTTGGATGGCTTCACGTTCCGCAAAGGCTGGCAAACGAGTGTAGTCAGCGTCTGTCAATCCAGCGATGCGCGCACGAAGTTCTGCATTTTCACCCACACGCTCAGTCGCAAAGAGTTCTTTGTTAGCTGCAAGTGCTTCTGCACCTTGACCATTGCGGATAGCATCCAAATCACGAATCTCATCCAATTTTTCAACTGCAAAAGCAAAGTGGTTCAAGATAGCTGGTTCAAATTCTTCGTTAGCAGTTGTAAATGGCACATGAAGAAGTGAGCATGAGCTTGTCAAGACAATGTTTTCAGCTGGAATTTGCTCAAGAACAGCCAAGCTCTTTTCGTAGTTGTTGCGCCAGATGTTTTTACCATTGACGATACCTGCATAGAGAGTCTTGTCAGCTGGGAAGCCACCTTTAACGAGTTCAAGAGTTTTCTTACCTTCAACGAAGTCCAAACCAATGGCATCAACTGGCAAGTTTACAAGATCAGAGTAGACGTCACGAACGTCACCGAAGTAAGTTTGAAGCAAGACTTCAAGACCTTTTTTGTCAGCCAAGAGTTTGTTGTAGAGGTTCAAGAAGAGAGCTTTTTCTTCAGCTGTCAAGTCTTTGACAAGAGCTGCTTCGTCGAGTTGGATGCGAGTCGCACCAAGCTCCGCCAATTTTGCAAAAACTTCTTGGTATGCAGCTACTAAGCTGTCTACGAAGTCTTCTGCTTTCACGCCTTCTTCAAAGTCTGACAATTGAAGGAAAGTGAATGGACCTACAAGAACAGGACGAGTGTTAAGACCAAGTTCTTTTGCTTCTTGGAACTCATCAAAGATCTTGTGACCTGCCAATTTTACTTGAGTGTCTTTTTCAAATTTAGGCACGATGTAGTGGTAGTTGGTGTTGAACCATTTCTTCATCGGAAGGGCACGAACATCCCCTTTTTCTCCTTGGTAACCACGTCCCAAAGCAAAGTAGCGCTCAAGGTCAGACAAGTCCAAGTTTTGAACGGAAGCAGGTACCACATTGAAAAGGAAAGCAGCATCTAGGAAGTTGTCATAGTGAGAAAAGTCATTTGAAGGGATTTCAGTGATGCCTTTTTCTTTGACAATGTTCCAGTGTTTAGCACGCAATTCTTTTGCTGCTGCCAAGAGTTCTTCTTCTGAGATTTCTTTTCTAAAGTATTTTTCAGTTGTAAATTTCAATTCGCGGAATTCACCCAAACGAGGGAAACCGATGATCGTAGTTGACATGATGTGTCCTCCAAAATTTGTTGTTGAAACTATCTTAACAGAAAAGAAACTGTCTGTATAATTGTAAATAATTAGGCTTTGATATAGTTTGAAACTATATCACTCTTTTGGACAAAAGAAAAAGACTTGAGACCAGCGTCTCAAATCCTTTGTATTGCTTGTTTTATGGCTGTATTTTAGTTGGAATTCTCAAACGAGCTATTGATGATTCTCATAAGTGACTATGGCTTGCTATTAGAAAAGACTATAGGTTGGGTTTCTTTTGTAATTCTGATATTCCCCTGAAAAAGTGCGGACGGGAGGTAAAATTGTTCTGTGGATGATTTTAGCCAACCAAGTAATTTCATCTCTATCAACTTTTTTCCTGTTCAAGTGGGACGACTGCTAGTGTCTTTCCTAAACTGGCTAAGACTTTTAAGACCGTATCCAACTGAGGACTGGTCTTTCCTGTCTCCATCCTAGCTATAACAGGCTGGCTCACTCCACTGAGTTCTTCTAGTTTTTTCTGACTGATACCTTGCTCATGTCTAGCTTCTATCAACTCACTCATGATAGCTACTCGCATATCGCTTTCAAGAATTTCTTCCTTGGTAAAGAGTTCTGTTCGGACATCCTTCCAATTACTTCCAATGGTACTATTCTTCATCACTTAACCCTCTTTCTTTTATGTCCTTCAGTTCACGCTTGGCTTTTTCAGTTTCTCTCCTAGGAGTTTTCTGATTCTTTTTGACAAAATGATGTAAGAGAACAAAACTCCCATCAAGCCATGCTACAAATAAAATCCTATCCGTCAGAGGTCTTAGTTCCCAAATCTCATCTTCCAAATGTTTGATATAGAGTTCACCAGCTCTAGTCCCATGCTGACTAAGCAACTCGATATAGTCGTTTAGTTTGTTCAGTTTAATGCGACTATCCTTACTCTTCTTTCTAGCCAATTCTCTCATATAATCTAAGACTGGCTCATTTCCATTTTTGTCCTTATAGAAGTAAATTGTATGCACCAAGCAAACTCTTTTCAATTTAATTATAACTTAAAAGTTATTAAAAGTAAATCCTAATACTCATAAAAAGAAGACCTTAGAAAAACTCTAAAGGTCTCATCTTTATTATTCGAAAAAATGACGAGAAGAGTTATAATGTGGAGCTAATCCTGACTCTTACTCCAGCTCAATGCCTTTCTCTCGGAGATTAGCCAGACACTCCTCATAGTATTCTGCATCATGCTCACTATAGATGGGCTTGCCTAGCTTCTCCTCTGCTAAGTCTTCATAAGGAGGACAGGTCTTGCCACGATAGTTCTTGTCCAGCCACTCTGGACTGACATTGTAGCCACGGTCAGCCATCTCCTCCATGATCAAGTGATGATAGGCATAGAGACGATAGGGCAAGTGAGTAAAGACATAGTCCACCGTCGCATGCTTTCTCCCCCAGCCATTGCCACGCAATGCGCAACACTCTCGATGTTGCCCCAAAAGCTGCGGACGGGGAAGTTGTGAAATCAAAGCCTCATGCCAAAGTCTCATGGGAGTCTCCTTTCAGTAAGGTCGAATGTTGCAAGTAGGTATTGGGATAGCGATTCAGCAACTCTCGAGTCTTAGCAATCAAGTCTTCCTTGGAAACCTGACCAAAGCGGTAGCGATCCAGCAAGAGCATATAGTCCTTACGCTCGGCATCTGTCGCTTTCTTTTTGAAATAGCCCCATATATGCTGAAAGGCATTGCAAACCTGACCTCTATGCTCAGGGATTTGACAGGCACGGTCGATCAGTTCCTGAACATGACTTACCTCCACCACTTCATTCTTCAAGTATTGGCGAATCTCATTGTAAATATTGCTGGAATGGCTCAAAACGAGGTATTTGTTTCTAGCCCAGAGTTGCTGACACTGGGATTTTTGATTAGTTTGTTCCATTATTCTCCTTACTTTCTATCAGTTTCCAGGAAACATGGAAACAAAATTGTAAATTAATTTTTTAAGAAAATGTATTATCTTTCTATTTTATCATATTTTCACTGCTAAAAATTAACTTTGGTATAACGGTTAAAAATAAGCAATGAATTAGAAAAAATCCCAAATTTTAAAATCCTAATTCCTACGTCTATGTTCTCCATCTATTTCTTCTACAAATTTAAATCCTTTTAATTCCAGTTGCTCAAGTTTCGGACGAATCTTTCTAATAACATCCTCCCTATAATCTTCAAATTCATGAGGAGGTTCAAAAGCGTATTTTTCTATCCAAAGAGTATAGGTCATATTTTCTGGAATTTTATCAAAGTCAAAATAATTTCCACTGTAGAAAGAATCTCTTGGAATTTCCAAAATGATAAAAATTCCTTATCTCCAAAACAATCTATCGCATTTCATATACTGCTATCCCATGACTTAATTTGCCCAAATTTATTAACTACACTGAGATAAGTCAATAGGAAGATTTCTTCTCCTACCTACAGTTCTCGTGCAAGTTTTATAGGTTCTATCTCTTAAAAACTTATAAATTGCTAAGTTCAACAAACTAGGATTTGTCGATTTTACAGTAGTTACAATATCTTTATAGCCATTTATTTATATATTTCCTTATTAAATCATTTACTTCATCAGGATTATCTTGATTTGAATTATGAGCGGCATTTTTAATAATATGTAGTGGGTATCCTTCCCTTTTGTGCCACTCTCTTGTATACTGCGACACTTTACCAACCTTATCGTTCTCCCCAAGTAAAAGTATTACAGGACATTTCAAATTTATTTCATGATTTTCAGGAATAAATGCTGCTTCACCTATCCACATCAAATGGCATAGTTCCCTTTTACTATAGATTGAGAGCATAAGTTTCATACTGTTCTGAGTATACTCAGAAACACCACAACCTTTTGCCATAAAATCTCTTAGCATTTTATCTGGGTATAGTTTACTTAGCCACTCAATCTGGTTTAACCAAAACATATCTGATTTGCTATAATAATTTCCAAAAGGAACGCTATCTATAGAAATAAAACCTATTGCTTGTTCTTGATGTTCTTCTATGTAATATTGAGCTATCATTCCTCCAAGTGATTGCCCAATAAATATTGCCGATTTAACATTCTCTGTTTTTAATATAATTTCCAGTTCTTGCGTCACTAATTTGTAATTAAACGTACTGTATGGTCTGGACTCTCCGTGACATGGGCAATCCCAAACAATAATATTGAAATCCTTTTTAAATTCATCTACTTGTTTATCATATAATCTATGATCAGCTGTCAATCCAGGAAGCATTACAATGCATGGTTTTTCGACATTTTCATTAGTCCAATAATACGTATTTCCTTGTTCCGATTCCACACTTTTTTTAATCATCCTATCTCTCCACAAATTCCAATTTATCTACACTGCTTTAATCTTCTCATTTATCAATTCAATAAATACTATCACAATCACTCCATTAAATAAATATATTATCTTTTCTATTTTATCATATTCCTAGAAAAACCACTTGAACTAGGGAGGACGAGTGGGAGCGAAATTTAACACGAGAAAAGGGTACAAGCATGAAGAATATTACTAAAAGGAGAACATACTAACCAATTATCCTTTAAAACTCATAGATTGCCTACCAGTATTCCCTATCTATTTTCTCCTCAAATGTAAATCCTTTAGCTTCCAATTGCTCAAGTTGCGGCTGAATCTTTTCAATGACAGACCTATTCTTTTTCATTTTATCTTGATTTTCACCCATCATAAGAAAATATTTTTTGTTTCTAGGAACAACATCAAAACAGTAATAACCCAATCCATTTGAAAGAATTCCTTGAAATTCCCAAAATACTAAGAACTCTCTGCCTCCAAACTGCTCCATGGCATCCCAAATACTTCTATTCCAACTTTCAAATTCATTAAATTTTTCAATTGAACTAAGATAGGTCAAGAGAAAGAAATCTTTTCGTCTTAGCTTAGCGAAATTTTCATTATTAATTTCTAAGTTTGAATAGTGACGACCCAAATCATAGAAGGTCAGCACTCTATGTTTTTCCATAAAATAAAGTATCTCAGACGGATCCAAACCTTCTTTTCTCAGAATACTTTCCCAGAAATTCACAATTCTACCTATTATTTCCTCACTTAAAGGACTATTCCTCTCATATCGGGGAATTTCTTCATTTAACTTTTCTGCAACAATATAGTCCATTGCAGGGCTATTATAAGATTTAAGAGATTCCTGTATAGTCATACGTAGTAGTTTAGCTTTCTGATTTTCAGAAAAAGATTTATATTCACTTGAGAGATATTGATAAAAATCAGTCTTATGATTCCCCTCTCTTAGTTCTCTTGATAATTCCTGACTATCTGTCTCAAGTAATGTATCCATTTCCTCTTTTGTACGATTTAGAGATTCTTCATAAAGAAAATAGGCCGAGCCATTCATTTTATAGCTTGGTGGATATTGGTTAAGATCTGATTGTTGAATGTCTGACAGTATTTCTTGTATGCTTCGTCCAAACTTGAACAGCCATGTAAAACTAATTTTTTCATCATCCTTGACTTTTATTTCTTCAGCCTTTAATAATTGTTTATATAATTCAGGATAAAAAAGGTAGGTATAGATAATCCAAAGTTGCTGTTCCTCCTGAACATGTCCTAATTTACCCCTTGAAAAGAATTCTTGATTGACATAGTCATTAAAATGATTTCTATCTCGCAAATTTCTATTTTCAAAGCTGAACCTTTTCCAAAAATCATCTGACAATCTCGTACTAAATTTCTTTCCTAGCAACTCAAAATAATCTTGCCAAATATTTGATGGGTGAAGAACAAATGGTAGTTCTATCCGTCTATCAATAATTTTAGAGAGGAAATTATTGTCGTTAAGATGCACTTTCTCAATATCTCCAACAAAAACAATTGGAATCTTGCCATTAAGCAAGCTAAAAATTTTATAACTCTCCTCTTGTTGTTTGTTAGACATTCGATCAAAATCATCAATAACTAATACTTTTCGAGATAATGATAGACATTTAGAAGTTAGTAAACAACTGTAAAAACCATCTGATTTGATTTTAAAAAATTGATAGATTGCTACTAATAAAACAATACTCCCAATAATTAATTTAACACAAAAAGATTCAAAAAAAGAACTTAAACCCAAATCAACTACATTAGTCATTAAGATAGAAACTGCGACACATAAAACTATGAAAATCCTTAAAAGGCTATATACCAACGGGTGTAATTTTGAAAAAACAATCTCAATCGTTGAGCGGTTATCGTTTAATCTCCAAAAGTCTATCGTAACTAATTTTTTATTAGTATTCTTACCAACTTCAACTAGAAATTCTGTTTTTCCAGAACCCCAGTTCCCATTTAAGAAATAAGTTTTATTTTCTTCAAGTAATTTAGCAACATTTTTAGCTGCTACTGAAGTATCAAAGTGCTTTAATGTAATAAATCTATCATCCATAGTATTTCTTTCTAAAAAACAAAATATTTCATAGCGCCTACTTTTATAAAAATTATACCACGAATCAACCAAAAAACGCCTTTAGATAATAATATATCTAAAGACGTTTATTTTTATCCAGCTACTTGTTCTGCTTCTTCTACTTTTACTTTTTTCTCCTTCTTGTTCGAACCAGTCAATCGTCGTTTACTATCTCGAATTGTATTTAGGTCTTTAAGAAGTTTGGTCAGGTGTTCCTTTTCAGGATAGGCTTCTGCACTGGCTGCGGTATAGCGCATAAAGAGGTCGTAGATACTAGTTAGTTCGGTACGGACTTGTCTGGTCTTGCCGACTTCCTTAGCAGACTTATGCGCACGCGCCTGACTTTCCACTTGATCATACTCCTCCTGCGCATTTACCACCGCCGTCAGCATAGGTGTTAGTCCTAGGTTGGTAACTGCCTCGTGATAAGGTGTTTCACTAAGCGTTTTGAGCAGACTTTTGATTTCTGCCGTTTCTACATCGTTACTGTGCTTGGTGATGTCCTTGTACTTGGCAAAGACTGGTTTCAAGGTCTCATGGGCTTCTTTAAGTTTGGTCTCCTTGATCTTAGCAAAGCCACGATGAAGAGTAAAGAGACCGACTAGGGCACTGTCACGATTGCGATCGACTTCGGTCAGGTTCGTCGCCTCTTTCTTTTCTACAATAGCGAGTTGGCCTTGGAAGTCTGCTAGCCTGCTCTTGAAGGAATCAAGGTGCTTACTATACATAGTCTCGTCTTTATGCGCCTTAGCAAAAACTTCTAGTAGTTGACCCGTATCTACCATGAGACTTTCAAACTCGCGGTTGGTAAAGTTGGTATAGCTTAGCGGATGGATAGTGAATGTTTTTGTCATGATGATAACCTTTCTTTTTTCATTATTTCAAAAAGGAGTTTTCCCTTAAATTTATAAATCCATTCTAACAGTTACTTTAAAAGATTTGTCCCCCTTCCTCTGAACTGTCAATATTTCCATCTAAAATGTACTTCTCAGGGCAAATCTTTTATTTCCAAAACAAAAAATCTCTATCTGACTGGAAACATATCTGTCTGTCAGCTAGAGACTCTTACTATTTTTAGATTTTAACTCTTCTAACTTTAGAATACATCTAAACTTTAGGAAAGACGACTATTCGAAAGCTCGAAGACTTCAAAACTTTCTCAGCTAGACCATTCGAAGCTTAGATTGCTCATAAATTTATGTATTTCTTGTCATTCTAAGTTTAGAATGCATATAAACTTTAGTAAATTCATATCTTCGAAACTTCGAATAGCTACCTCCCCTACTCCAATCGGCTTTTAACCTTCTTCTTAGTCAAGGTACGGTCATTTTTGTTAGAGAGTGCTTTGATACGAGCTTCTAGAAGGATTTTCCGTCCGGCCTCTGTTCGTGTGTAGACGAGGCGATAGCGTCCGATAGTTGGCGTCAGAAAGTCGAGGAATTTCTGTGCTTCTTCCTTGCGCTTGTCAAAAAGACTTGGCACGACATAGTAAAGTGACTGACCTTGCCGGACTTTCTCTGCCTTCAAGAGATAGCGCTGGTTGTCCACTGGAGCAAAGAATTCTCCCACAGTCTGCGCAAACAATTCCTTATCTCTCATACTACCTCCCTTGAGATAGGCGAAAACCAAATAATTTTCCTTATCCTTCTCTACCTGAACACGAGATTGGTCATCTGTTAGATGCCCCGAATCTAGCAGAGCCTTTCGGATCTGCTCACCCAGAGATTGCAAACGTTTATAGGGACTCTTATAGCAGAGGTAGCGCCAAGATGCAAAGGCCAAAAAGAGGAGACAAGCTGCTGTAAGCCACCAAACTCCAGTCAGTCTCATTCTAAACAGCAAAACCAATAAATCCACTGCTAACAAGAGCAATGACATGCGAACCCATTTTAATGCATCAAGCAAGAGCATGACTGGGACCTTCTGTTTTTGAGTCGCGACTTCTGTAACTATCTCAAATTGATCCGCTACAACAAGAGCTTCCTGCCATTTTTGTCTCAAGCCTGCTCGATCCTTGGAGAGACTCTTAACTCGCTCATTGTACTCACTAATTTGCTTTTTCTTAAAAGGGGGCTTTGGAAAATCCAAACGATCCAAACCGGTCTCAATACTCTCCTGATTATAGGCCAATCCAAGAAAATGCTCCATCCGTCGCGACAAGGTCTGCAGATCCTGATTGCTCTCTGGTCTAGGCTCCTCACCAGGAAGAGTGATAAGTGCTTGCGCTTGAACGGCTACCAGATGCCAGATGTTGCTGGTCTTTTCTGGACGTCCCGACCAGATACGAATGGCACGCCCGCGCATCTGGTTACTCAGCATAAAGCTCCCCACAAAGCTTCCGAGGATTAGGGAATTAACACAAGGAGCATCCCAACCCTCTCCGAGGAGAGATTTAGTTCCGACTAGGACTTGAATCCGCCCTCGTTGAAAAAGCTCCGTCACTGCCGCTACGATTCCCTTAGCTGAGCTCGGAAAACCAACCTGCACATAATCTTTTGGATCCAAGTGACTAATAGATGAGAAACTAAGTGGAACCTGAGGCAAGAGTTCCTTCAACTCTGCTGCCACATCGGTAGGCAAAATAACGACACTACCTGACAAGACAGCCAAAGACACAGGTATCTCTTGCTCCTGAGCTTTTCGACGAATGCTTTCAAAATAAGGGAGAACCCCCAACTGAGAAATGGTTACTTGATCATCTCCCAGATAGGTGGCAAAATCCTTGCGAATATAGTCAGCTAGTACTAACTGTCTCAGTTCCTGACCTAGACTCTCATACTCTGTCAAGAAGATATCGGCAATGGCAGACAACTTCCCCAGAGATTGGGTTAAAAGTTGGTCAGAAGCCTTGGACTTAACTAGATAAACCTGATGTTTTTCCACCAACCCACGCGCCTTCAAGTCAGCCTCTAACTTTTTCCTATATCCATCTGGATCCTCATACCAATCTGGTGTCTGATAGAGTATGCTCTGCAACAGCGTCTCCAGCCAGTAGGAGGTCAATGCTGGAAGCTTCTGGGTTCCCAGTAAATTTTGCAAAGAGGGAGGAATCGTTAACCCCTGAGAATGCATATAAATCAACATAGCTGACAAGTACTTGGGATCTTCTAAGAGAAAATCAGATGAAATATCCCCTTTGAGGACCTTAGACCCTGCCACAAATGTTTGAAAATCAGGAGCGACTATAAGGTGATGAATATAGTCCCACTTAGTCTCCTCAAACCGTTTGAGACGTTCCGCCTCTTCAGCTGTTGGTGAACACATATAGACAAAATCCTGATGAGGGCAAAGAGTGTCTTCCTTGACTAGTTCAGGTACCGTGATTTCTTGATCGATCTCCCCACACATACGGATATAGCGTTCCCAGAGTTCAGGCTCGCTGTCATAAGGTGGTGTCGCTGTCAGGGAGATGACTTGCAGCGGTTCATACTGCTTGCGAAAGGCTTCCAGACTTTTCCACCATTCATTGCGCAGGTGGTGGCATTCGTCCAAGCAAAGAGTCGCAACTTTCTGAGCTCTTAGACTTGCAAGCAAATCAAACCCCACAAAATCCTCTGCTTCTCCATCTTCTTGTGATTGCAATTGGTTCATGGCGCTATGAAAAGCCTGATAGGTCACAATCGTTAATACCTTCATCTCCTTTAAGTTTTGGGACACGAGGTCTGAAAGCCTCTGACCATCCTCTAGAAAAGCAGTTTGGATCCTATCTACCCATTGTTCACGAATGGTGACAGTCGGAACTAAGATGAGGGCTGGGTTGCCAAAACGAGCGATTAGCTCGATACCAATGGTTGTCTTTCCAGACCCTGGAGCAGCCACTAGATGAACATGACCGTCTGCTTGATAGTCCTGAAAACGATCCAAGACCTGTTTTTGATATTGGCGCCAGCTTCCTTTAAAGTTTAAACCTAACATGATACCCCTCATTCTATACCGTCATTTTCTTATTCTCATTTTACCACACTTATTTCTCCAGTCAGATAATCCAGATAGTTTTTCTCCATAAAATATGGTATAGTAGAATCATACTATCTATGAGGAGTTTACATGTCACAGGATAAGCAAATGAAAGCTGTTTCTCCCCTTCTACAGCAAGTCATCAATATCTCATCTATCGTCGGGGGAGTCGGCACCTTGATTTTCTGTATTTGGGCCTATCAGGCTGGAGTGTTACAGTCCAAGGAAACACTATCGGCCTTTATCCAGCAAGCTGGGGTTTGGGGGCCACCACTCTTTATCTTTTTACAGATCCTACAAACCGTCGTTCCGATCATTCCGGGAGCTTTGACCTCAGTGGCTGGGGTCTTTATTTACGGCCACATCATCGGGACTATCTATAACTATATCGGCATCGTGATTGGCTGTGCCATTATCTTTTACCTGGTGCGCCTCTATGGAGCTGCCTTTGTCCAGCCCGTCGTCAGCAAGCGCACCTATGACAAGTACATCGGTTGGCTAGATAAGGGCAATCGTTTCGAGCGGTTTTTTATCTTTATGATGATCTGGCCTGTTAGCCCAGCTGACTTTCTCTGCATGCTGGCTGCCCTTACCAAGATGACCTTCAAACGCTATATGATTATCATCATTCTGACCAAGCCCTTTACCCTAGTGGTTTATACTTATGGTTTGACCTATATTATTGATTTCTTCTGGCAGATGTTTTGAGAATAGAAAATAGCCTGATACTAAATATACTTTGGTATGGAAATCATGCCTATTTGTCGATAGTGAAGCGAGAACTAACCTAGCCTTTCCGCCGTGATAAAAACACCTGAAATCTCATGGTTTCAGGTGTTGGGAAACTTTGAGACATTAGGCTCAAAGTTTCGATATGGAATTTCGAAGAAAGTCGCTACCGTCCTTAATCACTTAAGGAAAGGCTCAAAAAAATTGTCTTCAAACAAAAAATCCGTTTGGTTTCCCAAGCGGATTGTTTGTTTGTTTTATTTTGCGACACTCTTAGCAAGGACAAAGTTTCCAAGTGTGGCAGAACCATTTCCAGCGACTGCTGGAGTCACGATATAGTCACGCACGTCTGGTACTGGTAGGTAGCCATTGAGAAGAGCTGTAAATTTCTCACGTACACGGTCCAGCATGTGTTGTTGGGCCATAACCCCACCACCAAAGACGATCACATCTGGACGGAAAGTCACAGTAGCATTGACCGCAGCCTGAGCGATATAGTAGGCTTGGACGTCCCAAACAGAGTTGTTGAGCTCAATGTTTTCACCACGAACACCTGTACGAGCTTCTAGACTTGGACCAGCCGCAAAGCCTTCCAAACAGCCTTTGTGGAAAGGACAAACGCCATTAAATTCTTTTTCGATATCCATTGGGTGTTTGGCTACATAGTAGTGACCCATCTCAGGGTGACCTACACCACCGATAAACTCACCACGTTGGATAACACCTGCACCGATACCTGTACCAATCGTGTAGTAAACCAAGTTTTCGATACGACCACCAGCATTGTTACGAGCCACTACTTCACCATAGGCAGAGCTGTTTACATCTGTGGTGAAATACATAGGTACGTTGAGGGCACGACGAAGGGCACCAAGTAGGTCTACATTTGCCCAGTGAGGTTTTGGAGTCGTTGTGATAAAGCCATAGGTTTTTGAATTTTTGTCGATATCGATGGGACCGAAGGAACCGATGGCAAGACCTGCAAGATTATCGAATTTTGAAAAGAACTCGATGGTTTTATCGATGGTCTCGATAGGAGTTGTTGTAGGAAATTGTGTTTTTTCTACAATGTTAAAATTTTCATCTCCGACAGCACAGACAAACTTTGTACCGCCCGCTTCTAAGCTTCCATATAATTTTGTCATGATAAACCTCTTATCTTTATTTTCTCTATTATAGCACATTTTAAAGGGCTAGATTTCTCAATATTTTAGATTTTCCTCTGTAAATCTTACCATTCAAGTAAAAACGAACAAACATGATATTTGTTCGTTTTGTTTTTAGATCTGATTTTCGAAGAGGACTAGGCTTTCACTTCGATGATAGCGTCACCCTTGACAACTGAACCGCTTGCGACTGGTGTCACAGAAGCGTAGTCTGCTGTGTTGGTCACGATAACCATTGTTGTGTCGTCAAGACCAGCAGCAGCGATTTTGTTTGAGTCAAATGTTCCAAGAACGTCACCAGCTTTGACCTTGTCGCCTTGAGCAACCTTTTGTTCAAAGCCTTCACCGTTCATAGTCACCGTATCGATACCAACGTGGATCAAGATTTCAGCTCCGTTAGTTGTCTTCAAACCGTAAGCATGTCCTGTAGCAAAGGCGATTGATACTTCTGCATCAGCTGGTGCGTAAACCACGCCTTGGCTTGGTTTTACAGCAATCCCTTGTCCCATTGCACCACTTGAAAAGACTGGGTCGTTAACATTCTCAAGAGCAACTACATCCCCAACAATTGGAGTTTGGATTGTTTCATTTTGAGGAGCTACTGGAATGTTACCAGTTGTTTCTTCTTGAACCAAACGTTCTGTCGCTACTTCAGAAGCAACTTCTTTTTCATCCTCGTAACCAAACATGTAAGTAAGGGCAAAACCAAGAACGAATGATACAGCTACCATAAGAAGGTATTGGAACAATTGACCGTTACCAACGTACAACATTGTACCAGGGATGATGGTGATACCATTACCAGTACCAGCAAGTCCAAGGATAGAAGCCAATCCACCACCGATAGCACCAGCGATCAATGAAAGGAAGAATGGTTTACGAAAACGTAAATTTACCCCGAAGATAGCAGGCTCTGTAATACCGAGGAAGGCAGAAAGAGCAGCTGGGAAAGCAAGTGTTTTCAGTTTAGGATTCTTCGTTTTAACACCAACGGCAACAGTTGCAGCCCCTTGAGCTGTCATCGCTGCAGTGATGATGGCGTTGAATGGGTTCGCATGGTCCGCAGCAAGCAATTGCACTTCAAGCAAGTTGAAGATGTGGTGTACACCTGATACGACGATCAATTGGTGAACCCCACCGATGACAAAACCACCAAGACCAAATGGCAAGGCAAGAATTGCTTTTGTTCCAAGAAGGATGTAGTTTTCAACAACGTGGAAGACTGGTCCGATGACAAAGAGTCCAAGGATAGACATGACCAAAAGTGTCACGAACGGTGTCACCAAGAGATCCAAGACATCTGGAACCACTTTGCGGAGAGCTTTTTCAAACTTGGCTCCGACCACCCCAATGATGAAGGCTGGAAGAACGGAACCTTGCAAACCAACAACAGGAATGAAGCCAAAGAAATTCATAGCTGTTACTTCACCACCTGATGCTACAGCCCAAGCGTTTGGAAGCGAACCAGAAACAAGCATCATACCGAGGACGATACCAACAGCTGGGTTACCACCGAATACGCGGAAGGTTGACCACACAACTAAACCTGGCAAGATGATGAAGGCTGTATCTGTGAGGATTTGGCTGTAAATGGTAACATCTTCTGGAAGTGTCATTCCAAGAGCGTTCAAGAGTCCACGAAGACCCATGAAGAGACCAGTTGCTACGATAACTGGGATGATTGGCACAAAGACGTCACCGAAAGTACGGATAGCACGTTGGAACCAGTTTCCTTGTTTAGCAGCTTCTGCTTTCATATCTTCTTTAGAAGATGTTGGCAAACCAAGTGCAACCACTTCATCGTACATCTTATTTACTGTACCAGTACCAAAGATGATTTGGTATTGACCTGAGTTAAAGAAAGCTCCTTGAACTTTATCCAAGTTCTCAATCACTTCCTTATTGATTTTCCCTTCATCTTTGACCATGACACGTAGACGAGTCGCACAGTGGGCTACACTGTTGACATTTTCACGTCCGCCGAGGGCTTCGATGACTTTTTTTGCAATATCCTGATTGTTCATTTGCAAAAATCTCCTTATAAAATTTTGTTCTTGTTTGAAAGCGATTTTATTCGCCCTACGACTATTATTTTATCACGTTTTCAAAATATGTCAAGCGTTTTGCAGAAATTTTTATTCCCTTTCTTTTTTCTCTGATTACTTTTGCTCGTTTTTGAGGGAAATTCTCTTTTTCCTCAAAAAAATATCTTTAAACTTGAGGAATCAAGGTTTTTATTTACATTTTCTTTCATTTTTTCGTGAAAATTTGCTAGATTTCCTTTACTTGATTTCTGGCAATCGTTTGACATATTTTTCTTTTTTTTAACATAAAAGACTTGCTTTTTTTGCCGAAAACGTTTACTATTAATAACAGAATAGAACTTATGGAGGAAAGATAAAATGGAATGGACAACCGAGCGCCGTTACAGACGCTATGAAGACTGGTCTAATGATGAAATCAAGCAAATCAAGGAAAAGATGGCACAATCTCCTTGGCATACTCGTTACCATGTCGAGCCTAAAATGGGGCTTCTCAATGACCCAAATGGCTTTTCTTATTTCGATGGCAAATGGATTCTCTTTTACCAGAACTTCCCCTTTGGTGCAGCCCATGGGTTGAAATCTTGGGTGCAGCTCGAAAGTGATGATTTAGTGCACTTTACAGAAACTGGAGTCAAAGTTTTGCCAGATACTCCATTAGATAGCCACGGTGCCTACTCTGGGTCTGCCATGCAGTTCAGCGATCAGTTGTTCCTATTTTATACTGGAAATGTCCGTGATGAAAACTGGATCCGTCACCCCTACCAGATTGGTGCTTTGATGGATAAGGATGGCAAGATTACAAAGATTGACAAGATCTTGATTGACCAGCCAGCAGACTCTACAGACCACTTCCGCGACCCGCAAATTTTTAACTTTAAAGGTCAATATTATGCTATCGTCGGTGGACAGAACTTGGAGAAAAAAGGCTTCGTCCGTCTCTACAAGGCTGTGGACAATGATTATACAAACTGGCAAGCAGTTGGCGACCTTGACTTTGCTAACGACCGCACTGCCTACATGATGGAATGCCCAAATCTGGTCTTTGTAGGGGAGCACCCTGTCCTTCTCTACTGCCCACAAGGATTGGATAAGGGTGTCCTAGACTATGATAATATCTATCCAAACATGTACAAAATCGGAGCTTCCTTTGCCCCTGAAAATGCCAAAATGGTAGATGTGTCTCCATTGCAAAATCTAGACTATGGTTTCGAAGCCTATGCAACGCAAGCCTTCAACGCTCCGGATGGACGTACATTGGCAGTAAGCTGGCTTGGGTTACCAGATGTTTCTTACCCATCTGACCGTTTTGACCACCAAGGAACTTTCTCCTTGGTCAAGGAACTCACTATCAAAGATGGCAAACTCTACCAATACCCAGTCGCAGCTATCAAAGAACTTCGTGCCTCTGAGGAACCCTTTTCAAATCGTGCCCAAACCAATAACACTTATGAACTGGAGCTCAACTTGGAGGCCAATAGCCAAAGCGAGATTGTCTTGCTCGCTGATAAAGAAGGCAAGGGGCTTTCCATCAACTTTGACCTTGTCAATGGACAGGTGACAGTGGATCGTAGTCAGGCTGGTGAACAGTATGCTCAAGAATTTGGTACGACTCGTTCTTGCCCTATCGATAACCAAGCTACTACTGCCACTATCTTCATCGACAAGTCAGTCTTTGAAATTTTCATCAATAAAGGAGAAAAAGTATTTTCTGGTCGTGTCTTCCCACATGCGGACCAAAATGGTATCCTCATCAAGTCTGGAAACCCAACTGGAACTTACTATGAATTAGATTATGGTCGCAAAACTAACTGATGTCGCAAAACTTGCAGGCGTCAGCCCCACTACCGTCTCACGGGTCATCAATAAAAAGGGGTATCTATCTGAGAAAACCATTCAAAAGGTTAATGAAGCCATGCGAGAATTGGGCTACAAACCCAATAATCTGGCTCGAAGCCTTCAAGGAAAATCTGCCAAGTTGATTGGACTTATTTTTCCTAACATCAGTCATGTCTTTTATGCGGAGTTGATCGACAAGTTGGAACACCAGCTCTTCAAAAATGGCTACAAGACCATCATCTGTAACAGCGAACACGACTCTGAAAAAGAACGAGAGTACATTGAAATGCTGGAGGCCAATCAGGTCGATGGTATCATTTCTGGAAGTCACAATCTTGGAATCGAAGACTACAATCGTGTGACGGCACCGATTATTTCCTTTGACCGAAATCTATCACCAGACATCCCTGTCGTCTCCTCCGATAACTACGGTGGCGGGGTCCTCGCAGCCCAAACTCTGGTCAAGACTGGCGCCCAGTCTATCATCATGATTAC
This sequence comes from Streptococcus halitosis, assembly GCF_023147855.1. Lineage (GTDB taxonomy): Bacteria > Bacillota > Bacilli > Lactobacillales > Streptococcaceae > Streptococcus > Streptococcus halitosis_B. The sequence continues at coordinate 777,124 of NZ_JAHXOP010000001.1, forward strand.
AGGAAATGACAATTCCAACTCACCGACTGGACTGCGCCATGCTGGATTTGCCTCTGTACTCCCAAAAGCGCCTATTATCAATGTTTCGAGTGACTTTTCTCCCGTCAGAAAAGAAATGGAAATCAAGAATATCTTGACCCATCAGAAACCAGATGCGATTTTTGCTTCGGATGATTTGACAGCTATTCTGGTGATCAAAATCGCTCAGGAACTAGGTATCTCTGTTCCTGATGAGCTCAAGGTCATCGGCTATGATGGGACTTACTTTATCGAGAACTACTATCCTCACCTGACAACTATTAAGCAACCTATGAAAGAGATTGCCCACCTCACTGTCGATCTTCTCTTGCAGAAGATTGAAGGTAAAGAGGTCGCGACAACTGGTTACTTCTTACCCGTCACCCTATTACCAGGAAAAAGTATTTAAGTACAAAAAACTCAGACGAATTCGTCTGAGTTTTTTTATGATCTTAAGTTTTCGAGATAGCGCTGGGCTGTCTCTAAGTTAAAGGTTTTATCTGCGATGAGGCGCTCAACGAGGGGAGCAACCTCGGACTCACTAGCACCTACTAGGAGAGCTAGGGATTTGGCCTGCAATTTCATGTGGCCTTGCTGGATGCCCGTACTTACCAAGGCTTTGAGAGCCGCAAAGTTTTGGGCAAGACCGATGGACACGATAATCTGAGCTAATTCCTTGGCTGAAGGATTTCCTAGTAGTTCATGACTAAGGGCTACACGAGGATTGAGACCGATAGAGCCACCCTTGGTCGCTACCGGCATGGGCAGGGTCATCTCACCGACCAATTCTTCTGTGTCCCTATCTAGACTCCATCGACTGAGACCTTGATAGTGTCCATCTCGACTGGCAAAGGCATGGGCCCCAGCTTCGATGGCACGCCAGTCATTACCAGTGGCAATCAAAATGGCATCAATACCGTTAAAAATCCCTTTATTGTGAGTCGCTGCTCGGTAAGGATCAGCCTGCGCAAACTGGCTAGCCAAGGCTATTTTCTCCGCAATTTCTCGTCCTTGGTCCCTTTGGGGACTCAAGTAGCGAAAGGCGATACGACAACTTGCTGTCACCAGAGAATCAGTCGCGTAGTTGGACAAAATTCCCATAAGACTCTGTCCTTGACTGAGTTCTTCTAAGACTGGCTTCAAGGCTTCCAGCATGGTGTTGAGCATATTGGCTCCCATGGCTTCCTGAGTATCAACATGGAGATAAACAACGAGAAAGTCTGTTTCACCTTTGATCTGCTCTACATGCAAATCACGCGCCCCACCTCCTCGTTTAACGATAGAAGGATAGGCTTGATTTGCAAGTTCCAAGAGTTCGGCTTTCTTGCTGGCAATCTTCTCTTGCGCTTGTTCAGGTTCAGCAACTTGATAAAGGGCTACCTGCCCAATCATCTGGCGCTCATGTACTTGAGCAGTAAAACCGCCTGCACGCTTGATGATTTTGCTGGCATAGCTGGTCGCAGCAACCACTGAGGGTTCTTCTGTCACATAGGGAACTGTGTAGTCCTGACCGTTCACCACAAGCTCTGGAATGATGGAATAAGGCAGAGAAAAAGTTCCCACTACATTCTCACTCAGCTGATCTGCAACTGCCAAGCTGACTTGTTCATCCTGCTCCAGACTGGTTTGCTTTTCAGGACTAAGGAGCGCCTGAGCTTTCAGCAACTCAAGGCGCTCATGGTATGATTTTTTAGAAAATCCATTCCAACTTATCTTCATTATTTTTCAACCTTGCTATAACGGCGTTGGTGGTCGACAATTTCAACCAAGGCATAGTCTTGATGTTCATAACCTGCAAATTGAGCTGAGCCAGACTCATCCAACTTCAAGTCTTCGAAGAAGACTTTTTCATAGTCTACAACTGACAATGCTGTACGTTGTTTGAGTTTGCTCAAGCGATCCTTATCAAGGTAAGTTTCATAACCTTCTACCAGCTCTCCACTAAAGAACTCTGAAACCGCTCCACTTCCGTAACTGTAGAGGGCAATTTTATCTCCAGCCTTCAAATTTTCTGCATTTTCCAAAAGGGAGAGAAGCCCAAGGAAAAGGGAACCTGTGTAGATATTCCCAATCATCTGACTGTAGAGAATGGATTTATCAAAATTTTCTTGCAGACTATCCTTTTTTTCCTGAGACAAAGTCTTATCCATCATCTTGCGCAAGCCTTTTAGGGCTAATTTGGGATAAGGCAAGTGGAAGCAGATAGCCGCAAAATCATTCATAGTCCAATCATAGCGTTTCTTGTATTCATCCCAGGTCGTCGTAAGACTGTCAAGATATTGCTGAGTTGAGTACAAGCCGTTTACATAAGGAGTAGTTGAATAGTTCGGACGCCAGAAATCCATAATATCACGCGTTTGGGCAACATTATCATTGTTAAAGACTATGGTACGCGGATTTTGCGTAATTAACATCGCCACACTCCCAGCTCCCTGAGTTGGTTCACCTGGAGCCGCTACACCATACTTGGCAATATCGCTGGCGATGACCAAGACCTTGGACTCTGGAGAATTTTCCACATGCAACTTGGCATAATGGAGGGCAGCTGTTGCTCCGTAACAAGCTTCTTTGATTTCAAAACTGCGAGCGAACGGCTGGATACCTAATAGACCGTGAACAAAGACCGCCGCTGCCTTACTCTGGTCAATCCCTGACTCGGTCGCCACGATGACCATGTCAATTTCTTCTTTTTCTTTATCTGTCAAAATAGAGTTGCTTGCACTGGCAGCCAAGGTGACAACGTCCTCAGTCAATGGTGCAATGCTAATTTCGTTTAATAAGAGACCCTTACTATATTTATCCGGATCAACTCCTCTTGCTTCTGCTAGGTCTTGTAATTTCAAGACATATTGACTGGTTGCAAAACCAATCTTATCAATACCGATTGTCATATTTACCTCTGTTTTTTCATTCATTGTAAAAAATCGTTCTATTCTATTTTATCACAAATAGGAACAAATGAGAGAAAAAAGACCTGATTCAACAAATCAAGTCTTTGCTTTGACAGCATTAGGAGGATATGCCTCGCTGTTTTCGGATATAGTAATAAAGCTTCAGAATCACTGTTCCACTGGCCATCCCGATAGAAATGACCAGAGCCAACATAACTACTAGTGTTGCACTGGTAAGGGCATGACTGTAATCACCTGTCACAAAGAAAGCTGTCGTTCGATAGGATAGATAACCTGGCACCAAGGGGGCAAGAATGGCCAAGACAAAGACCACTGCTGGCGTCTTATAGACAATACTTAGAATCTGGCTGATGCAAGAACCAACCACCGCTGCGATAAAGGTCGCAACAATAACATTGGTTGGTTCTTTAAGTACAAGATAGAGGAGCCAGACACCCATTCCCAGAACACCACCAGGTAGGAGCATAGAGCGTTGAACATTCAGTACGATTAGAAAGGTGATAATGGCGAGTAAACTCGCTACTGCTTGGAGTAAAATACTTGTTAGAGTCATCTTATGTCATCAAAACTAGGGCGACAGATGTGCCTGCCCCTAAAGCGAGGGTAATGAGCAGGGATTCAAACATCTTGCTCATACCAGAGTTGATATGGTTGGTCATGATATCCCGAACTGCATTTGTCAGGGCAATGCCCGGAACAAAGGGCATGACGGCTCCCGCTATGATCAAGTCTGCCGTCGAAGGGAATCCTGTATAGCGGGCCCAGAACTGGGCAATCAAGCCAAAAACAAAGGCTCCCGCAAAGGCGGTTACAAAAGGAATGCGGACAAACTTCTCTACATAGAGAGAGAAAGCAAAACCAAGTAAGGTCGCAATGGCTGCACCAAAAGCATCATAAGTATTCCCCCCGAACATAATCGAGAAAAAAGGGGCACTGAGAGTTGCTGCAATAGTCACTTGGAACTTGGTATAAGGAAGAGCTTGATTTCTGATTTCCTTTAGCCTTTCAAAGGCTGTAGAGAGATCGATCTGCCCTCCGACAAGCTCCCGTGATACTTGGTTGACATCACAGACTTTTTCGATGTTGTAGGAGGAAGAAGTGACCCGTTTCATGCGAGAAATATTGGTATTCTCAATAGAAAAGAAAATAGCTGCTGGCATAGCAAGAACGTTGCAATCCACTATTCCCTGTGAATGAGCGATACGGATCATGGTGTCCTCAACCCGATAAATCTCCGAACCGCTTTTTAAGAGAATGGTTCCAGCTAACATAATGACATCAATAACGGCATTCAACTCTCTTGATTCGTCCATTTTCTCCTCCTTTTCTGCTTCCTATATTTTATCACAAAAATCAATGAAAAAAAATCTTTGTCATGAAATCATGACAAAGATTCGTTTAATCTCGAGAACTTTCACGTGTTCCTTCACTATTTGATTGACTAGTTGAAGGAGTGTTTCCTTGTTGATTCCCCTGATTTGGAGTTGTAGAAGAACCTTGGTTCCCACGTTGTGCAGAACTAGAAGATGAAGTTGACGGTGGTGTTTTCGGTTTGTAGATGGAAAGTTTGATACGCGTGCTAGCAAGGTCAACCTGTTCACCCGCTTTTGGTGTTTGATCTACAACTGTACCTTCTGCTGTCCCTTCAGGAGCAGTTGAAACCTCGACAACCTCAATATTAGCCTCTTTTACACCGACAATCTGAGTCAAATTATTCTTTGTAAATTCGAGACTTGAACCAATATAACTTGGCATAGAAACGCTTGTTACTTTCTTAGCAACCGTTAAAGTAATTGTGCTGGCTTTTGAAAGATCATAAGTCGTACCTGCCGCAGGACTTTGTCTGAGAATGGTTCCAGGTTTGCTTTCGCTGGATTCTTCCTCTTCCATCTTGATTAGATTCTCAGGAACCTTCTTCTCCTTGAGTTCAGCTACGGCATCCGTATACTTGCGTCCAACATAATTGCTCAATTGGAAGGATTGCTTACCAGAAGAAACAATCAAATTGACCTTGGTTCCTTCTTTTCGGCCACTACCAGCTTCTGGATCCGTTCGAATAACACGTCCTTCTGCTACAGTATCGCTGGCCTCTGACTTTTCTTCACCGGCTTCAAACTTGGATTTTTTAAGAGCTTCCTTAGCCTCTGCAACGGTTTGTCCAGCTACGTTAGGAATAGCAATCGTTGCTGGTGTTCTTGACAAAATCCAGACCAAAGAGGCTGCAACCAATAGAAGACTGGCCAAAAGAATCATATAGCGAGCCTTAAACTTCCGTTTCTTAGCTGGCTTTGGCGCTGGAGCCGGCTCTGCGACTGGTTGAGTTGGTTTCTTTGGCTGAGGGCGTTCTTCTTGCGCCGGAGCTTTAGGAATCGATGTCAGTGTACTTTGTGGAACTTTAGGCAAAGTCTTCGTATCTGCCTTACTCGCATCGTCAAAGACCAGTTTCGGTTCATTCCGACGATTATAAGACAAGCTAGTTGACAAGTCCACATACATTTCTGAAACAGACTGATAACGGTCTGACAGCTTCTTAGCAGTCGCCTTGATGACAACATTTTCTAAAGCCTGAGGGACAGATGGGTTTTCAGCTATGACGGACGGAAGTGGCTTCTGGAAATGCTGGAGGGCAATCGTAACCGCACTATCTCCATCATAAGGGATATGTCCCGTCAGCATTTCATAGAAGATAATCCCCATTGCATAGATATCACTCTGGAAGGTCGCTTTAGAACCACGCGCTTGTTCAGGTGATAAATAATGAACCGAACCCAGCATCGAGTTGGTCTGGGTCAGACTCGTCTCTGCAAAGGCCACTGCAATCCCAAAGTCAGTAACTTTAGCAGTTCCATCTGGTGTCAAGAGGATATTTTGAGGTTTCAAATCCCGGTGAACAATTCCTCGAGTATGGGCTAAGCGCATAGCCAAGAGGATTTGTCCCATAATCCGAACTGCTTCTTCATTTGAAAGAGGATAGTGCTCTTTGATATAACGCTTGAGGTCAAGGCCTGCTACGTATTCCATAGCTAGGTACTGTTGACCGTCTTCCTCACCAATATCTGTTATCCGAACGATATGAGGATGGTCCAGATCCGCCATGGCCCTCGCTTCACGCTGGAAACGTGCCACAGCAATTGGGTCTGTCTGGTAGTTGGTCCTCAGGACCTTCACTGCCACTTCTTCCCCGTCTAGGATCAAATCCTTGGCCAAGTAAACATCTGCCATGCCTCCTCGACCAATCTGCTTGACAATCCGATACCGCCCGGCAAAAATCTTGCCGATTTGGATCATTCTGCTGCCTCCTCGTTCATGTAAACAAGGGCAACCGTAATGTTGTCTAAACCTCCTGCATTGTTAGCGAAGCGAATGAGGGTTGCCGCCTTGTCTGCTAGGGAAATATCACTGGTTACGATATCATAAATCTCGCTTGCCGAAATCATATTGGTCAAACCATCACTATTGAGCAAGAGATAATCTCCTGACTCCAGTGTAATCATCCCAAAATCTGGCTGGATTTCATCTTTTTGTCCGATAGACTGGGTGATGATATTCTTTTGAGGGTGAGTTTCTGCCTCTTCTGGAGTCAATTGACCAGCCTTGAGCAATTCATTAACCAAGGAATGGTCACTCGTCAACTGGTGGTATTCTTCTCCACGAATCAAACCGATACGAGAATCTCCAATGTGTGCATAGATGGCTTGGTTGTCAATAAACGCAACAGCTTCTAGCGTTGTTCCCATGCCTCTGTATGCTTCGTCCTGACCTAGTTGATGAATTTTTTGATTTTCAATCTCCAGGTAGTGGGCAAACCACTCACGAACTTCATTGACTGAGTTAATTTGAGTATCTACCCAATCCACACCGAGGTCTGTTACCGCCATCTCACTAGCGATATTTCCTGCACGGTGTCCTCCCATCCCGTCAGCCAAGATGATCATAGTGCGTCCTGCTCGGTTGACAAAGTGATTGACATAGTCCTGATTATTTGTCCGTTTCTGACCAACATCTGTTAATAATGCTATTTCCATTGTGTCAGTTCCTTCCTATTCTGATATCTTGCGAAATTGGCTGATAAAGAATCCATCACTTCCATACAATTCAGGAGTAATCAGGATGCAGCCATCTTTCAAGATATCTTTACATTCGTGTTCTAGTTTAACCTGCTCGAACTCGGGATGACTTTCTAAAAACGCCTCAACGACTTGAAAGTTCTCCTCAGAGACAATAGTACAGGTACTATACGTTATTATACCACCTTTTCGTAGCGTTTGACAAACACTACCTAATATTTCCAGCTGAATTTCCTGTAAGGATGTGAAATCTGCTGTTTCTTTATTGTATTTGATGTCTGGTTTACGACGTAAAAGTCCAATCCCAGAACAGGGAGCATCTACTAAAATCTTATCAAAGGAGTCCTTTTCAAAAAACTCATGCACTTTTCTGGCATCCAATTTTTGCGTTTGCACTCGATCTGCCACACCTAAACGCTCCGCATTTTCTTTGATCAAGTCCAACTTATGATCATAAAGATCCAAAGCCGTCACCTTACCAGATGTGAGGTAAGAAGCCATATGGGCTGTTTTCCCACCCGGAGCGGCACAGGCATCCAGGACCTGTTCATCACCTTGTAAATCAAGAGTCGGAGCAACCAGTTGACTGGACTCGTCTTGGATGGTTATAGCCCCTTCTGCGAACAAATCATGTCCTGCAAAGTGGCCTTGCTCCTTGACCAGACCAGTGGCCGTCAAAGGGGAATCAGTCGCTTCTAACACGGCTTTGATTTCCTCTTTTCGACTCAAGTCAGTCACCCGAATGCTGGCTTTGCTGCGCACCAAGAGACTTTTAAAGATGGCTTGTGCTCGCTCTTCACCGTATTCTTCCTTGAGTTTAGATACTAGCCAAACTGGGAGAGAATAAGCAATGGAATCACGCTTATTTTTGCGTTTGATACTGTCAATGTCTGGCCAGCCTTCTCGCAAGATACGACGAAGGACGGCGTTGACCAATTTTTCACTGCCTTTTTTACGGGCTTTGGCTAGTTCCACTGCTTCATTAACAACAGCGTGATTAGGAATCTTATCCAGATACCGAAGTTGGTAAGCGCTCAGAAGGAGCAGGATATAGAGCCAGTTATCTAGCTTATCTCTGTCTTCGATAAAGTGGGACAGGTACCATTCCAGAGTCAGTTTTCGGGCTACCGTACCGTAGACAATCTCTGTCACCAAGCCCTTATCTGCTACTGAGAGCTGACTCCCCTTGAGGTGTTTATTTAAGGCAATATTGGAGTATGCTTGATTAACCAAAACATCCTCTAGCACTGCTAGAGCTAGACTTCTAGCTGTTTCTACTTTAGTCACCAAATCGTTCTCCTACAGTCAATGTCCGTCCCACTCCGTTGAGGAAGGAAGAAATGTCCATCTTAGGCTTCCCAGCTGGCTGCACTTGCTTAAGAGACAGAGCACCTTCAGCCGCTGCAACGATCAATTCTTTCTTGCCAATAGACAGAATCTCACCTGGAGCTCCCTGACCTTCTACTGGAAGTGCTTCATAAATCTTAAAGCGATCGCCTTTAAGGAAAGTGTGGGCAACAGGCCACGGGTTCATTCCACGGATTTGGTTGAAGAGTTGACGATTAGTCTTATTCCAGTCCAATTTTTCTTCCTCTGGTTTGATATTTGGAGAAAATGTAACCTGGTTTGGATCTTGCGGTTCTGGCTGAATTTCACCAGCTATATAAGCAGGAAGAGTATCTAAAAGCAAGTCACGACCTACAATCGCTAATTTCTCAAATAAGGTCCCGACATTGTCCTCATCTGTGATAGGAATGCTACGACGAGAAATCATATCTCCTGCATCCATTTCCTTAACCATCTCCATAATGGTCACACCAGCTTCCTCATCCCCTTGAATCAAGGCATAATGGATAGGCGCACCACCACGGTGTTTTGGAAGAAGGGAAGCGTGAACGTTGACCGCAAAATCCATGCTATCAAGGAGTTTACTTGGGAGAAACTGCCCAAAAGCAGCAGTGATAATCCCATCCGCCCCTAGCTTCATGATGGCTTCCATCTCTGGACTCCCAGATAATTTTTCAGGTTGGTAGATGGGAAGGCCTGCTTCTTTGGCAGCCTGCTTAACCGGGGTTTCTTGGATCACTTTTTTACGGCCGACAGCGCGGTCTGGCTGGGTCACAACAGCTAGAATCTCGTAACGATCATCTGATAACACCCCCTTCAAAACTGTCGCTGAAAAATCGGGAGTTCCCATAAAGATTAGTTTTGTCATTTCTTCTCCTTCTTATAAAAATTGCTGCGGTTCGTGGTCAATGCTGAGACGAAGCTCGCTATTTTCCCGTTCTTGAGTCAAGGCCAAAACTCGATTGAGAGTTGGGCCCAGCTCATCTTCTAAACGGTATTTAATCAAAATCTGGTAATGATAAAGGTTGTGGGTACGAGCAATGGGTTTTGGCGTTGGTCCAAGGATTTTACTAGTTTCCGATAAACCTGAGCGCAAAATTCCCATAACTTCATAGGCACGTTTGACAACCTCTTCTTCTTTCTTGTGAGAGAGGGTAATCCCAATAGTGAAATAATAAGGCGGATAGCCAAGTTGGCGTCTGATACTCATTTCATAGGCATAAAAACCTTCATAGTCTTGGTCTTTGGCAAATCGAATGGCATAGTGCTCCGGATTGTATGACTGAATCAAGACCTGCCCAGCTTTTTCCGCACGACCTGCCCGACCAGCCACCTGAGTTAAGAGTTGGAAGGTTCTCTCGGAAGAACGAAAATCAGGCAGATTCAAGGCCGTATCCGCATTGAGCACTCCGACTAGGGTCACATTGGGAAAATCCAAGCCCTTAGCAATCATCTGAGTTCCCAACAAGATATCTACTTCCCCTCGGCCAAACTGGTCAAGAAGAGCTTGGTGACTGCCTTTCCTACGGGTTGTATCCACATCCATTCGCAGAATGCGAGCCTGAGGAAAGAGCTCTGCTAGCTCATCATAGGCTTTCTGAGTCCCCGTCCCATAGTAACGAATACTGCGGCTCTGACAGTTGGGACAGACATGAGGAATTCCCTTGGAAAAGCCACAGTAATGGCAGTTCATGGTCTTGGTATCCATGTGGAGAGTCAGAGAAATATCGCAGTTGGGGCAGCTATCTACCGTCCCACACTCCCGACACATAACAAAGCTAGAATAACCCCGACGGTTGAGCATGAGGACTACCTGCTCTTTTTTATCCAAACGGTCTTGGATGGCCTCTAGCAAAGGAGGCGTAAAGTTTGATGTCTCATTCTGCCCGATATAATCACGAAAGTCAATCACTTGAACCTCAGGAATAGTGGCTAAAGGATTGGCCCGTTGGGTCAGGCGTAAGTGTTGATAGACGCCTTTTCCAGCCCGCGCACGGCTCTCTAAGCTCGGTGTCGCCGAACCAAGGACCAGGGCCGCTTGATTGTACTGGGCCCGTAAGATGGCGACCTCTCTAGCATGATAACGGGGATTGCTGTCTTGTTTGTAACTAGCTTCATGCTCTTCATCGATAATCATGACACCTAGATTTTTTATAGGTGCAAAGATGGCCGATCTGGCTCCAACCACAACTTGAGCATCTCCACGCTCGACCTTGCGCCATTCATCGTACTTCTCACCATTAGACAAGCCTGAGTGAAGAATAGCTACTTTCTCGCCGAAACGAGCAATGAACCGCTCCGTCATTTGTGGCGTCAGAGAAATCTCAGGTACCAGCAAAATGGCTGTCTTGCCCTTGTCCAAGGCTCCTTGGATGATTTGCAAGTAAACCTCTGTCTTCCCACTTCCTGTAATCCCTTGAAGGAGGAAAGGAGGTTGCTGACTGCCAATAGCACTGACAACCGCATCACGTACCTGTCTTTGTTCAGGATTTAATTCCAAAGGTTGACTGGCTTCAATGCCTTCGAAATAAGCGGCTGAACGTTGCACTTCTTTTTGTAGTAGGGTTAGAGCTCCTTGCTCAACAAAGAAGTTGACTTGCTCGCGTGAGTAGGACTCTAACAAACTAGCCAGAGGAGCACTCTCAGGATGAGACAGCAAATAATCTCTCAGCTCTGCCTTTTTCTTAGCACGCGCAGAAATCTCAATCTTCTCTAGCTGAGTAGCATCAACCTCATACCAAGGCTGGGTCTTGACCTTCTTCTGATCGACTGCCTGGTATTCTAAGCGGAGCAACCCTTTCCTGGTCAAACGCATCATTTCTGCCTGTTTGGCCAAATCTAGAGAAGAAAAGACTAGCGAATCTTCTGAACCAAACAGACGCTCTCGGTCTGCCTGACTCAGACCTTCCAGATGATAGAGAATCTTATCATAGCTAGAGTTTAAAAAGCCTGGAAGCATGGCTTTTAGGATGGAAATTTTGTAAGAAAAGACAGACTTACGTAGCTCCTCAGCCAGCCAGAGTTGCTCTTGAGTGAGAACCGGGGAAAAATCCAGTACCTCCGCAATCTCTTTCAAGTCCTGTTCGGCAACCTCTTCATCCGAATGGGACTCCAAGCCTAGCACAATTCCTTGGATCAAACGATTGCCTTTGCCGAAGGGGACATGAACCCGCATACCGGCTTCCAGCATGTCTACAAATTCCTCAGGGACCTTGTAGCTGTATGGCTGGTCCGTCTGCATCAGGGGAACATCCACGATAATCTTTGCAATAGCCATCTTCTCACCTCCTTCTTGTCAGTACATTCTTGCAATAGAAAAAATAAGATTGAGTCCCCCCAACCTTAAATTTTTTCACCATCTTCTTTTTCTTTAGCGATTTGCTCTTTGATTTTCTTTTCTTCTTCTTCTTTTCGGCGTTTTTCTTCTTCGATACGGAGACGAACCGCTTCACGTTTTCCTTCTGGATCTGGGTGAATCGTAACGTTTCCTGACTCGATTTCTTCTAAAGCACGAAGAGTTGATTTTTCAGATTTGAATTCTTGAGTTGCAGGTGCTCCAGCTTCTAATTCGTGGGCACGTTTTGCTAACAAGATTACGAGTGAATATTTTGATGGTACCTTGTCTAGCAAGGTATCGATAGAGGGTTTAAGCATCATTTGTTTGTACCTGTTTCCTATAGTTTATCGAGTAGTTGGAGATTTTGGCAACATCTCCTGGTAGTGACCAATAACACGGTCCACACGGAAGTGTTCTGCTTCGATCACACGCTTGACACGTTCAGCAGCGAGGGGCACCTGATCGTTGACAATGGCATAATCATACTCACGCATGAGGGCAATTTCTTCCTTGGCTTTTTCGATTCGTTGGGCAATCACTTCCGCACTATCTGTTCCACGACCTACCAAACGATCTTGCAATTCATCCAAATCTGGTGGTGTTAGAAAGATAAAGACAGCATCTGGAACCTTTTTCTTAACCTGAAGGGCTCCTTGGACTTCAATCTCAAGAAAGACATCGATTCCCTTGTCCAGAGTTTCATTGACATAGGTCAGAGGAGTTCCATAATAGTTACCGACATATTCTGCATACTCCAACATCTGACCTTGACGGATTAGCTCTTCAAACTCTTCACGAGTACGGAAGAAATAGTCCACTCCGTCCACTTCACCAGGACGTTGCGCGCGCGTCGTCATCGATACAGAATATTGAAATTGATTCTCAGAACTCTCAAAAATCTCTCTTCTAACCGTTCCTTTCCCAACTCCTGAAGGACCAGAAAAAACGATTAGCAAGCCTCGGTCTGCCATTATGTCTCCTTTAGTTAGTCTGTGAAATAAAGTGAAATTTCTCTCGGATACTGATGATCACGTCAGTTATCCTTCTACAGTCTTTCTATCTAGTGTAACAAAAAAGCAGTAATATTTCAACTGCTCTTTCTTATTTATTTAGCATAATCTACTGCACGAAGTTCGCGGATCACGGTCACCTTGATATTTCCTGGGTAATCGAGATTATTTTCAATTTTCTCACGAACTTTGTGAGCCAAGATTGTGACTTTGTCGTCTTTGATTTGTCCTGGATTAACCATGATACGGATTTCACGTCCTGCTTGAAGGGCGAAGCTATTTTGCACTCCTTCAAAGCCATTGGCGATTTCTTCTAAATCATGGAGACGCTTGATATAGCTTTCAAGAGATTCACTACGAGCACCTGGACGCGCTGCGCTCAAGGCATCTGCTGCAGCAACGATCACCGCAATGACGCTTTCGGCTTCCACATCGCCGTGGTGGCTAGCAATCGTATTGACCACAACTGGGTGTTCCTTGTACTTACGAGCCAACTCCGTACCAATCTCAACGTGACTGCCTTCAACCTCGCGGTCAATAGCTTTCCCGATGTCGTGAAGGAATCCAGCACGACGGGCAAGAGCTGCATTTTCACCAAGTTCACTGGCGATGATACCAGATAACTTAGCAACCTCAATCGAATGACGCAAGACATTCTGTCCATAAGAAGTACGGAATTGCAAGCGTCCCATAATCTTCATCAAGTCTGGATGGAGGTTTGGCGCACCAATCTCATAGGCAGCAGCCTCACCATATTCACGGATTTTATTGTCAATCTCTTGACGGTTTTTCTCCACCAACTCCTCGATACGAGCTGGGTGGATGCGGCCATCCTTGAGCAACATTTCCATGGTCATACGAGCAATTTCACGACGAATCGGATCAAATCCTGACAAGGTTACCACTTCTGGCGTGTCATCGATGATCACGTCGACCCCTGTCAAACTTTCAAAGGTACGAATGTTTCGACCTTCGCGTCCGATAATGCGTCCCTTCATGGTATCATCTGGTAGGTGAACTGTCGAGTTTGTTGACTCTGCTACATAGTCACCAGCGATACGCTGCATAGCCTGAACCAAGATATCTTTCGCAATCTTGTCTGAACGTTCCTTCACCTCTTGCTCAGCCTCACGAATGCGGCTAGCAATTTCCTTGGTCAAGTTTTCCTCTGTCTGAGCCAAGATAATATCTCGAGCCTCAGTTTGGGAAAGGGAACCGATACGTTCAAGTTCAGCTTCTTTTTGTCTTTCGACTTCCTCTAATTGCTCTTCACGTGCATCAAGGTTTTTTGCTCTATCAGAAATACTTTGTTCTTTTTGTTCAAGTGTTTTTTCTTTGTTCGTCAAATTGTCGTCTTTGCGGTCAAGGCTCGTAGCTCTCTCCGTCAAACGACTTTCGATTTGCTTGAGTTCCTGACGTTCTGACTTAAATTCAGCGTCCACTTCTTCACGGTATTTTCTGGCTTCCTCTTTGGCCTCCAATAGTGCTTCTTTTTTAAGAGACTTGCTTTCGCTCTTGGCTTCATTTAGCAATAAATCCGCTTCGCGCTCAGCCTGTCCTCGTAAATTAGTTGCTTCTTGTTCAGCATTTAGAAGCATCAACTCTGCAGCCTCTTGAGATGATTTCATCTTAGCTGAGATGCTGACATATCCAATGACTAAACCAATGATGACGGCAAAAACAGCAATCGCAAGTGTCATGATTTCCATGTTTTTACCTCATTAAATTTGTTTATCGAATGACATACATTCCTTAATATTCTATCACAAAAAACCGATTTTCACAAACCCAAATTGAAGAGTTTTGTGTGAATTTTAGGAGAAAGTTCTGAAATCCCCAAACAAACTTTCTAACACTTAAAAATGACATTTTCATTAAAACATACAATAAAAAAGCCTACCTTTCAGTAGACTTAGTTTGTTTCTTTTCTTATGGGAATCCTTCCAAAATTTTGCACTGCTATACTTGGCTGTCCTAGTTGGTAAATCTGGTCTGCCTTTTGAGTCATAGAATCCCAAGGTTCTTTGCCAATTCGACTGACTAGATGAACCTGATCTTTCAGTGACTTGAGATGCTGTCTACCTTTTTCGGTAAAGCCAAGGACATGGATACCTTCTGGCAAGTCACTTTCTCTGGCCTGCACTAAGATATAGGTCAAGAGGCGTCTGACACGCGCCTTAGTATAACGCTTGGTCGCAACTGCCTCGACCAATTTGTCAACAGACTGGACTGTTTTGATAGCTTCCTTGATGCGCACAGCCATTTCTTGATTGACCTGATAGATCATTGTTAGGTCTGGATTTGACAAAATTTGATAGCGGAGCAAGGGAAAATAGTCATCCCAGCTCACCTTACTGGCTTGCTCAAAGAGGGCAACGGAAGGCATAAAGCGTTCTAAGAAATCTTGGTCTGATTGATGCTGACGGAGAGCTGTTGCCGAGGCAAAGTCCACATCCTTATCAACAGAATGATAGCCAGCTCCCTGACGCTGAATCGGATGGAGTTTGATTCTACGTCCTGCAACCGCCTTAGCATAGGCCAAAGCTAGAACATGATTAGGCGTATTGCCTGAAAAATCTAGACCTGCAAATTCCTTCCACATGGCTTGGGTTTTCTGAGGGTAGGAGAGGGAATCAGGCAGATTATCCACAAATTTCTCCATCTCAACGCCTTGCTCTGTGTATAGGTTGGCAATTTTCTGATAATCCAGAACTTTCTCTGTCCCAAAGGCTAAGGTATCAATCCCCAGCCGTGCCAAGATATCTACTGCTCCTTGTCCAAAGAAATCCGCTGCCTGAACACTGACTAAAAAGGGCAATTCCACTACCAGATCTGCTCCATTCTCCAGTGCCATTTGAGCCCGGGTCCACTTGTCCACGATAGCAGGCTCCCCTCTCTGCATAAAATTCCCAGACATAGCAACAATTTTCAGCCCCTCAGCCTGACTCAGCAGGTATTTATGGCCATTATGAAAAGGATTGAACTCCGCAATAATACCTGTGATGGTCATGATGTTCTCCTACTTCTGCGCGACAAAAAACCAACGGGTAGTGGTTTCTGTTGGTTCCTTGTCCTCAAAGTCCGCATAGAGTTTGAAGGACTTGAAACCAGCCTGTTCCAGCAAAATATCA
Organism: Streptococcus halitosis; assembly: GCF_023147855.1. Taxonomy (GTDB): domain Bacteria; phylum Bacillota; class Bacilli; order Lactobacillales; family Streptococcaceae; genus Streptococcus; species Streptococcus halitosis_B. The sequence goes on from NZ_JAHXOP010000001.1 coordinate 792,946, forward strand.
TAGGTCAGGACCTCATAGGTTCGCTCCTCATGCACTTCATCGTGACGACTAAAGGAACCGTCAGCCTCCTTGATAAAGAAAGTCAACTCATGCACGATGGAGTGAGGAGCTTCGTCCTCATAGGTGTCCCAAAGCATGGCAAAATCTTCCGCATTTTCATGGTAGGAATAGCCAGGGAATACTTCGTCTGTCTGGTAGGTCGAATGCACATCAAAGATGAAAACTCCGTCTTCGTTAAGCGCATTATATACTTCTTTAAAGACGTCTCCTACCTCGACCTCATCCTGCATGTAGCAGATAGAGTCAGAGTAACACGTGACAAAATCATATTGACCTGCCTTGGACAAATCCAGCATATTGCCCTCTATAAAATCAATCTTTTGCTTGGCTGAAGTAGCTCTTTTCTCCGCAATCTTCAGCATATCCGCGCTCAAATCAAGTCCAGTTACATCAAAGCCTGCTTGAGAAAAGCGCACAGACTGGATACCTGTTCCACAAGCCAATTCTAAAAGCTTCTTTCTCTCCTTGGTCTTAGGCAAATGACGCAGCGAAAAATCCGTCCATTTATCATATAAACTATCATCCATCACAGCATCGTAAACAGCCGCAAAGGTTTCATAAGTCGCCATATTCATGATACCAAGTCCGCCCGTAATCGGAATGAAAATTAGGAGCTTGACGATGGAGCCGAGCTCCAAGGAAGGCTATCTATTTTCCGACGATTACAGGACGGGTTCAAATCCTTTCTAAGATACAAAGAGCGTTAAAAGCAAGGAGAAAATAGGAAACTTTCTGCTGTATCGTCAGATACAAAGGAAGTTACTCTTTTTCTCGCAGCTTTTAGCTCGTGTTCAGTTTCGAGATGAACAAAACACGACGCCCTCACCTTTCTATCCATTTTTTTCTAAAATAAGCAAATAAACCCAGTTGACTGCAACTGAGTTCATCTACTAGGCCAAGGCTTCAGAAATATCTACAGAATCCGCCTCATGCCACAGTTTTTCAAGATTATAGTGGGCACGCATTTCTTCTGAGAAGATATGCACAACGACACCACCGAGGTCTAGCAAAACCCAGCCTCCCGCTGCATCGCCTTCAACATGGCTACCTTTAAAGCCTGCTTGGGCTACTTTTTCACGGATATTGTCAGCGATAGCGTCCAACTGACGGCTATTCATCGAGCTAGTGATAACAAAGTAGTCTGTCACACTGGTCAAATCTTGTACATCAAGTGCGAGGATATCCTCCGCACGTTTCTCATCTGCCGCTTTCACGACTAGTTCTAGTAATTCTTTTTCGTTCATTTAGTCCTCTTTCAAATAGTGCACAAAGGCGTTATAGGTTTCCAGGGTTTGGGGATAGATGGGGAATCCCTGATGAGCTAGATGCTCCACGGTACGAGCTGTTTCGTAGGCCACTGCCTTATTGAGCGATAGCTCAGCAATTTCACGCGCCACATCCACACCTGGAAAGGCACGATTGTGCTCGATATAATCTGCGACGTAGATGACTTTGTCTAGATTGGTCATCTGACCAGCTCCGACTGTATGGATTTCAATAGCTCGCAGGATTTCTGGATCATGCAAATCCAAATCTTCCTGAATCTTGTAAATTCCAACCATCCCATGCCAGACATTATTGCCCCAGTTTTTGAGGTCAGGGTCTAGCTGATAACGGTCAATCAAGTCTAGAAATTCCTGATCTGACAGCTTTTTAGCATAATCATGAAGAAGGCCTGCTAGACCCGCTTTCTCGGTATCGACTCCAAATCTCTCCGCTAACTCTATGGCTGCACGCTCCACACCCAAACAATGGGTTAACCGTTTTTCAGGTAGAAGCTCTGCCATTTTTTCCAACAAAGCCTCTCGGGAACAGTTGATATAGTCTTGGTATGCCATCAGTAAAGCCCCTCCTTCTCGATGTAGTCTAGCACTGGCTGAGGTAGGAGAAAGTTGGGCTTCCGACCTTGGGCAATGAAGTCACGCACCATGCTGGAGGAGATGTCCATGAGAGGCACATCCACCCAGATAACTGGATAGGAAGTCCCTGCCTTGTAGCGTGGGCGCTGAACTCCAACAAACTGAACCATGTCGACCAGCTCATCAATTCGGTACCATTTAGGCAGATAGTCCACCATATCAGCCCCGATAATGAAGTAATAATCCGTGTCTGGATGTTGCTCGGTCAAAATCTTCATGGTGTCGTAGGTGTAGGAAATGCCCTTTCGCTCTAACTCAATGGTTTCAATGGCTAGACCTTCGATCCCCTCAATCGCCAACTCAAGCATCTTGAGCCGATGGTGCTCGGGGATGGTTTCTTTTTTATCTACATGAGGTGGTTGGTATTCGGGCATGAGCAGGACCTGGTCCAGTCCCAACTGTTGTCGTACTTGGTCCGCTACAACAAGATGGGCATGGTGAACGGGGTTAAAATTCCCCCCTAAAATCCCGACTTGTTTGCGTTTTTTCTCCTTGATTTCTGGCTCCAACTCTACCTTGGTAAAGGGAGTCAATAATTCGATTGCCATAGGCTCGTCTTCCTTTAATTCTCTGTAAAAACAGTTGTTTGGAGTAGGTTTTAGATTTCTTTGACTTTCTTGGAAATCTTGCGATTTTCTTTCTTTCTGGATTGTTTATACAAAATCAAGATGCGTCCGATTTTTTGGACTGTATCCACACCAATTTCTTCTTCCAAGATTTCAGCTACTTCGTGGATGTTTTCATCTGTGTTTTGCAAGAGCGTAACTTTAATCAATTCGCGGGCGTCAAGAGCCTGACGGACGCTGGTTTTGATTTGGTCGTTGAGACCATTTTTTCCAATTTGAATGATGGGTTTGAGGGTGTGTGCCTGGCTGTTGAGGAAGGCACGTTGTTTTGATGTTAATGACATAATTTCTTTAAAAGAGTTTCTTTTTATACTTTTCTGAAGTGGTGACGGACGTCAGCAAAGCCCTTCGGACTTTCATGACTAAAATTTGAGCCTAAGGTCTCAAATTTTCCGCAGTTGGTACAACTCCTTGTACCAACTGACACCACGGCGAAAAGTATTCGTTATAGGCTCGCAGAGCTCGCCCGAATCTAGATAACTCTTTCCTTTCTGTGTTTAAATAATGGCTTTTCGTGTGACGACGGCGACGCCTTCTGGTGCCCAGACGGCGACTTTGGCGGTGCCTGTTACGCGGATCCAGCCGAGTCCTGAGATGACTAGGTCAGTCTTGTCCTTGATGGTAAATACATGCTGGACTAGTTTTGGAAAATCTTCTTTTTCCTTGCTATTTGGTGGTGTGAGAAGGGTTCCGAGGTGCTTGTCATAGAAGGCACTAGCGCCTTCTAGCTTGGTACGGTGGAGTTTGAGTTCGTTGTCAAAAAAAGCAGTAAATCCTTGTTTTTCTCCTGATATAAAGTCAAAGCGTCCGAGACCACCTAGAAACAGGGTTTGTTCAGGGTTAAGCTGATAGGTTTTGGGCTTGATTTCCTTTTTAGGGCTGACATACTTGAGGTTTTTGGCCGTCAAGTAGTGGGCCATCTGGTGGCGGTGGATAATCCCTGGCGTATCGTAAATATAAGATCCGTCGTCGAGCGGAATCTCAATCTTGTCCAAGGTTGTTCCCGGAAAACGCGAAGTCGTGATGACATTTTGGTCACCTGTGATTTCTTGGATAATAGCGTTGATGAGAGTTGATTTTCCAACGTTGGTTACCCCAACTACGTAGACATCACGGCCCTTACGGTAGTGTTCAATCTTGTCAATGACTTCTTTAATAGCATGCTTGTTTTGGGCTGAAGTTAAAACCACATCAACTGGACGAAGTCCTTCTTCGTGGGCACGTTCCATGAGCCACTGGCTAATCTTGCCCGGTTTAACTGACTTGGGCAGGATATCTTTTTTATTTCCGACCAAGAGGACATCATTGCCCGATACAAAGCGCGGTAAGCCTGGGATGACAGAGCCATTAAAGTCAAAAATATCTATGACATTGACCACTAAGGCATCACTGTCTCCCACCTCGTGCAAGAGTTTGAGAAAATCATCGTCCGTCAACTGGACATCTGTGATTTCATTGTAGTGGCGGAGACGGAAACAGCGTTGGCAATAAACTTCTCCAGTCTCCAAACCTTTTTCAAGTGCCGACTGGGGAGTGAAACCAAGACCAGCCTTGTCTGTCGTCTGAATGGTTGCTCCACAACCAATACAGAGAATTTCTTCCATAGTTAAATTCCTTTTTTATATGTAATCGGTCCGTATTTTTCAGTGATTTTTCGCATAACACGGCGCTCGCGAGCTCGGTTAATCTGCGTTTTGATCGAGTCATGTTGGACCAAGGGTTTGACTAAGATCGAGCGAATACCCGCACGATGGGCTGCGCGAATATCTGTCATGAGCTGGTCGCCGACCATGACCACTTCATTTTTTTCATAGTGAAATTCCTTCATGGCACGGTCGATTCCAAATGTGAAAGGCTTCAAGGCCCAATAAACGTAATCAATCCCAAATTTCTCAACTGCGCGTTGAACTCGTTTTTTGGTATTATTTGAGACCACGATGATGCGAATGCCCGCGTCACGGAGATCATGTAGCCATTGCTTCATCTCTGGTGTCCCATCAGGGTTGTTCCAAGCAATGAGGGTATTGTCCAAGTCGACCAAAACAGCCTTGATTCCCTGCGCCTGCAGGCTTGGGACTGTCAGATCATAAACTGCTTCCACAGCAAAATCTGGCATATAGTTTTCAATCGCCATTCTGGCTCCTTTTTTAATTTCTAGCAATTTTCTTTAAACATTGAGCTAAGACTGCCCATAAAATGAGACTAGCTATCAAAATATAAATCCAAGCATTTGGTTCATCTGTAAACGGTAAGGGAACATTCATTCCGAAGAATCCTGTAATAACCGCAAGGATAGCTAGCAAGACTGAGATAATTGTCAAAGTTGTCAAATTATCATTTAGATTATTATTTAGGATGTTGTTGTAAGAGGCTGAGAGTTGTTGCAAAACTTGAGATATCAAATCTGTCATTGAAACCAACTGATGGGCTTCAATCATAGCATCGTCAAACTGCTCTCTTTCTACCTCATTAAGATTACGATAAAGAGCATGCCCTTGGATGTGTTCCAAGAGGAGACGATTTTGTTTAGCAGCTGCTGTCAGGTAAACCATACCAGTTTCCAAGTCAGAGAGGGCGAAAAGATTTTTTTTAGTTGTTTTTTGACGAAGAAGTGCACTGATTTCATCCTTACTTTTATCCATCTCTTCAATAACTGGATAGTAAGCATTGCTAATAATCTCTAAACTGGCAAAAAGAAATTTGTAGATTGAAATAATTTCATGGCTTTCAAGGTAGGTTGCCATGCGTTTAATCACATAAGTATTCTTGTGATTGCTGATGGTAATCAGCCGTTGTTTTTCAACGATAAAGGTCATCGGAATCGCTTCATAATATTCTTTGTCTTTTTCTAAATCAAGAACATTATAAATGAAGGTTACCGTCTCCGTTTCACGGTTATAATCCATGTGGGCTCGTTCATTTCTATCCAGAGCATACTCGATGGTTTCCTTGTCCAATCCATAGATGTCAGAAAGATCTTCCATATTTTTAATCTTGTCCACATCAAGGTCTATCCAAGTACGATCGTGACCTAATTTTTTCTCTACAAATAGCATACTCTCTCCTTTACCAAACTCCTTCTATTGTACCACAAATCTGCTAAAATAGTCGGACTATTCAGTACGGGATAAATTACTAACAACGGTAATATTGCGGTTAGGAACAAAGTGAAGAGCTTGATCATCACCGCGCAGTTGTGTTGTACGGATTCCTACACTAACGACCTTTCCAGAGACGGTAATCGGTCCATTTGTGAGGACCACTTCATCACCCACATCAAGCTGGCGTTCAAAGAGGATGAAGAAGCCATTAATGACATCGGATAGAAAGCCTTGCGCCCCCATACCAATGGCTACCCCAGCAATCCCTGCCCCAGCAAGGAGGCTGGAAACCGGCAAGCCCAAAATAGACAGGATGCAGTAGATTAAAAAGAAATAAAGAATGTAGTTAAAGACATTCTCCAGCAAACGCGAGATGGTCTTTTGCCTTCCTGCATCCCGATTTGAAAATTTAAGTGAGGGCTTGACAATCTTTCGTACAGTCGCATGAAGCATCTTTTTAGCTATATAAAATAGTAAAAACAAAATCAAAAGAGAAATCACCTTGGTCAAGAGATTCTCTAAAATAGTTGTTAAGTCAAGTTTATCAAAATAGCGTTGAAAAAAATCTTGCATATAAAACTCCTTTTTCCTATTATACCATAAAATCTCCCTTCTCTTTTCTTTCATAATTATTCAATTATAGGCCCTTTTTTCAAAATATCACTTGCCTCTATAGCATATTTATACTATAATTATAAACAATACATTTTGAAGGAGACTGCTATGAAACGAATCATTAGAGCCTGGACCAAGGCAAGCCTCATCAAACGAATCCTTATTGGAATGATTTTTGGAGCTACATTGGGGATGCTCTTTCCAAACTTTACAGGAATTGGTCTGCTTGGAGACCTCTTTGTAGGCGGACTGAAAGCCATCGCTCCTATTTTAGTTTTTGCCCTTGTTGCCAATGCCCTTTCTCAACACCAAAAGGGACAAAATACCAATATGAAGACGGTTATTTTCCTATACTTGCTCGGAACCTTTTCTGCTGCATTGGTAGCCGTTCTAGCTAGTTTCTTACTGCCTGTGCAAATCACCCTGACCAGCGCAAATACAGAAGTTGCTGCTCCTGACGGTATCGGTCAAGTCCTCAGCAATCTCCTACTCAAACTGGTGGACAATCCCTTAAATGCCATTGTTGAAGCCAACTATATCGGGATTCTCTCTTGGGCAGTCATCTTTGGCTTGGCTATGAGAGAGGCAAGTAAACACAGCAAAGAATTACTGAGAACCATGGCGGATGTCACCTCTAAAATCGTGGAATGGATTATCAACCTAGCTCCCTTTGGGATTTTAGGTTTGGTGTTTAAGACCATCTCAGACAAGGGCATTGCCAGTCTGACCAACTACGGTGTCCTCCTAGGACTCTTGATTGCTACCATGGCCTTTGTCGCTCTCATCATCAACCCGCTCATCGCCTTTCTCTTTATGAGGAAAAATCCCTATCCCCTTGTTTTGAAATGTCTACGTGTCAGTGGTATTACAGCCTTTTTCACTCGTAGCTCTGCCGCCAATATCCCTGTCAATATGAAACTCTGCCAAGACTTGGGACTGAATCCTGACACCTACTCTGTCTCCATCCCGCTTGGTTCGACCATCAATATGGCTGGCGCTGCTGTTACCATAAATGTCCTGACTCTAGCTGCCGTCAATACACTCGGAATTTCGGTAGACTTTGGGACAGCATTTGTTCTCAGTGTGGTGGCTGCCATTTCTGCCTGCGGGGCCTCTGGAATTGCTGGGGGATCCCTTCTCCTCATTCCTGTCGCTTGTAGCCTCTTTGGGATTTCCAACGACTTGGCTATGCAGGTTGTCGGAGTCGGTTTTGTGATTGGGGTCGTTCAAGACTCCTGCGAAACAGCCCTGAACTCTTCAACAGATGTCCTCTTTACAGCGGTTGCCGAGTATGCTACAAACCGAAAACTTCGCCCCTAGTCTCTGACTCCTCGTTAAACACTTGACTCTATTAGTTTAGGAAATTTTCATGTCTCTCACTCAACGTACGACCAAACTGATCTTAGCGACCTGTCTCGCTTGTTTACTCGCTTATTTTTTAGATTTATCATCAGCAGTTTCAGCTGGAATTATCGCCCTCTTAAGCCTCTCCGACACGCGCAGAAGCACGCTGAAATTAGCACGAAACCGCCTCTTTTCCATGCTCCTAGCGCTCGCTATCGGTGTTCTAGCCTTTCAGCTGACGGGCTTTCACATCTGGAGCCTGGGCCTCTATCTGGCTCTCTATGTCCCTCTTGCTTACAAAATGGGCTGGGAAATCGGCATCACCCCCAGCAGTGTCTTGGTCAGTCATCTCTTGGTACAGGAGTCTACTTCTCCAGCTCTCTTGCTTAATGAAGTACTCCTCTTTCTCATCGGGACAAGCTTTGCTCTATTGGTCAACCTTTATATGCCCTCTCGTGAGAAAGCCATCCAAAGCTACCACCTTCAGGTCGAAGAAAAGTTAAAAGGCATCCTTCTTCGTTTTAAATACTATCTGTCGCGAGGAGACGGACGCAACCAAGCCCAACTCGTTGACCAATTAGACAAGCTCCTCGATGAAGCTCTCAAACTGGTCTACCTGGATCACTCAGACCACCTCTTTCACCAGACGGACTACCACATCCACTACTTTGAGATGAGGCAGCGACAAAGTCGCATCCTGCGAAATATGGCCCAGCAGATCAATACCTGCCATCTGGCCGCAAGTGAAAGTTTGATCTTGGCCCAGCTCTTTTCGAAGATTGCTGCCCAGCTAAGCCAGACCAATCCTGCTCATGACCTACTTGATGACATCGAACGCTATCTGCAAGTCTTCCGCAATCGGAGTCTCCCTAAAACACGTGAGGAGTTTGAAACCCGTGCCACCCTCCTGCAGCTATTACGCGAAGCCGAAACCTTTATCCAGGTCAAGGTCGATTTTTACCAGAAATATGGAAACTAGAACGCAAAGAGCCTCAGAGAATTCACAAAAGGTGAACACTTCTGAGGCTTTTGTTTTTCTTTAATTCCAATTATCTTTACTGTACAGAGATTAGTCCAGCCTACCTTATTCTATGCAGAATTTAGAGAGTAATTAGAAAAATCTTTTGCCTATCTATTAGGGAAAAGTCCACGAACGGTATTGATTCGTGGACTTTTCCTAGTGGAGCGTTTAGGTAGACTGCCTTAGCAGTTACCGAGTGTTAGATTACGACACTGAGTTTTACAAATCGATTCCATTTGTAAAACTCAGTTAGTGAGGCAGTTAGGCAAGTCTAGTAGGACTTGCCATAGCCTTACTTAGATTACTTTGCAATCAAGTAGGCTTACTCAATCACATTTTTTCCTCCAACTCTACATCTGGATATTTGTCCGTAAACCAGCGGAGGGCAAAGTCATTTTCAAAGAGGAAGACTGGCTGGTCAAAACGGTCCTTGGCCAAGATATTTCGGCTTGATGACATCCGTTCATCCAAGTCCTCAGGCTTGATCCAACGAACCGTCTTTTTACCCATTGGGCTCATGACAACTTCTGCATTGTACTCGCCTTCCATGCGGTGCTTAAAGACTTCAAACTGGAGTTGTCCCACAGCCCCTAGCATGTACTCGCCAGTTTGGTAATTCTTATAAAGCTGAATGGCTCCTTCTTGCACCAGTTGCTCAATCCCCTTGTGGAAAGATTTTTGCTTCATGACGTTCTTGGCAGAAACTTTCATGAAAATTTCAGGGGTAAAGGTTGGTAGCGGTTCAAATTCAAACTTGTTTTTTCCAACTGTCAAAGTGTCTCCAACCTGATAAGTACCAGTATCGTAAACACCGATGATATCTCCTGCCACGGCATTGGTTACATTTTCACGACTTTCTGCCATAAACTGGGTGACATTAGAAAGCTTGGCAGTCTTCCCAGTACGAGGCAGATTGACACTCATCCCTCGCTCAAACTCACCTGATACGATACGAACAAAGGCGATACGGTCACGGTGACGAGGGTCCATGTTAGCTTGGATTTTAAAGACAAATCCTGAGAAATCCTTGTCATAAGGATCCACAATTTCGCCATCTGTTTTCTTGTGCCCATGAGGTTCTGGAGCAAACTTGAGGAAGGTCTCAAGGAAGGTCTGCACACCAAAGTTTGTCAAGGCTGAACCGAAGAAGACCGGAGTCAGTTCTCCTGCAAGAATAGCTTCCTCTGAGAATTCATTTCCTGCTTCTTGCAACAGTTCGATATCGTCCTTAACCTGAGCGTAGAAAGGATTGCTTCCAAAGAGCTTATCCCCTTTTTCCAGACTGGCAAAGCGCTCATCCCCTTTATAGAGTTCCAAGCGTTGGTTATAGAGGTCATACAAGCCTTCGAATGCTTTCCCCATCCCTATCGGCCAGTTCATCGGATAGCTCGCAATACCTAGGACTTCTTCTAGTTCTTGCAAGAGGTCCAGTGGCTCACGACCGTCACGGTCCAGCTTGTTCATAAAGGTAAAAACTGGAATGCCACGGTGCTTCACAACTTCAAACAATTTCTTGGTTTGGGCCTCGATACCCTTGGCAGAGTCCACGACCATGACCGCAGCATCCACTGCCATCAAGGTCCGATAAGTATCTTCTGAGAAGTCCTCGTGCCCTGGTGTGTCGAGGATGTTCACGCGCTTACCATCATAGTCAAACTGCATAACAGATGACGTGACCGAAATACCACGTTGTTTCTCAATATCCATCCAGTCAGACTTGGCAAAAGTCCCTGTTTTCTTCCCTTTTACCGTACCAGGCTCACGAATCTCGCCCCCAAAGTAGAGCAACTGCTCCGTGATGGTTGTTTTCCCCGCGTCCGGGTGGGAGATGATAGCAAAGGTACGGCGTTTCTTTATTTCTTCTTGAATAGTCATAAGTTCTCTTTCTTTGATTTTCTATTTTTAGTTGTTTCAGTTGCTAAGAATAATTTTTACATTGGATTGTACTATTCCTTTCAACTCTCCATTATAGCGGATTTTGGGGAGTTTTTCAATTACTCATCCGATGAAAAGGCGAGCTAGAGCACAGATTGCACCTGATTTCTCTTTTTCCACCGTTTCTTGAACAAGATATCAAAAAGAACCAGAGCCAGCGAAAGGATGACGGACACAAGAAGATACTTTAGCCATAGAGGAGCATTCGAGATAAACGGGGTATCTCTTAACAAACCATAATTTCCACCCGTCACCTGATTAACCCCAACTAGAAAGAGATTGAGAATAAAAGTATAGGCCACAATCATATATTTCTTGAGCAGACTCTTGTCATAGTGATTCATCAAGTAAACCAAGGAATTCACTAGAAGGGCATAGTGCCCAATCAAAAATGAAAAACTGGTGATATGGGGGAAATCATAGGGATCAAAAACAGGGTAAACCAAAGCAAAGACCGCTCCACTTGCACCTAAGAGGGCAAAATATTGCTTGCTCCGCCATTTATCTGGCAAGAAAACCACCGCAAACATAGCCAAACGGCAATGGTAAAACGGAAGGCTATTAGAAAATGGAATCCCAAAACCAACATACCAACTATATAGGGCTAGTAACTGGAGGATCTGAATCCCCTTAAACAAGAGGATAAATTTCGGATTATTGTGATAAGCAAGTGCTCCATAAATACAAAGCACTAATAGGATCATCATAATCCCATACCAAAAGAGGGAAATGGGAGGAGGAACCGTTTGAGATCTAGTGATGAATTGATGGAACATATTTCTATCCTAACTCTTATTTTTTCTATTCTCTAGTTTAACCATTATAGCGAATTAAAAGCGATTTTTCAATTTCTATTTCTTTTCAGTTTGGCTCCCTTATTTATAGGAAAATATGGTAAAATAGAACAGACTAAAAATCATCATTTCACGAAAGGATGCAAGATGAAAATTACGCAAGAAGAGGTAACACACGTTGCCAATCTTTCAAAATTAAAATTCTCTGAAGAAGAAACTGCTGCCTTTGCGACAACCTTGTCTAAAATTGTTGACATGGTTGAATTGCTAGGCGAAGTCGACACAACTGGTGTCGCACCTACTACGACCATGGCTGACCGCAAGACCGTACTCCGCCCTGATGTGGCCGAAGAAGGAACAGACCGTGACCGCTTGTTTAAAAACGTACCTGAAAAAGAAAACTACTATATCAAGGTACCAGCTATCCTAGATGATGGAGGAGATGCCTAATGACTTTTAATAACAAAACGATTGAAGACTTGCATAACCTCCTTGTCTCTAAGGAAATTTCTGCAACTGAATTGACACAAGCCACGCTAGAAGATATCAAGTCTCGCGAGACAACTATCAACGCTTTTGTCACTATCGCAGAAGAGCAAGCCATTGCACAAGCTAAAGCTATTGATGAAGCTGGAATCGACGCGGATAATGTCCTTTCAGGAATTCCACTGGCTGTTAAGGATAATATCTCTACCGACGGTATCCTTACAACTGCAGCCTCAAAAATGCTCTACAACTACGAGCCAATCTTTGATGCGACAGCCGTTGCCAATGCCAAAGCTAAGGGTATGATTGTTGTCGGAAAAACCAACATGGACGAGTTTGCCATGGGTGGTTCAGGTGAAACTTCCCACTACGGAGCGACTAAAAATGCTTGGGACCACAGCAAGGTTCCTGGTGGATCATCAAGTGGTTCTGCTGCTTCTGTAGCTTCAGGACAAGTCCGTTTGTCACTTGGTTCTGATACTGGTGGTTCGATCCGCCAACCTGCTGCCTTCAACGGGATTGTTGGTCTCAAGCCAACCTACGGAACAGTTTCTCGTTTCGGTCTCATTGCCTTCGGTAGCTCATTAGACCAGATTGGACCTTTTGCACCAACCGTTAAGGAAAATGCCCTCTTGCTCAATGCTATTGCCAGCGAAGATGCTAAAGACTCTACTTCTGCTCCTGTCCGCATTGCTGACTTTACTTCAAAAATCGGCCAAGACATCAAGGACATGAAAATTGCTTTGCCTAAGGAATACCTTGGTGAAGGAATTGACCCAGAGGTTAAGGAAACCATTCTGAATGTAGCCAAACACTTTGAAAAACTTGGTGCCATCGTTGAAGAAGTCAGCCTTCCTCATTCTAAATACGGTGTTGCCGTTTACTACATCATCGCTTCATCAGAAGCCTCATCAAACTTGCAACGCTTTGACGGTATCCGTTATGGCTACCGCGCAGAAGATGCGACGAATCTTGATGAAATCTATGTAAACAGCCGTAGCCAAGGTTTCGGTGAAGAAGTAAAACGCCGTATCATGCTAGGTACTTTCAGCCTTTCATCAGGTTACTATGATGCCTACTATAAGAAAGCTGGTCAGGTCCGTACCCTCATCATCCAAGATTTCGAAAACGTCTTTGCGGATTATGACTTGATTTTGGGACCAACTGCTCCAAGCGTCGCCTATGACTTGGACTCACTCAACCACGATCCAGTTGCCATGTACTTGGCTGACCTTTTGACCATCCCAGTCAACTTAGCTGGTCTTCCAGGAATTTCTATTCCTGCTGGATTTGCTCAAGGTCTCCCAGTCGGTCTCCAATTGGTCGGTCCTAAATACTCTGAGGAAACCATTTACCAAGTTGCTGCTGCCTTTGAAGCAACAACAGACTACCACAAACAACAACCCGTGATTTTTGGAGGTGACAACTAATGAACTTTGAAACAGTCATTGGACTTGAAGTCCACGTAGAGCTCAACACCAATTCAAAAATCTTCTCACCTACTTCTGCCCACTTTGGAAATGACCAAAATGCCAACACCAACGTGATTGACTGGTCTTTCCCAGGAGTTCTGCCAGTTCTCAATAAAGGTGTTGTCGATGCTGGTATCAAGGCCGCTCTTGCCCTCAACATGGACATCCACAAAAAGATGCACTTCGACCGCAAGAACTACTTCTACCCTGATAATCCAAAAGCCTACCAAATTTCCCAGTTTGATGAGCCAATCGGCTACAATGGTTGGATTGAAGTGGAACTAGAAGACGGTACGACTAAGAAAATTGGTATTGAACGTGCTCACTTAGAAGAAGATGCAGGTAAAAACACCCACGGTACAGATGGCTACTCTTATGTTGACCTCAACCGTCAAGGGGTACCCTTGATTGAGATTGTATCTGAGGCTGACATGCGCTCGCCAGAAGAAGCCTATGCTTATCTAACTGCCCTCAAGGAAGTCATCCAGTACGCTGGTATTTCTGACGTTAAGATGGAAGAAGGTTCGATGCGTGTGGATGCTAACATTTCTCTTCGTCCTTATGGTCAAGAAAAATTCGGTACCAAGACTGAGTTAAAGAACCTCAACTCCTTCTCTAACGTCCGTAAGGGTCTTGAATACGAAGTGCAACGTCAGGCTGAAATCCTTCGCTCAGGTGGTCAAATCCGCCAAGAAACACGCCGTTACGATGAAGCCAACAAAGCAACCATCCTCATGCGTGTCAAAGAAGGTGCTGCAGACTACCGCTACTTCCCAGAACCAGACCTCCCACTCTTTGAAATTTCAGACGAGTGGATTGAGGAAATGCGTACTGAACTGCCAGAGTTTCCAAAAGAACGCCGTGCGCGCTACGTATCTGACCTTGGCTTGTCAGACTACGATGCCAGCCAGTTGACTGCAAACAAAGTCACTTCTGACTTCTTTGAAAAAGCTGTTGCCCTCGGTGGCGATGCCAAACAAGTCTCTAACTGGCTCCAAGGTGAAGTCGCTCAGTTCTTGAATGCTGAAGGCAAAACACTGGAACAAATCGAATTGACACCAGAAAACTTAGTAGAAATGATTGCCATCATCGAAGATGGTACGATTTCTTCTAAGATTGCCAAGAAAGTCTTTGTCCACCTGGCTAAAAATGGCGGTGGCGCGCGTGAATACGTGGAAAAAGCAGGCTTGGTGCAAATCTCAGATCCAAATGTCTTGATCCCAATCATCCACCAAGTCTTTGCGGATAACGAAGCTGCCGTTGCCGACTTCAAGTCAGGCAAACGCAACGCAGACAAGGCCTTCACAGGATTCCTTATGAAGGCAACCAAAGGGCAAGCCAATCCACAAGTTGCCCTTAAACTCCTTGCACAGGAATTGGCCAAGTTGAAAGAAAGTGAGTAATTTACTCTTTATACACTTTTTTCTACTTTTAAGACGAGAATGAGACAAGCAGAATAAATGAACAAATTTTTACGATTGCTATTTGTCTTAGTCATCATCGCTATGTTAGGCGCTTCTATACTACAAATTTTCTTTCCATCGTACATGGGAAGCCACTCCGGGTACGGAATATCTGCTGGTTGGCAACGAGAAATTGGAATATGGAATTTAGCTGTATTGATTATTATTCTCGCTATCAATATTAAATACGATTGGTTCTGTCTACGAATCGCACTTCTTGCTCTCATTATTGGCGGAATTGGAATAGGAACAAATCACTTACTCAATTATATGGAGTATCACTCTCCTGTAAATGCTATCGGTGCTTTTGAAAATTACTTGCTAGCAATAGGATGGATTGTGGGATGGCTCATCGAACGCCATTCCATAAAGAAGCTAAATGCTAGTAAATAACGCCTAGTATATCTTAAATGATTTTTAAAGGTTATTAAATAGTTTAATAATCATTCGAATTCAGAATGCTACCTTTTCAATCATATAGTTAGGAGACACATGAAAAAGTTTTACGCTCTTTTAATGACCTGTTTATTACTTGTTTTTCTATCCGTGCCTCAAATCGTTGATGCGGGTGTCGGACATTCCAGAAGTGGAGGGAGCAGCCGCAGTAGCTCCAGAAGTAGCAGCCGCTCAAGTGGAGGTGGAAGTCGTTCTGGCGGCTCATCCTACCACTACTACCGCTCTGGATACGGCTCATCCTCTGACAGTTCTACTAGCTCTCCCTATCTAGGATTTATGTTCATATTAGTTGGAGGAATCATACTAGTTGTTATCGTCAAATCCTTGCAGAATAAGTCTGGAGATTCGAGTTCAACCTACACTAATAATGATTATCAAACGCTCCATCGTCGAGTTGAACACAACACACTGGCCATTAGTCGTGTTAAAAATGGGGATCCAAACTTTGACGCTGATGCCTTCACATCTTGGGTTAAGGAAGTTTATCTTAAATTGCAGGTTGCCTGGACTGAGAAAAACTGGAATTCAGTCCGTGCGCTAGAAAGTACTAGTCTCTACTCCCAACATAGTACCCAACTCGAGGACCATATTCGAGCTAAAACAACCAATGTTTTAGAGAAAGTTTGTATCGAAAACGTTCGCATCAAGGAGTTCATTGAAAATCCTGACGGAAACGATACCTTAGTGGTGATTTTGTCATCTACCTTGCGTGACTATGTCATTGACGATGAGACTCGCCGTGTCCTTGAAGGAGACCCTAAAAAAGATCTCTTCACCATGTATCAATTGAACTTTATCCGTCAACACGGTAGCCAAACGCAAGCAGTCAATCCAGACGAAGTTGTGAGCGACCACTGTCCAAACTGTGGCGCCCCATTGAAAATCTCTGCAGTTAGCGAGTGCGACTACTGTGGTGCCAATCTCTCTCGCAGTCCAAACCAATGGGTACTGGATACCTATGATGTTGTGGATGAAGACGAGCTTTATAATTAGGAGGAATTATGGGATTTATACGTGCAGCCTTATCAGCAGGCTTAAATAGTTTTAATGATAGTAAATTCAAGGAAGCCATTGTCCTTCCAGATAATGTCTCTGGCGATGCCTTGGCCGTCAAGGGTCAATTACTCACAAAAGACCCAGATGGACGTTCTCGTCACAGCAATCAAAATACTGGACTTTTGTCAGATGGCAGTGTGGTTATCGTTCCCCAAGGCTATACCGCTGTTTTGGTAAACAATGGTACCTTCCTTGGTGAAGTCCTCGAAGCTGGTAGCCACGAATGGCAAGCTGGTGATAATGCCTGGCTCCTTGAAAAAGGTGGTTTAAAGGGCACTTGGGAAAACTTTAAAAACCGTTTCTCTTTTGGTGGACAAGTCATCACCCAACAAGAAATTATCTTTATCCGCATGCAACCTATTGCAGGTAATAAGTTCGGCACACAAAATGCGGTCGAATACTTCAGCGAACGTTACCAACAACTGCTTAACATCCGTTTCTATGGCTTGTTTGATGTAAAAATAGCAGATCCAGTCCTCTTCTACGTGAGTTCTGTTAGCCGTCAAATTACTGACGGACAGCCATTTACTCTCCAAGATGTAGCTCAAGGAACGCTCCGTCAAAATATCGCACCAAAAATCGCGATTGCCATTGCCAAATATACCAACGAAAACAAGGTTGATATCTATAGCCTCAATGCCAACCAAGACACCTTTAACGAACTCGCTAAACAAGAGGTCAACAAGGTTTGGACAGGTCTCTACGGGATTGAAGCAACTAACATCTTGCTTGAAGACCTCAGCTACGACCAAGAAAGTCTTGATATCGTTCGTAAGCTTGATAGTGAGCTCGTGGCAATGAAGTACAACACGATTGAAATCGAAGAACGCCGTGCTCGCAACGAAGCGCTTATTGCTGCTGCTGCCAACGAAGGAAATGGCAATGGGATGAACATGTTTATGGGCATGAATCTTGGTCAAACTCTGGGTGGTCAATTAAGCCAACAAGTCCAAAATCAAGCACCGGCTCAAAACACTGAGCAAACTGCCAGCAAGAATTTTTATATCGAAGTCGATGGAAAATACGTCCTCGTCACCAAAGACGAAGATGGCAATATCGTACCAGTCAACCAATTAAGATCCTTTTGACATTTGAGTAATGTTGTCTTTTATGGTACAATAAAGAGTAAATTATTTTATTAAAGAGGTAAAAACATGATTGAAGCAAGTAAATTAAAGGCTGGTATGACCTTTGAAACAGCTGACGGAAAATTGATCCGCGTTTTGGAAGCTAGCCACCACAAACCAGGTAAAGGAAATACCATCATGCGTATGAAATTGCGTGATGTCCGTACTGGTTCTACATTTGACACAAGCTACCGTCCAGAGGAAAAATTTGAACAAGCCATCATCGAGACAGTCCCAGCTCAATACTTGTACAAAATGGATGACACAGCCTACTTCATGAATACAGAAACTTACGACCAATACGAAATTCCTGTAGTCAACGTTGAAAACGAATTGCTTTACATCCTTGAAAACTCTGATGTGAAGATCCAATTCTACGGAACTGAAGTGATTGGTGTCACCGTTCCTACTACTGTTGAATTGACAGTTGCAGAAACTCAACCATCTATCAAAGGTGCTACTGTTACAGGTTCTGGTAAACCAGCAACGATGGAAACTGGACTTGTCGTAAACGTTCCAGACTTCATCGAAGCAGGACAAAAACTCGTTATCAACACTGCAGAAGGAACTTACGTTTCTCGTGCCTAATCTCTAGAAAGAGGTCATTCTATGGGAATTGAAGAACAACTTGGCGAAATCGTTATAGCCCCACGTGTACTTGAAAAAATCATTGCTATTGCTACTGCAAAAGTAGAGGGTGTACACTCTTTTTCAAACAAATCAGTATCTGACACCCTTTCAAAACTTTCACTCGGCCGTGGCGTTTATCTTAAAAACGTGGACGAAGAACTCACAGCTGATATCTATCTCTACCTTGAGTACGGAGTAAAAGTTCCTAAGGTAGCTGTTGCTATCCAGAAAGCTGTCAAAGATGCCGTCCGCAATATGGCTGATGTAGAACTCGCTGCTATCAATATCCACGTTGCAGGTATCGTTCCAGATAAAACGCCAAAACCAGAATTGAAAGATCTATTTGACGAGGACTTCCTCAATGACTAGTCCACTATTAGAATCTAGACGCCAACTCCGTAAATGCGCTTTTCAAGCTCTCATGAGCCTTGAATTCGGTACGGATGTCGAAACTGCTTGTCGTTTCGCCTATACTCATGATCGTGAAGATACGGATGTACAACTTCCAGCCTTTTTGACAGACCTTGTTTCTGGTGTTCAGGCTAAAAAGGAAGAACTAGACAAGCAAATCACACAGCATTTAAAAGCAGGTTGGACCATCGAGCGTTTAACACTCGTGGAGAGAAACCTCCTTCGCTTGGGAGTCTTTGAAATCACTTCATTTGACACCCCTCAGTTGGTTGCTGTTAATGAAGCTATCGAGCTTGCAAAGGACTTCTCAGATCAAAAATCTGCCCGTTTTATCAATGGACTGCTCAGCCAGTTTGTAACAGAAGAACAGTAAAAAGAAAAAAGTGTTTGACAGCTATCAAACACTTTTTTCTTTGCCTCCACTATCTAAAAAAATGATAATAGATATAATTGTAAACAAAAATCCAGATAGGTTTTGCATGATTGAGAAAGTTAAAAAAACTATGGCAGAGAATCGTTAATCTCAGACTGTCGGTAGAACGATAAACAAGGGCGAAAAAGAGACCAATCAGACTATAATATAATAAACTAATTGGGTCCCGGTGAGATAGTATCAAATGACTAAGCCCAAAGATAAGGCCTGATAAGATGACATCTAAATAGTACTTTGACTTAGGAAAGAAGGTATTCATAAAATACCCTCTATCAAGAGTCTCCTCAAAAACAGGACCGATGATTACAGGCAGGACAAAAGATAAGATAGTCGATAAAAAAGTTGGTTGTCCATTTGAAAGAACCACGGTAAAATACTCATCATGAATATTCCTATGATTAATCAAATGAGCATAGCGTGTCCAAAAATTATCGAGAATCTGATAAACCACATAAGTTGCAAATAAGTAGAAGACAAATGACCAGTTCCAGCTCTTTTTCTCAAAGATAAAGAGCATCTTTTGCTTTTTTAACCACCAAATTAATAGAAGGCAAATTCCTACTAATCCTATTGTTAAAATAAGAGAATAGACATCAGCGCCTAACCCTAAAATGATTGCCACATACAATCCAATTGTTTGTGGTAAATAGGTAGATAGTAAAATAATAAGCAAAAATATTCCAAATTGTCCTAGTTTCTTTGTGTTTCTCATCGTACTTTTTTTGAAAGATTATCCTGCTCGGAAGCCGTACTTCCAAGCATCTCTATAAGAATTAAGTGCCCCTTCCCCATATAGGGAGCAAATTCTCTATGATATAAGCATCTACCATATCCATCTTCCCAAACAGCAAGACCACCTGAAGTTTGCTCTAAGTTCTCAGTTGAAAGAACTGTAAATGTTTCTGTACCTGTCATTGCAAGTACCTTCTTAAAATAGATTGTTGTAAGCTTGCATCTAACAGTATACATCTTTTTTGTCTATTTTATAGTCTATCTCCTCAACTGTCAATTTTTCAACCTGAATGGTAGCTTTACTCATTGAAAAACAAGAGATTATAAAAAAGATTTCTCTATCTTCTACTCAAATTAAAAAAGTGTTTGACAGCTATCAAACACTTTTTTCTTTGCCTCCCACTATCTAAAAAAATGATAATAGATATAATTGTAAACAAAAATCCAGATGGGTTTTGCATAGATGAGAAAGTTGAAAAAACTATGGCACAGGATGGTAATTTTTAAGTTCTTTGTCCAACGGTAGACAAGGGCATAGAAGAGACCAGCAAAACTAAAAATAATCAAACTGATAGGATCTCGGTGAGTTAGGATCAAATGACCGAGACCAAAGATAAGAGCTGATAAGATAACATCCAGATAATACTTGGACTGGGGAAAGAAGGTATTCATAAAATACCCTCTGTCAATTAGTTCCTCTGATATAGGTGCGACGACTACTGTTAAACTAAAACTGAGAACAGTTGATAGAAAAGTTGGTTGACCATTAGAGTATAGAACCGAAAGAAGGTCTTGAAAGATATACTTGTTATCAATTAAGTGATGAAACTGTAATTGATAAGCATCCACCAATTGACGAATAGAATAAGTAGCCACTAGACCAACCATAAGGTAAAAGAATCTTGACTTCTTTGAGCCCTTTTTTTCAAAAATATAGAGCATCTTTTTCTTTTTCAACCAGAAGACGAATAAGACTACAAGAACTAGTTCCCCAACAAGTGAAATGATAGAATAGCCATCTATCCCCCATCCTAAAAACTTAGTTAGATACATAATCCCTAACTCTGGTAGATAAACCGATAGAAATACCAGTGATGTATAGACTCCCAAATGCCCTAGTTTTTTCATACTTACCCCTTTAATTTATCAATAGGTAATACCATAAGCACGTCTAGTCGCATGATTCAGTATTGTACTCCACTCTGTTGCTAAACTATATGCATATGGCGAATCTCAATGTCTATTATCAACTGCCCGAATCATTCGACCACCTGAAACTTGCTCTAACTCTTCAGATGAAAGAACTGTAAATGTTTCTGTACCTGTCATATCAAGTACCTCCTTAAAATAAATTTTTGTAAGCTTACATCTACAGTATACATTTTTTTGTCTATTTTATAGTCTATCTCCTCAACTGTCAATTTTTCACCCTGAATGGTATTTTTTTATAAAAAAAATGAGACCTTTCTAGTCTCATTTAGTCATTCTTAGTATTTTCTAAAGCGTTGGTAACGTTCTTCGATAAGTTGGTCGAGTGGTAGTTCTTGCAACCTATCTAGTTCTGCACGCAATTCATTTTTAACACAAGCTAGCAGTTCTTTACTTGAGAAATCCTCTTCTGGAATTATCTTGTCTACGATTCCCATTTCTAGAAGTTCATGTGAAGTGATTTTCATCAATTCTGCTGCTTCCATAGCACGACTGCCATCCTTCCAAAGGATAGAGGCAAATCCTTCAGGGCTAAGTACTGCGTAGATTGAGTTCTCTAACATCCAGACACGGTTAGCTACGGCTAGAGCTAGGGCCCCACCAGATCCACCTTCACCGATAATAATAGCGATGATTGGAACCTTGAGGTCACTCATTTCCATCAGGTTTCGGGCGATTGCTTCACCTTGTCCACGTTCCTCGGCTCCAACACCTGGGTAAGCACCCGCCGTATTGATAAAGGTCACAACTGGACGATCAAACTTCTCCGCTTGTTTCATCAGGCGCAAGGCCTTGCGATAGCCTTCTGGATGAGGTTGCCCGAAATTTCGTTTGAGGTTGTCATGAAGACTCTTCCCCTTTTGGATACCGACGACAGTTACTGCTTGGTCACCTAACCAGCCAATTCCACCGATAACCGCACCATCATCACGAAAAGACCGATCTCCATGCAATTCGATAAACTCTTCAAAGATTCCATTGGCAAAATCAAGTGCAGTCAAGCGACTCTGCTCGCGTGCCTCTCTGACTATTTTTGCAATATTCATCCGCGACTTCCTCCATGCAATCTCACTAATTTAGCAATTGTTTCAGGCAATTCTCTCCGTTTGACAATTGCATCAACAAATCCATGTTCAAGCAAAAATTCTGCCTTTTGGAAGTCATCCGGCAAGGTCTCCCGAACTGTATTTTCGATAACACGACGCCCAGCAAACCCAACCAAACTCTGTGGCTCCGCTAGGATAATATCACCCTCCATAGCAAAAGAAGCAGTCACCCCACCTGTTGTCGGATCGGTTAAAATAGTTAGGTAAAAAAGTCCTGCCTTGGAATGGCGTTGAACTGCCGCAGAAATCTTAGCCATCTGCATCAAACTCATGATTCCTTCTTGCATACGGGCTCCACCAGAAGCTGTGAAGAGAACGACTGGCAAGTTTTCTACCGTTGCATACTCAAACAAGCGCGTGATTTTTTCACCCACAACGGTTCCCATAGAAGCCATGATAAAGTTTGAATCCATGATCCCAAGGGCAACTTTTTGCCCCTTGATGCTAGCTGTACCAGTCAGTACGGCTTCATCCAAACCTGTCTTTTCACGCATTGTTGCAAGTTTTTTCTGGTAGTCAGGAAAGTTTAATGGATCTTGAGTTTCAATACCTGTAAACATCTCCACAAAGCTACCAGAATCAATCGTCAAATCCAAGCGTTCCTGAGCTGAAATACGGAAAGTATAGCTACAATGGGGACAAATTCGTTCGCTCCCAAGATCCTTTTGGTAAATGGTGTGTTTACAACCAGGACACTGGGAGAAGAGTTCATCCGGAACCTCAGGCTTGGCTTGTGGTTTCTGCCTTACGGAACGGTTAGGATTGATCCGAATATACTTATCCTTTTTACTAAATAGAGCCATAACTCCCCCTTTTAGTTCTCATACTGTTTGAAAGTCTATTCTTTTTCTTGGTATTTTGGCAAGAAAGTTTCCATCAAGAAGGAAGTATCGTAGTCACCAGCGATAACTCGGCGGTCTGAAATCAGATCCAACTGGAAGTCTGCATTGGTTTGCACTCCTTCAATATCAAGTTCATAAAGCGCCCGTTGCATTTTCATCAAGGCATCAAAACGATTCTCCCCATGAACAATGATTTTGGCAATCATACTATCATAGTAAGGGGGAATGGTATAACCTGGATAAACTGCTGAGTCCACGCGCAAGCCAACTCCACCACTTGGTAGATAGAGATTGGTAATTTTCCCTGGACTTGGAGCAAAGTTAAATGCTGGATTTTCTGCATTGATCCGGCACTCGATAGCATGACCTCGTAGGACGATATCTTCTTGTTTGAAAGGTAAAGGTTGACCGGCAGCAATGCGAATCTGCTCTTTCACGATATCAACACCTGAAACAAACTCTGTGACTGGGTGTTCCACTTGCACACGAGTATTCATTTCCATGAAGTAGAAATTGCCACTCGCTTCATCGAGAAGAAATTCAATCGTCCCTGCATTTTCATAGCCAACAGACTCTGCTGCACGAACGGCTGCAGCACCAATTTCATGACGAAGGGTTTTGCCAATCGCAATGGACGGGCTTTCTTCTAAGACCTTTTGGTTATTCCGTTGGAGCGAACAGTCCCGTTCACCAAGATGGACAACATGACCCTCTTGGTCTGCAAGAATCTGAACTTCGATATGGCGAGCTGGATAAATCACACGCTCAAGATACATAGCGCCATTTCCAAAGTTGGCCTTGGCTTCACTGGATGCTGTTTCAAAGGCTGCGACCAAGTCTTCTGCCTTTTCAACCTTACGAATCCCTTTTCCACCACCACCTGCCGATGCCTTAAGCATGACTGGATAGCCAATTTTTTCTGCAACTGCAAGTGCCTCTTCAGCTGTGTGAACTTCACCATCAGACCCTGGGATAACTGGAACCCCAGCCTTGATCATTTGCTCACGCGCATTGATCTTATCTCCCATGGTATCCATTACAGCCCCAGAAGGGCCGATAAACTTAATCCCCACTTCATCACACATCGTAGCAAACTTGGAGTTTTCGCTAAGAAAACCAAAACCTGGGTGGATGGCTTCTGCTTCTGTCAAGACTGCAGCAGACAAAATAGCGTTGATATTGAGATAAGATTCTGTCGCCTTACCAGGTCCGATACAGATAGCTTCATCCGCTAGGAGTGTATGAAGAGCTTCCTTATCAGCAGTTGAATAAACTGCTACGGTTGCAATGCCCAATTCACGCGCAGCTCGAATAATGCGAACCGCAATCTCACCACGGTTGGCAATCAAAATTTTACGAAACATGGAGATCCTCCTTAGTTTCCAATTGCAAAGGTAAGAGTACCACTCGCTGCAAGCTTACCATCTACTTCAGCCTTCGCTTCAACCACAGCAATCGTACCACGACGTTTAACAAAAGTAGCCGTCATGACTAATTGGTCACCTGGTACAACTTGCTTCTTGAACTTAACCTTGTCCATGCCAGCGTAGAAGACCAGTTTCCCTTTATTTTCAGGTTTGGACAATTCCAAGACACCAGCAGTCTGAGCCAAAGCTTCCATGATAAGAACACCTGGCATAACTGGGTATTGAGGAAAATGACCATTGAAGAAAGGTTCGTTGATGGTCACATTTTTAATGGCAACAATGGTATCCTCGCTCACTTCCAAGACACGATCCACTAGGAGCATGGGGTAGCGATGGGGTAGAGCTTCTTTGATTCCTTGAATATCGATCATTTGATACGTACCAATCCTTTACCGAATTCAACCATTTCTTCATTTGAAACGAGAATTTCTGTCACCACACCATCCTTAGGTGCAGGAATTTCATTCATGACTTTCATGGCTTCGATGATCACCAAAGTCTGACCTTTTTTAACACTGTCTCCAACTGTGACAAAGGCAGGTTTATCTGGTCCAGCAGCCAAATAAGCCACCCCTACAAGTGGACTTTCAACGACATCACCCTCTGGAGCAACAGTCGTTTCAGCTGGTGCTGGAGCTTCTTCCACTGCACTCTCTACTGGAGTTGAAGGGGCAGAAACTACTGGACTTGCAGCTACTGCAGTTGGCACTGGAGCAACTTGAGCTGGTGCTTCAGAAGCCATTCTTGCTTCATTCTTACTGAACTGCAATTCGTCCGTTCCATTTTTATAAGAAAATTCTCTCAAACTTGATTGGTCAAATTGAGCCATCAAGTCCTTGATCTCATTTAAATTCATAATTATTTATTCTCCCAACGTTTGAAAGCAAGAACCGCATTGTGTCCACCAAAACCAAAAGTGTTTGAAATAGCATAAGGGATTTCTTGCTCCAAGCCTTGTCCATAAACGACATTCGCTTCGATATAGTCTGACAACTCGCTTGTTCCAGCTGTCATTGGTACATAGTTATGACGCATGGCTTCGATGGTAGCAATTGCTTCTACCGCTCCTGCAGCACCAAGCAAGTGTCCTGTAAAGGACTTGGTTGAAGATACAGGTACTTCTTTACCAAGGACAGCTACGATCGCACTACTTTCTCCTTTTTCATTTGCAGGAGTTGAAGTTCCGTGGGCATTGACATAAGCCACTTGTTCTGGAGAAATCTCTGCCTCTTCCAAAGCTAATTTAATTGCCTTGATTGCACCCTGACCTTCTGGATGAGGTGAAGTCATATGATAAGCATCGCAGGTATTTCCATAACCAACTACTTCAGCCAAGATAGTCGCTCCACGTTTTTCAGCATGTTCAAGACTCTCAAGAACCAGCATCCCAGAACCTTCTCCCATCACAAAACCATTACGATCTTTGTCAAACGGAATAGAAGCACGAGTTGGATCTTCTGTAGTTGATAGGGCAGTCAATGCTTGGAAACCAGCGATGGCAAAAGGAGTGATAGATGATTCTGATCCACCTACTAACATGACATCTTGGAAACCAAACTTGATTGAACGGAAGGCATCGCCAATAGCATCATTTGATGAGGCACAGGCTGTATTGATTGATTTACAAACACCGTTTGCTCCAAAGCGCATGGCAACATTTCCCGAAGCCATATTTGGCAAGGCTTTTGGAAGTGTCAATGGCTTAACACGTTTTGGGCCTTTTTCATGAAGACGGATAACTTGGTCTTCGATTTCTTTAATTCCCCCAATACCTGAGGCAACGATGACACCAAAACGATCTTTATCAATTGCTTCTACATCAAGATTTGCATTTGTCACCGCTTCTTGAGCTGCGTACAAGGCATACAAAGAATAGTTATCAAAACGGTTGGTATCTTTTTTGACAAAGTATTTATCAAAGGGGAAATCTTGAACTTCTGCCGCATTGTGCACAGCAAATTCGCTGTGGTCAAACTTAGTGATTTCTCCAATTCCAATCTTCCCAGTTTGCAAACTGTTCCAAAATTCTTCTGGAGTATTTCCGATAGGAGAGGTCAATCCATAACCTGTTACTACAACTCGATTTAGTTTCATCTGTCTTACCTATATCTTTCCTTATTTTTTACATGCTAAGTCCGCCATCAACAGCGAGAACTTGTCCTGTCAAATAATCCTGTCCAGCCAGGAACACTGTAGCATCTGCGATATGTTCTGCTTGTCCAAAATGTTTCATTGGGATTTGTGCCAATGTCGCTTCCTTGACCTTATCAGACAAAACAGCAGTCATATCCGATTCGATCATCCCTGGGGCAAGAGCATTTACGCGTACATTGCGATTGGCAACTTCACGTGCTACTGACTTGGTAAAACCAATCAAACCTGCTTTAGAAGCTGCATAGTTGGCCTGCCCAATATTTCCCATCAAACCGACCACACTGGACATATTGATGATCGCACCTTCACGTGCCTTTATCATCTGTTTCAAGACTGCTTGCGTCATATTGAAGGCACCTGTCAAGTTGATTTTAATCACCTTTTCAAAATCTTCTTCGGTCATCTTGAGCATAAGCGTATCTTGAGTGATCCCAGCATTGTTGACCAAGACATCGACAGAACCGAGTTCTGCAATTGCTTGATTTACCATACGCTTGGCATCTGCAAAGTCTGAAACATCACCTGATATTGGTACCACTTTGACGCCGTAGTTTGAAAACTCAGCCAGCAATTCTTCTGAGATTGCTCCACGACTATTCAAGACTACATTCGCACCTAGTTTGGCAAATTTGTGAGCAATGGCAAGTCCGATACCACGACTTGAACCTGTAACAAAGATATTTTTATTTTTTAGTTGCATTCTATTCTCCTATTTCCTGTTGTATTTTCTGGGAGAAGGGGTCACTAGTTTCCTAGCAAAGCATCCAAGCTTGTTTGATCTTCAACGTTAGCTAGCTGAGCAGTTTTATCGATTTTTTTGACAAATCCTGATAGGACTTTTCCAGGGCCGATTTCAATAAAGTTGGTTACCCCAGCATCCTGCATCACAGCAATACTTTCATAAAAACGAACAGGTTCTTTTACCTGACGCGTCAAGAGCTCTTGGATTCGATCTTTTTCCATAACAGTAGCTTCCGTATTGCCGACTAGTGGGCAAGTAAAATCAGAGAAACTCACTTCCTCAAGAGCTTCAGCTAGTTTCTGACTGGCTGGCTCTAAAAGTGCTGTATGGAAAGGGCCAGATACATTTAAAGGAATCAATCGTTTTGCTCCTGCTTCCTGCAAGAGTTCAACTGCGCGGTCAACCGCAGCCGCCTCACCACCGATGACGATTTGGCTTGGGGTGTTGTAGTTAGCTGGAGTCACTACTCCAACTTTAGAGGCTGTTTCACAAGCTTCCTCAATCACTTCAACTGGAGTGTTTAGGACGGCAACCATCTTTCCAGAACCTGCAGGTGCAGCCTCTTCCATATAAGCACCACGTTTAGCAACCAAGGCAACTGCATCCTCAAAGTCCAAAGCACCACTTGCTACAAGAGCAGAATATTCCCCAAGAGACAATCCTGCTACCATATCTGGCTGGTAGCCCTTTTCTTTCAATAGTCGGTAAATAGCAACCGAAGTCGCTAAAATAGCTGGCTGCGTATAGCGAGTCTGGTTTAACTTGGCTTCTTCCTTGTCAATCAAATCACGAAGGTCATAACCCAAAACCTGACTGGCTTGGTCAATTGTTTCCTTGACGATAGGGTAGCGATCATAGAGATCACGCCCCATCCCTAGATACTGAGCACCTTGACCCGCAAATAGAAAGGCTGTTTTAGTCATTTCTTACAACTCCTGCCCAACGAGCAGCTTCTTCTTGAATTTTTTCAGCTGCACCGTAGTAGATATCTTTTAAGATTTCTTCAACAGTTTCTTCTTTAGAAATCAAACCTGCAATCTGGCCGGCCATCACTGAACCGCCATCCACATCACCATGGACAACAGCTTTAGCTAAAGCTCCTGCACCCATTTGCTCAAAAATTTCCAAATCTGGATTTTCTTGTTTAAAGGCATCCTTTTCAGCTTGCTCGAAATCACGAGTCAGCTGGTTTTTAATGGCACGAACTGCGTGTCCAAAATGTTGTGCTGAAATCGTTGTATCAATATCACGAGCTTTTAAAATTTTAGCTTTATAATTTGGATGAGCATTAGACTCTTTGGCAACTACAAAACGAGTTCCTACTTGAACAGCTTCTGCGCCAAGCATAAACCCAGCCGCTGCCCCCTCACCATCTGCAATACCACCAGCAGCAATAACTGGAATTGAAACAGCTGCAGCAACTTGGCGAACCAAGGTCATCGTTGTTAATTTACCAATGTGTCCACCAGCTTCCATACCTTCTGCAATGACGGCATCTGCACCAATTTTTTCCATGCGTTTTGCCAAAGCAACACTAGGAACAACAGGAATAACTGTAATTCCTGCATCATGGAAACGGTTCATGTATTTACTTGGATTTCCAGCACCAGTTGTAACCACCTTAACCCCTTCTTCAATCACGAGATCAACGATATCTTCTACAAAAGGTGACAAGAGCATGATGTTGACACCAAAAGGTTTATCCGTAAGTGATTTGATTTTATCGATATTAGCCTTTACGACCTCTTTAGGTGCATTTCCACCACCGATGATCCCCAGACCACCAGCTTTTGATACTGCACCAGCCAAGTCGCCATCAGCAACCCAGGCCATTCCTCCTTGAAAAATAGGATAATCAATGTTCAATAATTCTGTAATACGTGTTTTCATAGTGCCTCCATCATTCCTTGCTTACGTAATAGTTCGATAAGTTTATCATTTGAATTTCAAACTATTACCTAAACAAGAGGGAGCGGGTCTCCCCTACTCCTTCTAGTAATATGCTAATTATTTTGTTTGCTCTTCAACGTAAGCAACCAAGTCACCAACTGTTTTCAAGTTATCTTCTGCTTCGATTTGGATATCAAAAGCATCTTCAATTTCAGAGATTACTTGGAACAAGTCCAATGAATCTGCATCCAAATCATCAAAAGTAGATTCAAGTGTTACTTCTGATGCGTCTTTCCCAAGTTCTTCAACGATAATTTCTTGTACTTTTTCAAATACTGCCATGATAGGACTCCTTTAAAATATAAAATTTTATAACTATGTGTTTACCACATGATTACCTAGATTGTAAGAATGAGTGTGCCCCATGTCAAACCTCCACCGAAGCCTGATAGGAGAATCGTCTGGCTACCATCTAAATGAATCATGCCATTCTCCACACACTCTGAGAGCAAAATCGGGATACTTGCTGCACTGGTATTTCCATACTCCATCATATTGGCAGGAAGCTTATCTCGGTCTACACCGATTTTCTTAGCCATCTTATCCAAAATGCGGATATTTGCCTGATGAAGCAAGAGATAATCCAAGTCCGATGCTGCGATTGGACCATTTTCAATGGTTTCCTTGATCGATCTAGCAACATCACGATTTGCAAAATCAAAAACTGCTCGTCCATCCATCTTCAGAAAAGCAGGAACTGCTTCTTGATCTGAGAAAGGCGAAGCCAAAGCCGTTTGACCATAGGTCAAACACTCGCTCCGAGAACCATCCGTATAGAGACTTTCCACGAGGAAGTGCCGTGTTTCGCTCGCTTCCAAAAGAACGCCACCAGCACCATCTCCAAAGAGAACAGCTGTCGAACGATCAGACCAATCAACTGCCTTGGATAAGGTTTCAGCCCCGATAACAATCCCTTTTTTGAACTGTCCAGAACTTAAAAACTTTTCTGCAGTTGAGAGAGCGAATACAAAGCCACTGCAAGCTGCTGTCAGATCAAAGGCAAAAGCTCTATGCGCTCTGATATTCGCCTGAACTCGAGCTGCTGTGGAAGGCATCATCGAGTCTGGGGTAATCGTCGCTACAATGATAAAATCAATCTGATCCGCTGTTAAGCTCCCTTTATCCAACAAGCTCTTAGCTACTTCTGTCGCCAAGTCACTTGTAGATTCCGTTTTTGAGATATGTCTCTGTTTAATTCCTGTCCGACTTGAAATCCACTCATCGCTTGTATCCATGATTTGAGCCAAGTCATGATTAGTGACCACTTGCTCTGGAACATAATGAGCAACTTGGCTTATTTTAGCAAAGGCCATTATTTCAAATCCTCCAAAAATTGATAAAGGTTCGTCAAGCCTCTGCCCATGACTTCCTTTTCCTCAGGACTCATGCCGTCAATAATTCTTTCGACCATGGCCTTGTGGAATCGTTTGTGAAGGCGGTGAACCAAACGACCTTTCTTTGTCAAATGCAGATAGACCACACGACGGTCTTGATCAGAACGAATACGCTCAATGTAACCCTTTCTTTCTAGGTTATTCAAGCTCGTCGTAACTGTTCCCAGGGTCACCATCAGTTCTTTGGAAACCTTACTAGGCGTCGCCTCAGGGAATTTCCCAATCACATCGATCGTGTGCATTTCTTTGATGGAGATGTCTTTGAATCGACTACCTCGTAAGCTAACCTCCTCAATCACAAGGACGTTATTGAAAATAGATGTTAAATAATCATTTACTTGTTGGTAGTCCAAACTTTTTCCCTCTTCCTCAAAAAACTTTCACAATCAAAACATTTGATAGAAAAAGTATAACAAACTTCAAAGAATTGTGCAAGTATTTTTTTATTTTCCTGAAAATTTTGGTCTTCTTCTTTCAGAATGTGCTCGGACCCCTTCTTTAAAATCTTCAGTTAAAGATAAAGATTTTTGCAGTTTCAATTCCAATTCGGCATAATCTTGCCAATCCTTAAATTGACTTTCCCAAACCAATTTTTTAATCGCTGCGTACGAGTTTGCTGAACCTCGTCTTAATTTTTTCAGAACTTGTTCTCTTGTTTTTTCTAATTTGTCAGCTTCACAAACGCGGTATACTACGCCCCATTCCAGTGCTTTTTCTGCGGTCAAGGCTTCACCTGTCATAGCAAGTTGTGCAGCTCGTGTTACCCCGATACTACGACTCAAGAGATGAATCCCACCAGCGTCCGGCGCCAACCCAACTCCAACAAAGGCTTGGATGAATTTTGCCTTGTCAGTCGCCAAGCAAAAATCAACTGCTACTGCCATATTTGCCGCAGCACCTGCAACTGCTCCATCTACCTCCATCAAAACAGGCTTAGGAATTTGCTTGATTTTAAAAGAAATTGTATTGACTAATTCTGCAATCTTATTCAAAGAAGGAATGTCATCCTCATCCACTGCACGCTTCATCTCAACCAAATCTCCCCCAACTGAAAAGACCTTCCCATTAGCATTAATCAAGATGAACTGAACAGCTTGATCCTGCTCTGCTAGGGTCAAAGCTTCTAAAATCTCCTCACACATTGGGATATGGAAACCATTTGCCACTTCGGGACGATTCAAAGTAATAATAGCCAGATCATCTACGATCTGATATAAGATATGATTCATAGCTTCTCCTTTTCTTTTGTAAGGCAATGAAATTATTTTATTTTCAAAGTATACCTTTTTTTGGATAAAGAGGCAAGGAAAAACTAAAGGAAAGTGTCTCAGCTGATTATTTACCCATCATTTATGAGTGTGAGTGAAATTTGACTCTCTTACTTTTAAACTGTTGTCGCTTTTCAGAATAAGTTAGCATTTACTTCTATTGTAATAGGGAGCTATTTTCTTCATTGAAAAAATCCCCTCTTTCTGCTATAATCGTATAAAATACTTACTTGAGGAGTCCCTATGAAGGTTGTTAAATTTGGCGGAAGCTCACTTGCCTCTGCTAGCCAGTTAGAAAAAGTTTTAAACATCGTCAAGAGCGATAAAGAGCGCCGTTTTGTGGTCGTTTCTGCACCGGGTAAACGCAATGCTGAGGATACCAAGGTTACAGATGCCTTGATCAAATATTATCGTGACTATGTGGCTGGAAATGACATCAGCGCTAGCCAAAATTGGATTATCGACCGCTATGCAGCAATGGTGAGCGAACTAGGCTTAAAACCAACTGTTTTAGAGAAAATTTCTAAAAGCATCCGCGCCTTAGCGACTCTTCCTATAGAGGACAATGAATTTCTCTATGATACCTTCCTAGCGGCTGGAGAAAACAACAATGCCAAACTTATCGCAGCTTACTTTAACCAAAACGGCATCGATGCGCGCTATGTTCACCCTAGAGAAGCGGGAATTATCGTAACAAGCGAACCTGGAAATGCTCGCATCATTCCATCTAGTTATGACAAAATTGAAGGCTTGGCTGACAGCAACCAAGTCCTTGTTATTCCTGGTTTCTTTGGAGTTACTAAGGAAGATCAAATCTGTACCTTCTCACGTGGTGGATCCGACATAACAGGTTCCATTATCGCTGCAGGTGTCAAAGCTGACCTCTACGAAAACTTTACGGATGTTGATGGTATCTTTGCTGCCCATCCGGGTATCATTCACCAACCGCACTCTATCCCTGAATTGACCTACCGTGAGATGCGTGAATTGGCCTATGCAGGTTTCTCAGTCCTTCACGATGAAGCTCTGCTCCCTGCCTACCGTGGAAAAATCCCTCTCGTTATCAAAAATACCAATAACCCTGACCATCCGGGTACTCGTATCGTTCTAAAACACAGTAGCGATAAATTCCCAGTCGTTGGGATCGCTGGTGATTCTGGATTCGTCAGCATCAACATGTCAAAATACCTCATGAACCGCGAGGTTGGATTCGGTCGTAAGATTCTTCAAATCCTTGAAGATCTTAACATTGGTTGGGAACATATGCCAACAGGTATCGATGATCTTTCAATCATCCTTCGTTCTCGCGAACTAACTCCTATCAAGGAAGAAGAAATCCTTCGTCAGTTGGTTCAAAAGGCGGAAGTGGACCATGCTGAAATCGAACATGACCTTTCCATCATTATGATTGTTGGAGAAAAGATGAAGAGTCATATCGGGGTAACTGCTACTGCAACACGGGCTTTGTCTGAGAATAAAATCAACATCCAGATGATGTCCCAAGGTTCAAGTGAAGTTTCCATCATGTTTGTTGTCAATAAAGAGCAAGAGAAGGCCGCTATCAAGGCTCTCTATCATGCCTTTTTCGATGAAAGTAAGGAAGACTAATCATGGCCCAATCACTCAATCAAGTCATTGACCTCCAAACTACTGGGACATCTTACCTCTCTATCTCTGGAAAAGTTGGAAAATTTTTAATCGGGGATCAAGCCTTAGAGTTTTATCCTGATGTCAATGTCGAACAATATATTCAAATCCCCTGGTCCAGCATTCAGCAAATCGGAGCCAACGTAAGTGGTCGCAAGATCAGCCGCCACTTTGAAGTCTTCACCGATCAAGGAAAATTCCTCTTTGCTTCAAAAGACTCTGGAGCTATCCTCAAAATCGCTCGGGAAAAATTAGGAAACGACAAGGTTGTGAAACTTCCGACTCTACTCCAGACCATTGGACAAAAACTTAAAAATCTATTTGCAAAAAAGTAGAAACTTTAGTATAATCATAGCAACGGATAAGTAAGTTATCTCCTTCTTTCAGAAAGTCTGCGGGTGCTGCGAGCAGATAGGAGGGATAGGTGAAATTCTACCGTTGTTCACAATTACATACACAATCAAGTGCACACCTGTGAAGTTGGATGGAACCGTGGCCCTGCCACTCCAACACTTTGTCAGGTGTGCTTTTTTCATAAAGGAGTTCTTATGTTAGATATTAAACGTATTCGCACAGATTTTGATGCTGTCGCAGAAAAATTGGCTACACGTGGTGTAGATCCTGCTGTCTTAAACGAGATGAAAGAAATCGATGCTAAACGTCGTGACATCTTGGTCAAGGTTGAAAACCTCAAGGCAGAACGCAACACGGTTTCTGCTGAGATTGCCCAAGCCAAGCGCAACAAGGAAAATGTCGATGACAAGATTGCTGCGATGCAAAACTTATCTGCTGAAGTCAAAGCCTTGGATGCGGAATTGGCGGACATCGATGCTAAATTGACAGAATTTACCACTACTCTTCCAAATATCCCTGCTGACAGTGTTCCTATCGGAGCCGACGAAGATGACAATGTGGAAGTCCGTCGTTGGGGAACTCCACGCGAGTTTGACTTTGAACCAAAAGCTCACTGGGATCTTGGTGAAAACTTGGGTATCCTTGACTGGGAACGTGGAGCAAAAGTTACTGGTGCTCGCTTCCTCTTCTATAAAGGACTTGGGGCTCGTTTGGAACGTGCTATCTACAACTTTATGTTGGACGAGCATGGAAAAGAGGGCTATACTGAAGTCATCACACCATACATGGTTAACCATGATTCTATGTTTGGTACTGGTCAATATCCAAAATTCAAGGAAGACACTTTTGAATTGAAAGACACTAATTATGTCCTTATTCCTACGGCTGAAGTGCCTTTGACAAACTACTACCGTGATGAAATCCTTGACGGTAAAGACCTGCCAATCTACTTTACCGCTATGAGTCCTTCATTCCGTTCTGAGGCTGGTTCAGCTGGTCGTGATACACGTGGCTTGATTCGTTTGCACCAATTCCACAAGGTTGAAATGGTCAAATTTGCCAAACCAGAGGAATCGTATGAAGAATTAGAAAAAATGACGGCCAACGCTGAAAACATCCTTCAAAAACTCAACCTTCCGTACCGTGTCGTTGCCCTCTCTACTGGGGATATGGGCTTCTCAGCTGCCAAGACTTATGACTTGGAAGTTTGGATTCCAGCTCAAAATACCTACCGTGAAATCTCAAGCTGTTCAAATACAGAAGATTTCCAAGCCCGTCGTGCCCAAATCCGTTACCGTGATGAAGTCGATGGCAAGGTAAAACTCCTTCACACCTTGAACGGTTCTGGACTTGCAGTTGGACGTACAGTGGCTGCTATTCTTGAGAACTACCAAAATGAAGATGGTTCTGTAACCATTCCAGAAGCTCTTCGTCCATACATGGGTGGCGCTGAAGTTATCAAACCATAAAAAAATAAGGCCTAGCTAGAAAATAGCTAGACCTTTTTTCGTAACCAAATCAGATAAGCACCCAAGACAAAGAATAAAATAGTGAGGCATATAACAGTTTCAGCCAATACCAGATAATCCAGAAATGGAAGTTTCAAAATTCCCTGAGCCATCTTGAGCGAAGTGGCTGTGATAATGGTTGGGAAGGTGAGGGCTGAGAAGGCTGGTTGAAAGCCTTGTTTTAAAATATTGGGTAGGCGAGTTAAAACAAAGAAAAAGAAGGACTGAGATGCCAAAATCATGACGATCAAGAGCCAAGCCGGTAAACTCGCTCCTCCAACTCGAACCAGGGAAGCCAAGAGCAAAGAAAAGGGAGCACAGTAGATTCCTTCCTGTCCAAGCAAGGCCACTGGGAGTGGATCTTGCTTTAAATCCCTATAAATAAGGGGATAGAGATAGAAGGTCAAGACAAAACCAAAACTCAAGGTCGCATAGGCAATCTCAATAATGCCTACCAGAGGATAGGTCAAGGCCGCTACTGCTATCCCCACATAGAGCACCGTCCAGCTTGGAGTCGCATTGACCTTCCGACCTGGACAGGCAAATTTGATGGTAAAAGTAGCGATCAAAGTCAAATCCAAGAGAAAGGAAAACCACCAGAGCCCTTGTGCTACCAAAGGAAGAGCAGGGAATACGCGAAAGACATAGGTCGCTAAAATCATCCCAGCCATAGGAAAAGTGGCCATCCCTGATAAAAGAGGGGGCTTGGTCAATTCTTGCTTGGTTTCTTCCCAATTAAAAAGATGAAGAATCAGAAAGAAAATCCACAAAACTAAACCAGTCAGACTCAATAAATGCGACGGAACAGGCAAAGTATCTGCAAGCAGATTTCCTGCACCTGCTAAACCTAATAAACAGCCAGAAAATACCAAGGGGAACTTTTTCATCCGAGCCTCCAATAATCATGTTATTATTAGTATAGCATAAAAGCGCTTAAATGAGAGCCTAAAAAATGAAGCCCGATTATTTCAGACTCCATTTTTTCTCAGATATGAATTAAGCATAAGGTTGTAATTCTGGGTTAATAGGCGTATTGGCTAGGTTGTTTGCATAGTTGCAGAGGCTGGCAAGACTAACACCGAGAACCACGTCCAAGGCATTTTGTTGCGTGTATCCAGCTTCCAAAAATTCAGCCAAGGCTTCATCTCCTACACGCCCTTTGGTATTGATGACCGCCAAGGTAAACTTAGCTAGAGTATCTAGTTTTGGATCTGTCTCGATTGGAGTACGGTTGCGGAGTGCTTGTAGAAGATCATCATTCATCTGGATTTGTTTGATTGAAAAGGCTGTGTGACCTGCGACGCAGAAAGCACAACCATTGGTTACGGCAGCTGTGATTTGCACTACTTCACGCTCTACTGGTGTCAGGCTGTTGCGACGGTTGATGGCTCCGACAGTTCGGTAGGCTTCAAGCGCGGTAGGAGCGTTGGCCAAGAGACCGATTAGGTTGGGAATATAGCCATTGTTATCTTTTTGTACTGTTTCAAGAACTTCTTTCACTTCTGCTGGTGCTGATTCTACTGTGTGGATGGTAAATGTTGTCATAAGAAACCTCTTTTCATTTTATTGTCATTTAGTCTATCATAGAATTTCACCCTTGGATAATATATATTTTCAATCGCCTTGATAGGAAATGTCTATGAAATGAAAAAAATCACACTAAAAGTGTGATTGGGTTAGTGTTTAAAATACTTTCTGGTTTCGGAAATAACGACTGGCGACAAGACCAAGAGGGCAATCAAGTTTGGTAAAGCCATCAAGGCATTAACGATGTCTGCTATAATCCAAACCATATCCAACTCGATAAATCCTCCCAACAAGACCATGACTACAAAGATTACACGGTAAAGCCAGATAAAACGAACACCGAAGAGAAACTCAAAACAGCGCTCTCCGTAATAGTTCCATCCGAGAATCGTCGTAAAGGCAAAGAGTACAAGGAAGAGGGTCAAGAGGGCAGGTCCAAAGTGTGAAAAAACTGTTGAAAAGGCTGACTGGGTCAAGGCAACTCCATTCAAATCACCACTCCAAACCCCAGTTACCAAGATTGTCAGACCTGTCAGAGTGCAGATAATCAAAGTATCAATAAAGGTTCCTGTCATGGAAATCAAGCCTTGCTCGACAGGCTCATTTGTCTTAGCTGCAGCCGCCGCAATGGGAGCTGATCCTAGGCCAGATTCGTTAGAGAAGACTCCTCGCGCCACACCATTTTGGATAGCCATCCGAATGCTGGCACCTGCAAAACCACCTACCGCAGCAGCTGGACTAAAGGCTGAAGTAAAGATCAGTGCAAGTGTGGCCGGGATTTTCTCGATATTAAAGAGAATAACTGTAAGAGTTCCTAAAATATAGACAATAGCCATAAAAGGAACAACTGCTGTCGAAACTTTTGATATGGATTTGAGGCCACCAAAGACAGCAATCCCTACAAAAATCGATAAAATCAGAGCTGTGATGGCTGGATCAATTTGAGCTGTATTTTGAATGGATTCTGTAATCGAATTGACTTGGGTAAAGGTACCAATTCCTAGGAGGGCTACCAATACACCCGCTAGGGCAAAGAAGATAGCAAGTGGACGCCACTTTTCTCCCATCCCCAAAAGGATGTAATGCATGGGTCCTCCAGCTACAGCTCCATTTGCATCCTTTGTGCGATATTTGATGGCTAGCAAGCCTTCGGCATATTTGGTCGCCATCCCAAAGAAGGCCGCCATCCACATCCAAAATAGAGCCCCTGGTCCCCCAACCTTAATGGCTGTTGCGACCCCGATGATATTTCCCGTACCAACGGTGGCGGCTAAAGCCGTACAGAGAGCAGCAAAGCTCGACACATCGCCATGCCCCTTATCCTTGGTAAAGATCAGCTGAAAGGCCTTTGGGAGACGAGCTACCTGCAAAAGGCCTAGTCGGATGGTCAAATAGATACCCGTTCCGACCAATAAGATCAAGAGGGGAGGCCCCCAAACGAAAGCATCAAGCGCTTTTAGCAATTCTAACATATCCTTCTCCTATCTTTCAACCCCAAAAGAAAGAGCACATGCAAGATACATGTACTCTGGAATGCTTAGATAAATGCCAAAAAGCGGTCTATCCTAGCTCTGTCCTTTTACCTGAGAGTTTGAGCAGTTACCTGCCTTGCCCCTTCGGTGCCTTTACGGTCTCTCCAGAGTTCCGTCCATTTACAGTCATGGAAAACAAACCTTTCTCCACTTCTATTAAACTTCATTCGGTGTTGGTATTTTATTTTTTATTATTCTACAAGAAAAGTTAGCCTTTGTCAATATATTCTATGAAAATTTTTGACTTTTCACTTCTTTTTTCAGAAAGAGTGAATCCTTCTTCTCTCTATCCTTTAAAGGTTACAATGGTGGCGCCACTGCCGCCAGCATTCTGTGGAGCATAACCGAAACTCTTAACATGCTTGTTTCTTTGCAGGTATTTGGTGACGCCCTCACGGATGACACCTGTTCCGATACCATGGATGATGTCGACTTGCGCCATGTTATTGAGCAGGGCTTGGTCGATAAAGGCGTCCAGCTCATTCATGGCCTCTTCGTACCGTTTGCCACGAAGATCCAGTCTGGCTTGCGGACCACGACCAGAAGCTCGTTTCACAACATTGACTTGTTTCTTCTTGACTGGGGCTTCTTGCTGGGCCTGAACAAGGTCAAATTCTTTCTCTTCCAAGGTCATCTTGATCAAACCAACTTGGGCTTCCCAACGGCCGTCCTTAAGTTGATTGGTCAAGGTTCCACGTTGGCCATAACTGAGAACCACAATGTCATCTCCCACCTTTGGAGCTCGTTTTTTCTTGGCCTTTTGAAGGACCTTGTTTTTAGACAAGTCGACTTTTTCAGGGGCCAATTTCTTCAGCTCAGCCTTGGCTTCAATGATTTCATGGGGTTTGAGTTGAGACTTACTATGGAGGTTCTTGAGAATCTGGTCACTCTCACTTAGAGCAAGTTCCACAATCTCGGCAGCCTGTTCACGCGCCTTGTTGAGCTCGGTTTCTTTTTCACGATTGAGCTCATTGTAGAGCTTTTTGAGTGCTCGGTTCATCTTTAGGTTTTCTTGCTCCACCTCACGGATATTGTCCAAGCGTTTACGGCTTTCAAGCGTCTGCTCTTCCAATTGTTCAATGATGCGATTGACGTCATTATCTTGATTGACCTGCTGGCTGGCATCTCCTACGATGACATCTGACAAGCCCAGACGTTTAGCAATTTCAAAGGCATTGCTTCGGCCAGGAACTCCCTGCATAAAGCGATAGGTCGGACGCAGACTGGCTGTATCAAACTCCATACTGGCATTTTGCACAAAGGCTGTTTCGATACCGTAGGCCTTGAGCTCTGGATAGTGGGTCGTCGCCATAGTCTTGACCTGACGCAGACGAAGATCCTCCAAAATAGCCATGGCAAGGGCTGCTCCTTCCTGCGGATCGGTACCTGCCCCAAGTTCATCTAGTAATAAGAGCGAGTGCTGATTGACCTTGCCAAGAATATCTACGATATTGGTCATGTGACTGGAAAAGGTAGACAAACTTTGCTCGATAGACTGCTCATCCCCAATATCTGCGAAGATTTCCTCGAAAATACCGACACGGCTCCCCCTATCAGCTAGAATGGGCAATCCAGATTGGGCCATAAGTTGAGTCAAGCCCAAGGTTTTGAGCATGATGGTCTTCCCACCTGTATTGGGACCTGTAATGACAATGG
The DNA here is from genome assembly GCF_023147855.1 of Streptococcus halitosis. GTDB lineage: Bacteria > Bacillota > Bacilli > Lactobacillales > Streptococcaceae > Streptococcus > Streptococcus halitosis_B. Next base: position 832,943 of record NZ_JAHXOP010000001.1, read on the forward strand.
TTGTTAATTCCTTACCAAAGTGTACATCGTTTGCGACAGCATTTTTAACCAAAGGATGGCGAACATGGAGGAGTTGAATCTCTTGATTCTCTGAAAGTTGAGGAACAACTGCTTGTCTTTCTTGGATGAAACGCACCTTGGCACGAATCAAGTCTAAATGACCGATAATCCAAGCGTCATTAGCAATCTCAGCAGCATGAGGACGAACCCGTTCTGAGAGCTCCTGCAGGATACGAATCATCTCATAGCGTTCGTCTGCTCGCAGACTAGCGATTTCTTCGCTCAGCTTGACGACCTCACGTGGCTCGATATAGACTGTGTTTCCACTGGCAGATATGTCATGGACAACACCCGCAATCTTATTGCGATAGGTGTTCTTGACTGGTAAGACTTGACGGCCATTTCTGCTAGCGATAATGCCTTCCGTCAACATCTGAGCTTTTTGCTTGAGCAGGTCGTGCAAGACATCTCGAACTTGACTCTCGCTATCATGGATTTTCCGGCGAATGCGTGCTAGCTCTTCACTGGCGAAATTTTCGATAAATCCTGCATCGTTTAGAGATTGAAGACTCCCTTGCAAGTGTGGGAACTCATGCAGTTTTTCAAACCATCTCGCCAACTGCTCCAAGCGTACGTTTTCGAGATTGGTATAAAATCCTTGCAACTCTCTGCTAGCCAGCAAGACCCGTTTGAGGAGCAAGAACTCCTCGATATTGAGGTCCGCCCCCATCTCCAGACGCTTGCAAACAGCTGATATCTCACGCGTCGCTAGGATGGTAAAGTGAGGTTGCTCCACAAATAGGGCTTGCATTTCCTCCATCTCTGTAAAGGCTTGTTTGATCTTATCCGCCTTTGTAGTTGGAGCCAAGCCTTTTAGCTCCTCTAGGCCTTGTTCTGTCAGGAGATGCGGTTCAAACAAGGCCTTGATTTTATTAAATTCTAATGTTTCTAGTATTTTTGTATTCATATTCTTTCCTTGTATGCTTGTTTACAAGACCGTAGCGCCTAGAAATTTTTGGACTTTACCTAACCCTAGTCGTCCAATCTGTAAACAAAGGGCTAGGAAAAATCCCGCCCTTTTTATCCGATTAAATTTGTCACCCAGAGTTGTTTGATAAGGTTTGTCGTAAAAGGGACACTTTGGATGATCTGTTTGGCTACTGTACTTTTTTCGAGTGAATTTTGAATGACTGCCAGAGGCACCGTTGCAAGGATGGTCAGAACCATTTGCAAGACAAATAAGGTTACCAATAGAGACAAAAGGCCTGATCCGATACGCAACCATTTGACATCGAGCTTTTTAGTTGGAATCAAGTGCAGGAACAAACCGATAAAACGTCCGATAGTGTAGCAAATCCCAAAAACTAAAAGATAGGCTAGGCCCGCATAAAAGACCTTGTCTAGATGAAACAGCTGGTCTGAAGGGAAGAAAAAGGTGCCCTGTCCTTCCTGAGGATTGGCATAAGGGACAAGCAAGTGGAAATGATCGCCCAGTGATTTATAAAACTGCCCCGCAACAAAGGCTGAAATCACTGCCACGAGGAAATAATAAACCTGCAGCACCAAACCTCTACGGTAGCCGATGTAAAAGCCCCAAGCCAGAACCAATAAGAGTAGGATTGAAATCATAGGGAATCCTCAATCTTGCTCTGTTCTTGTTTGACAGCAATCAACTTATGGCGGAGTTCTAACAACTCTTGCTCCTTGTCATCAAATTCAATCTCACGGTTGAGTTGTGTAGACAGACAATTGACCGCCAAAAGAAGCGCAATGGTTTCATCATCCGCCCCAGGCATTTGTTCTTTAATTGCTTGGTATTTTTCAGTCGCAACCTTGGCAATTTCCTCCATAAAGAGATTGTCATGCTCGGTTGTTAAGGTTAATGTCTTTTTTCCGAATGTAAACTTATATCGATTTAGATTTGCCATAAAAATTCACCTCACGATATTATACCAAATTTCACTAACTTTGTCAGTTTTTACCAATTCTCCTGCTTTTGTGGTACAATAGAGACTATGGCAAGTATCACACTCATACCAAGTGAACAAGAAATTCAGAGCTTTTTAAGTCAGTATCAAAAGGCTCTCAGTCCTAGTAAAAATCCTTATATTCGCTATTTTTTGAGACTGCCTCAGGCAACAGTTTCCATCTATACTTCTGGAAAAGTCCTCCTGCAGGGCGAAGCTGCTGAACAGTACGCTAGTTTCTTTGGCTATCAAGTTCAACAAGAAAACAGTGGACAAGATTTTCCTATGATCGGTACCGATGAGGTGGGAAATGGTTCCTACTTTGGTGGGCTTGCTGTCGTGGCTTCCTTCGTGACACCAGATCAGCATGACTTCTTGCGAAAACTCGGTGTGGGGGATTCAAAAACCCTGACAGACCAAAAGATTCGTCAGATTGCCCCTATCCTCAAGGAAAAAATCCAGCACCAAGCGCTCCTCCTTTCACCGAGCAAGTACAACGAAATTATTGGAGAGCGTTACAATGCTGTTTCTGTAAAGGTTGCCCTTCACAATCAGGCTATCTTTCTCCTTCTTCAAAAAGGAGTCCAGCCAGAAAAAATCGTGATTGATGCTTTTACAAGCCCTAAAAACTATGACAAGTACTTGGCGCAAGAAGCCAACCGTTTTCCAAACAAAATTAGCTTAGAAGAAAAAGCTGAGGGCAAATACCTGGCTGTTGCAGTTAGCTCTATCATCGCGCGGGATCTCTTCCTTGAAAACTTGGAAAATCTTGGACGAGAACTGGGCTATCAACTGCCAAGTGGCGCTGGAACTGCATCTGATAAGGTTGCAAGCAAAATCCTTCAAGCCTATGGTATGAAGGGACTTCATTTCTGCGCCAAACTGCATTTTAAAAACACTGAAAAAGCCAAGTCACTTCTAGAAAGGTGAGTTATGAATTCGTTTAAAACATTTCTAAAAGAATGGGGAGTTTTCTTCCTTATTATCGCGCTGGTCGGCCTTAGCCGTATCTTCCTTTGGAGCAATGTCCGTGTGGAAGGACACTCGATGGACCCTACCCTAGCTGACGGAGAAGTTCTCTTCGTCGTCAAACACCTCCCAATTGACCGCTTCGACATCGTGGTTGCGCATGAGGAAGACGGAAATAAAGACATTGTCAAAAGGGTCATCGGCATGCCTGGAGATACCATCCGCTACGAAAATGACAAACTCTTTATCAACGGTGAAGAAACGAATGAACCCTACCTAGCTGAATACCTCAACTTGTTCAAAACAGAAAAGTTGCAAAACACCTATACTGGAAAAGGATTTGAAGGCAATAAGGGAGTTTACTTTAGAGAACTTGCTCAAAAGGCACAGGCCTTTACAGTCGATGTCAATTCCAACACCAGCTTTAGCTTTACTGTCCCTCAAGGTGAGTACCTTCTCCTTGGTGACGATCGTCTAGTCTCTAGCGACAGCCGCCATGTCGGTACCTTCAAGGCCAGCGATATCAAGGGCGAAGCAAAATTCCGTTTCTGGCCACTTAACCGTATCGGAACTTTTTAAGATAAGGAAGAGGCCGAGAATGCTAAGTCTCAGCCTCTTTTTCTATTACGAGAAGAAGACCTTTTAGTCTCCTAGCTTGTTGAAAGAAGCTAAGGGTACAACTTTCACGAACTCATGTAAAGGAAACCTATGGAAGTTTATTTTTCAGGCACCATTGAACGCATTATTTTTGAAAATCCCAGTAATTTTTATCGCATTCTCCTCCTAGATATCGAAGATACCGATGCGGAGGACTTTGACGATTTTGAAATCATCGTTACAGGAACCATGGCGGACGTGATTGAAGGGGAAGACTACACTTTTTGGGGGCAAATCGTTCAGCACTCCAAGTATGGGGAACAGCTTCGGATCAGCCGTTATGAACGCGCCAAACCAACTAGAAAAGGCCTAGTCAAATACTTTTCTAGCAGTCATTTCAAGGGGATTGGTCTCAAAACTGCTCAGAAAATCGTCGATAGCTATGGTGACAATACCATTGACGAAATTCTGGAACATCCTGAAAAGCTAGAAGGCATCTCAGGACTCTCTGCCAAAAACCGTGAGGCTTTTGTTTCCACCCTCCGTCTCAACTACGGGACAGAGATGGTCTTGGCAAAACTAGCTAACTACGGCATTCCCAATAAACTGGCCCTTCAGATTCAAGACTTTTACAAGGAAGAAACCCTTGATGTGGTTGAAAATTATCCCTACCAACTAGTTGAGGATATCAAGGGTTTGGGCTTTACCATTGCTGACCAATTGGCTGCAGAACTAGGCATCGAAAGTCAAGCTCCTGAACGCTTCCGTGCTGGTCTTGTTCATAGTCTTTTTCAGGGATGTATGGATACGGGCGATACCTATATGGAAGCCCGAGATTTGCTGGAACAGACCCTGACTCTCCTCGAGTCTTCCCGTCCTGTGGAACTAGACCCCAGTCAAGTAGCTCAGGAATTATCTCATTTGATCGAAGAAGACAAGGTTCAGCAGATTGATACCAAAATCTTTGATAACAGCCTCTTTTTCGCTGAAGAAGGCATTCGCAGTCACTTGGTTCGTATCCTCGAAAAAGGAAAGCAGAAAAGCCAGGATCTAGAAACCATTCAAAAGCATATCGCCAGTGTTGAGGAAGAGCTTGGTATCCAGTACGATAGCATCCAAAAGCAAGCAATCTGTGATGCTATCCAGAACAAGGTCTTTATCTTAACAGGTGGACCTGGTACTGGTAAAACGACTGTTATCAATGGAATTATCGCTGTTCATGCCCTTTTAGAAGGGCTTGATCTCAGGAAGAAAAGCAACTTACCTATCCTTCTAGCAGCTCCAACTGGTCGAGCAGCTCGGCGCATGAATGAATTGACAGGTTTGCCTAGCGCGACCATACATCGCCATTTGGGGATGACGGGAGACGATGATACCAGTCATCTAGAAGATTATCTGGATGCTGACTTCATCATCGTGGATGAGTTTTCTATGGTGGATACTTGGCTAGCCAACCAACTCTTCTCCAATATCTCTTCTAACAGTAAAATCCTCATCGTGGGAGACAGTGACCAATTGCCTTCTGTTAGTCCCGGACAAGTCCTTGCAGACCTGCTCCAGATACCCCTGATTCCGCAGACCCGCTTGGAACGGATTTACCGTCAGAGTGAAGAATCAACTATCGTCACCTTGGCTAGTCAGATTCGACAAGGCATCTTGCCAGCTGACTTTACCCAGAAAAAGCCAGACCGTTCCTACTTTGAAATCGCTAGTGGCCATATCCCAGTTACGATTGAGAAAATCCTCGGTGCTGCCCTCAGAAGTGGCATTCCGGCTCGCGATATTCAGGTGCTAGCGCCTATGTATCGAGGAACTGCTGGTATTGACGCCATCAACCAACTCATGCAAGAACTGCTCAATCCTCAGCAAAAGGGGCAAGTTAGCTTTGAAGCAACTCAGTGTCACTATCGAACAGGGGACAAGGTTATTCACCTAGTCAACGACGCTGAAGTCAATGTCTTTAATGGAGACCTAGGCTACATCACAGATCTAATTCCTGGAAAATACACCGAGTCCAAACAAGACGAGATTGTCATTGATTTTGATGGCAATGAGGTCGTCTACCCACGTAATGAATGGTACAAAATTCGACTAGCCTATGCCATGAGTATTCATAAGTCTCAGGGAAGTGAGTTTCCTGTTGTCATCCTGCCTATCACCAGTGCTAGCAAGCGCATGCTAGAGCGAAATCTCATCTACACAGCTATCACACGGGCCAAGAGTAAGCTCATCCTTCTTGGTGAATTACAGGCCTTTGACTATGCAGTCAAGCATATCGGGACTGCCCGCAAGACCTATCTGATTGAGCGTTTCAGTGATTTAATTGAAAATGTTGAAGAAAAGCAACCAGTTGTCTCTGAAACTGCCACATCAAGCGACTCTGAACAATCCTACATCCTCACCGAGGAAAACTGGTCTAGTATTCCAGCCATGATTGGAATTACAGACGCAGATCTCAAAGAGATTTTTGGAAAATAGTGCATAAGAAAACCCACCTAGTCAGGTGGGCTTTTTCTCTTTTAAGATTATTTTACTGTTGCAGTGCTTGTGATCAATTCAACAGCTTTTTTGATAGTGATATCGTGTTTCAACATATCAGCTGAAAGCAAGTTTTGTACTTGTGCAACTTCCATGTTGTAGTCTGCTGCCAATTGCTCGATTTCTTTTTGGATTTCTTCTTCTGAAGCGTCAAATCCTTCAGCTTTGGCAACTGCTTCGATAACAAGGTTAGTCTTCGTACGTGACTCTGCTTCTGCTTCGTATTGTTTGTGAAGGTCTTCTTGAGTAGTTCCTGTGATTTGGAAGTACATATCAGGGTTGATACCTTGACGTTGCAAGTTTCCAAGGAATTCATTTACTGAACGGTGAACTTCTTCGTGGATCATTTCTTCTGGAAGTTCTACGATTTCAGCATTTTCTACAGCTTTATCGATTGCTGCACCTTCAACGGCATCTTTGTATGCTTCTTCTTTTGCAGCAGTCAATTCTTTGCGGTATTTTTCTTTCAATTCGTCAAGAGTTTCCACTTCTTCGTCGATATCTTTTGCAAGTTCATCATCAAGAGCTGGAACTTCTTTAGCTTTTACTTCGTGAATAGTTGTTACGAATTTAGCTTCTTTACCTGCAAGGTCTTCTGCTTGGTAGTCTTCTGGGAATGTTACGACAACATCAACAGTTTCGCCAGCTGAGTGACCTACCAATTGGTCTTCAAATCCAGGGATGAATTGTCCTGAACCAAGTCCAAGTGAGAAGTTTTCACCTTTTCCACCATCAAATTCAACACCGTCGATAGAACCAACGAAGTCGATCACAACAGTGTCGCCGTCTTCAGCAGCACCATCTTTGATAACCAATTCAGCCAAGTTGTTGCGTTCGCGTTCGATACGCTCTTCAACGTCAGCGTCTGTTACTTCTTTTTCTACATCTACTGATACTTCAAGGTTTTTGTAGTCACCCAATTTAACTTCAGGTTTTGTCACGACTTCAGCTGTGATAACCCAGTCTTGACCTTTTTCCATTGAAGTCACGTCAATTTTTGGTTGTGCAACCACTTCAAGACCAGCTTCTTTTACTGCAGCTTCATAAGCGTTTGGCAAAAGTGCGTTCATTGCATCTTGATAAAGAGCTTCTTCACCAAATTTTTGGTCGAAGATAGGGCGTGGAAGGTGACCTTTACGGAAACCTGGAACGTTAAGAGTTTTCTTTACTGAGTTAAATACACGGTCCAATTCTGGTTTGATTTGGTCTTGAGAGATAGTGAAAGTCAAGACACCACGGTTTGTTTCTTTGTTTTCAAATGATACAGACATTCTGTCATTTCTCCTTAAAATTTTTAATACAGTCCATTATACCATATAATAGCGACTTTTTTCAAGTAATGAATGCGCTTTTCAATAGTGCTAGAGGTACTTGCTCGCTTCCTTGATACTAAGTTCAGCCATTCTCTTCTTATTTTTCTCAATAAAACGTGCTACCCATTCGGGATTGGTTTTAGAGTAGTCTCTTAGAGCCCAGCCGATGGCTTTGTTGATGAAAAATTCTGTCTGGTCCAGATTGTTGACCAGGATCTTTTCCATCAGTTGGACATTTGTTTTTTCTTTTCTTAACAACTGGTGGTCAATAGCGACTCGTCTCAGCCAGATATTGTCTGAGAGGCTCCATTTTAAAATCACTTCTTCAAGTTCTGGATAGTCGGCTACCAAACTTCCTACTACTCGATCTAGGATATCTACCGTGTCCCACCAAGACTTGGTCACGACCAGACGCTCAAGCTTAGGCAAATCATCCTTCGTTAGATAAGACTGCATGGCTTTCAAATAGTTGGCAGCTACATATTGGTATTCTCTTGGCTCCTTTTCCCAGCAGATATCTACAAAATCCCAATCAATAATCTTTGTTTTTTTCACGCTTGGAAAGTATTTTTTATAGAGTGCATTTCTTTCAGGACCTGCAATCCCTAAAAAGGGAAATTGATGGCGCATATAGGCTTCCATAGGCCCTGCTTTTTCAGGGTCTTTTGCTGCTTCTAGCTCCTCAAGTAAATCTGCAAGACTCATCTAAAAGTCCTCCTGCCCGACCAAGTGGTGCTGGAAGGCATAGACCGCCGCCTGGGTGCGATCGCTGACCTCAAGTTTGGCAAGGATATTGGACACATGGGTCTTGACCGTCTTGAGAGAGATAAAGAGTTCATCTGCGATCCGCTGATTTTCGTAGCCCTTGGCGATTAACTGAAGTACATCTCGCTCACGTGCAGTCAATTCTTCATGAAGTTCCATATGATTGCGGTGGTATTCAACCTTCTTGCTGACCTCTTGTTCAATGGCCAGCTCGCCAGCAGCCACCTTACGGACAGCATGGAGCAATTCATCTGCACTTGAAGTCTTAAGCATATAGCCTTTGGCACCAGCATTCAAGACCGGCATGATTTTTTCATTGTCCAAGTAAGAGGTCACAATCAATATCTTGGCTTCAGGCCATTTTTTGAGGATAGCCAAGGTAGCATCAATCCCATTCATCTCAGGCATGACAATATCCATGACAATGACATCTGGGCGCAATTCCAAGGCCAACTCAATACCTTGAGATCCGTTGGCAGCCTCGCCCACAACTTCCACATCGTCTTGGAGATCAAAATAGCTTTTCAAGCCCAATCGAACCATTTCATGGTCATCTACAAGTAAAATTTTCATCTCTACTCCTTTATGATTCCTTGTCTAGCAGGGGAATACGGATATCAACCGCCAGTCCTTGCTTAGGTGCTGTCAAAAGTTGAATGTTTCCTGCCATATCTTCGACTCGCTCCTTGATATTTCGCAGTCCATAACTCAAGTCATCTAAACTCCCCAACTGGAAACCAATTCCATTATCCACCACCTTCAGCTGCAATTCAACATCTGTCTGATAGAGATAGACATCCAAACAAGATGCCTGGGCATGGCGGAGAGTATTGCTGATCAACTCCTGCAAAATACGGAAAATATGTTCTTCAATCTTCTTAGGCAATTTAGACACATTTTGCTTGAGGCTTACCTTGAGATCACTCTTGTCCTCAAGCTCTTTTAAGAGGATTTGAATCCCCTCGACCAAACTCTTTTCTTCCAACTCTACAGGTCGCAAATGTAAGAGCAAGACCCGCAGATCTTTCTGGGCTGTTTCAAGGATAGCTGCGACACTTTGCAACTGGGTCTGCATCTTTTCTCTATCCAGCTTCAAAGCCTGCTGACTGACACCTGATAAAATCATATGGGCCGCAAACAACTCCTGACTAACTGTATCGTGCAGGTCACGTGCAATCCGCTTCCGTTCTTTCTCAATGATTGCTTCTTCCTTGACCAGGCTTTGATTTTCAGCCTTTTGAACAGCCTCTGTCAAGAGGTTGAGCTTGCCAGACAAGGACTTAAAACTGGTGTCCAAGTCTGGATCTGCAAAGGAAACCACCTCTTTTCCTGCTAGTAGTCGCTTGAGATTGACCTGCATTTTTCTGCGAGAGACTTCTTCTATCACGCGCCAAAAGAGGACAAAAAAGAAGGTCATGGAAATGCTAAAGACCAAGATCAAGAAAATGAGTTTCTCCGTTTTCTCGATATCCTGTAGCAAATAGGACCAATCCAGTTCAAAAATATCAAGTAGACTATTGGTCAAAAAGAGGATAAAGAGGAAAGAAGTCAGCCCAATTAACAGATACGATTGCTTTTTCATCCTCTGACCACCTCCACATCGCCAACCATAGTAGTTAGGAAAATCTTGACGCTCTTGTTACTCTTGAGATAGTCTCTGGTCTCCTGATGATAGTGTTCATTGCGAAGTGCTCGCTTGGGTTGATTGAGGAAAGTTAGATCTCCATAGAGGCAGTTGACACTGAGGCTGATTTCCACATCTACAGGTACGATAATCCTAGTCGTTCCGATCATCTTTCTAAGGATAATGACATTGTCATGATTGGTTAGGATAACTCTTTCCAAATGAATGGTGTCCTTGCCCATGAGGCGAAAGAGATTGATATCGTCAAATTGGCAGGTCTGGTGACTAGAGAAATGATGGAGATTGCCAAACCAAGGATTGCGTTCATTTTTAACCGTTACCACCTCTTCAAAGACCAAATCCGTATCCTCTCTTTCTTGATTCATCATCGGATAGAGAAGAAAGAGACTATAGATAACTGCCACAAAGATAGCTAAAATCACAAAGGGATTGAGCATGACGATGAAAAAGAAGAGTATGGTCGCCACAAGGAGAAAGACATTATTGCCCTCCTTACCTGTATAATAGCGCAGCAAGAGCAAAAAGAGGAACAGAATCAGCAGAAAACGCGAAAAATGCTCTGATACCATCAAAATCAGAGCTCCCGTCAATAGACAGGCTTCAATAAATAAAAAGATTTGAAATTTTTTCATAGCTGCATCCTCTCTTTTCTATTTTATCACAATTCAAAAAAGTCACCTCGGTCTGAGGATGGAAAAAGGAGATAGGACAGAAATCGCTCCTACAAGCTAGGTTCTTTCAGCCCACCACAGTTGACAAAAGGCTACAAAAAAGGGCGGGATTCTTGTCCCGACCTCTCTACATCTGATCTTTTGCTTCTTTTAATTTGCCATAAAGAATATAGTCTACGTTTTGCAGATCCGCTATGGTGGCACAATTAAGGGCACACATAATCAAACGCAGATCTTCTTTCCATCCTTGGACAATGCTAATCACTTCCCCGACCGAGTAGGTTTCAACCAATTCCAGAACGGTTCGTGACAGTCCTACAGCCTTGGCACCAAAGACCAGGCATTTAATCATATCCAGCGGATTTCGAACGCCTCCACTGACCAAGAGTTCGACCTTGTCTTTCCAGTCTTGGGCATTGAGAAGGGCCTGCATGGTGGACTGGCCCCATTGATTGAGGTAATCACGCTGACCACTGCGACGATTTTCGATATAGGCAAAGCTAGTACCACCACGACCCGACAGGTCAACCGTTCGAACACCCAGTTCATAGGCTCTTTCGATAGTCTTCACATCCATCCCAAAGCCCACTTCCTTTAAAACGATTGGAACAGGGATCCGCTTGCTATAGTCTGCCAGATGCGATTGCCAGCTTCGAAACTTTCTTTCTCCCTCCGGCATGAGTAATTCCTGCATAACATTAACATGCACTTGCAGGAGGAGAGGATTCATCTCTTGCACAGTCTGAAGTCCTGACTCGATAGGCTTGTCCAATCCAATATTGGTTCCAAGAAGGAGCTTTGGATGGCTAGATTTGACAGAAAAAGAGTCATCTGTTGGATCCTTGAGGGCTGCGCTATAAGAGCCCGTCACAAACAAAATTCCACAGGCTTCTGCCACCTGAGCTAGTTTTTGATTGATTTCTCGCCCTTTTTCGCTCCCACCCGTCATGGCATTGATATAAAAAGGAAAGTCCCACTTTCGACCTGCAAATTCTGTAGACAAATCAATCTCATCTAGGTCATAGAGCGGTAGCGAAGAGTGAATCAACTCCACCTCATCAAAGCTATTATAAGAACTTTTTTGCTCAAGGGCATAGCGGATATGCTCGTCCTTACGATTTGTCGTCATGTCCTATCCTTTCTTGGTATAAGAGCTCAATCTCCAGATTGGCCCAGCGATTTTTTAAGGTTTCAGTTGATTGCTCATCAAAACTCAAGGCAATCCCACAGTCACCACCACCAGCGCCACTACTCTTGGCAACAGCCTGCAAATCTTGACTGGCTTCTTTCAACTGTCTCAACGAAGGTGTGTAAATATCTGGGCTCAAACCTTCTAAAAGCTGACTGGCTGTTTCCAGCTGCTCAATAATTTTTTCTGCATTCCCATGCTCCAGGGCTTCTACCAAAGCAGATACCGTTGCTTTTGAGGAACTTAAAAAATTCTGGTCTATGTTTTGCTTGATTTGCTGAACCATTTGGCTCGATACGGCTACTTCCTTGGTCCATCCCACTAGGAAATCACATTCTAGGGCTGGTTTCACTTGTGAGATGGAAAAGCCCCAGTCACGCTCCAAAACTGTCTCCAAACTTTCTTCTTCCAACCAAGCAGCTATCTTCTTTCGATCAAAAGACTGGTAGAGAACTAAATCCTCTGCCACAATACAGGCAAGGTCTCCCATAGAACCATTGTCACCTCGCTTGAGCAAGACCGCGCTAGCCAGCTTGAACAAGAAATCCTGATCAACCGTAATATCATACAGAGCCAGCAGGGCCTTGATCACCAAGACAACGACGCTACCACTCGAACCCAGACCAAATTTTTTCCCTTCTCGTTCCATTTTGCCACGGATTTCCAAGAAAAAAGGTCGCAAGGCTTGCCCACGATAAACGAGGAAATCTTCCACTAGAGCAATCGTTTCTTGAATCAAGCTGTAGTCAGGATTTGGCGTCAAGTCCACTGCGAAATCAAACATGTCTGAGTAGATACGATAGTTCTCAGAAAAAGCAATCTCAGCCTTCATATAGATGGGGATGGCCTTTATCAAGGCTAACTGCCCTGGCTCTAGAATAGCATATTCACCTGCCCAATAGAGTTTCCCGCAAGTTTTAACAGCAATCATCTTGGCTCAAATCCTTTGTTTTTGACACAATCAAGCGGTAACGTTGACCGAAAATTTCTGACAAATGCTCCAAGTCTTTCTCCTGACAGAGGACCTTGACATTGGGACCGGCGTCCATGGTAAAGTAGCAGGCTTCCCCTTGCTCACGAAGTTGGCGGACAAAGTCCATGGCTTCATAGGACGCATCCGTCAGATATGAAAAGGTTGGCGATGCTGTTTTCGTCGTAGCGTGCATAGCAAGGGCATTCCTCTCCGTTAATTCCCCAACCTTGGCAAAATCATTCTCTTTGAGATAGACCAGCATATCCTGATAATCCTTCTCAGACTGACGAACCCAATCATCAAAGGTCGTCGAGGTTTCCACACAAAGTTTCATTCCATCACGGCTAGAAATTGGTTTTTTCTTATCCTCTAGCACCAACATGATCATAGCTAGTTTCAAGTCTGTCTCTACAGGGTAAATCTCCCCACTATCCTTATCCCAAGCACCTAGTGGTCCATAAAAACTGCGAGAGGAAGAACCTGAGGCAAACTTAGCTTCCTGCGCCAACTGACTCTGATTCAAACCAAGCTGGAAATAAGCATTACAGGCCTTGACCAAGGCGGACAAACCACTGGAACTTGAGGACAAGCCCGCTGCGGTAGGCATGTTGTTTTGGGTATCAATACGGACAAAGCCCTCACCTTCTGGGCGATAACGGTCAATGATTTTGCTCATTTTGGCATGCTCATCCTCACTCTGAAGTTGACCATTGATATAAAAGGCATCAGCAGTCGCATCCGTCGGTAAAGGCGACAAAGTCGTCTCTGTGTACATATTTTCCAAAGTCAAAGAGATACTGCTAGTAGCAGGAACCATCTCTTTTTCTTTTTTCTTTCCCCAATATTTGACAATGGCAATATTTGCGTAGGAACGTACTGTTACAGGCTTTCGATCCATGTCTGAACAGCTCCTTTCTCTTCTAATCTTTCTGCTAGTTCTTGAGCTTGAGTCAAATTGGTTGCCAAGGCTATGATACAGCCTCCTAGCCCACCACCACTCATCTTGGCACCTAGAGCACCCTGGCTCAGAGCCGTTTCAACGAGGGAGTCTGCCTCAGGGCTACTAACACCAATTTCTTTTAAATGTAAATGCGCTTGACTGAAGATTTGTCCCAGTCCCTCAGCATCTTTTCGTCTAATTGCCTCTTCTGCCTGCTGGGTCAATTCTCCCAGGGCATGCAAAAACGGCAGAGCATCCTTCCCCTTGCTTTGAACCACTTGTATGGCTTCACGAGTGTGACCATACACACCTGTATCTGCAATCACCAAATAGGCAGATAGGTTCATCTCAAGTTCTGTAAAACCAACATTCTTGATAAAGCGAATGGGCTGGTCACTGAGACAGGTCTTAGCATCCAAACCGCTTGGATTCATATGGGCAATCATCTCAGCCCGATTGACCAAGATTTCTAGTACATCATGAGGCAGGTCGGCTTGATAGTAGTCAAAAACAGCTCGAATGGCTGCTATGCTGATAGCCGCTGACGAACCCATTCCCCGTTTTTCAGGGATAGCCGAGTCAATCACACATCGAATGCAGGCTTCTTTGATATCCAAATACTCCAGCGAAGCATAAACCGCCATGGACAAGGTATCCTCCTCATAGAGACGCCACGGACTTTCAGCAGGGACCACCTTACATGTCACCTCCACCTCTAAGAGAGGCAGGGAAATGGCAGGATAGCCGTATACGACCGCATGCTCCCCTATTAAAATAATCTTACTATGTGCCTGACCGACACCAACTTTTTTTGTCATGTTTTCCTTTAACCAGACGAAAAGACCGTCTCATTTCATACAGTAGTATTTCTCCTATCTATTTTATTATATTTTCACAAAAAAAGCGATTGTTTCCTTCACAATCGCCTCTTTCATTATTGAACCCACTCGCCATTATAGTTGACCGAATAGCCTTCTACGGTCGTATTCACTGCTAAAGCACCTGAGCTGTAAGCGTAGTACCATTTGCCATTGACCTGGAACCAGCCTGTCTTCATATCTCCATTACTTGCATGTAAGTAGTACCAAGTCGAGCCTTCCTGATACCAGCCAGTTGCCATAGATCCTGATGAACGGAGATAGTACCACTTGTTCCCAAGGTATTGCCAGCCCGTTTTCATATCGCCATTTGGCTCGTCTAAATAATACCAAGTTGAGCCTTCCTGGTACCAACCAGTTGCCATGGCTCCTGATGAACGGAGGTAGTACCACTTATTGCCAAGTTGTTTCCAACCCGTTTGCATAATGCCAGTTTCTGGGTCTAGGTAGTACCATGGAGCCGCTTTTATTTCCTCTTCATCATATAGAAGAGAATAATCCTTGGCCCAACCACGCACTGGCTCCCCAACCGTTAAACTGTTGATACGAGCATCAAAGCCACCACTCTTCTGTAAATAATACCAATGACCCTCGTCATAAATCCAACCGGTTTTTAAAGTGTGATAGCTACGCTGATCTTCAAAATAATAGACTCGTTTCTCTGCTGGACTATCATATTGTTCCCCATGATGTTTGTTGGTATTTGTAGCAGTTTTTGCTTCTAAAACTTGCTTGCCAACAAATTCTTGTAGTACCCCATCTTGACCAAAGTAATACCATTTTGGCATTGGCATATATTCTAATCTTAAACCATTTGGGTAAGGACCAATTGTACTACCTTTAGATGGAAACGGGATATATTGCCAGCCGACAACCATCTCTCCTGATACATGATCGAAATAATAGGTCTTACCATCAATCACTCGCCAGTAGGTTTCTTTGAGTTCCCCCTTCTTGTAGTAGGTTCTGCCATTTTCTTGGACAAATTGCCAGCCTTCTGAATAAGCATCATCCGCCAATACTGTGCTTGTCGCCAGCAAAGCAAAGAAAAAGACGGCTAGTCCAACTTGCATCATTATTTTAAATTTTTTCATTAGATCTTTCCTCCATAACTGATTGTAGCAAAGACTTTACTGTATGTCAATATATAGAAATCCCTCAAAAAAAGCAGTTACACAACTGCAACTGCTTTTCTATTCTTGCATGGTGTACCCAACACCACGCACGGTTTTAATGTAGCTTTTTTGACCTTTTACATCAAGCTTGCTACGTAGATAACGGATATAAACATCCACGATATTGGTTTCTGTCGCACTTTCGTACTTCCAAACACTTTCCAATAACTGCTCACGAGTCAAGACCTTCTTGCTTCCCATGAGAGTGGCCAAAAGGTCATACTCACGGCGCGTCAGAGCAATCATCTCCTCGCCACGATAAACGGTATGATGTTCTACATCCATACGCAAATTGCGGTAAGACGTTGGGACCTTCATCTGGCTACAGTGTTGGTCGATAAAGTCCCGACCTCGGAAAATCGCTGAAATACGAGCCACCAGCTGATCAATAATCACTGGCTTGTAGATGTAAGAAACGGCGAAGCGCTGGATTGTCTCAATCTGGTCTTGCAATTCTTCGCGATGGTCCAAGACCATGATCACTGAGGCTGGTTTTGTTCGACTCAGCCTCTCTGCAAAATCCTGGGCCGTCATATCCCCCAGACGAGCATTCAGTAAAATCAAGTCATAATCTGTCTGGAGAGCCATGGAGAGGGCTTTTTGCCCCTCCTCGACCCGATCAACACGGTATTGCTCTTTTTGGAGTTCCAGACTGAGAAAATGAGCGAGATTTCGTTCTTTCTCAAGTAATAAAATCCGTTTCCCCATGGCAGACCTACTTATTTTTCGTCATACCAAGAGTAGTGGAAGATTCCTTCTTTGTCTTTACGTTGGTAAGTGTGGGCACCAAAGTAGTCACGTTGTGCTTGGATTAAGTTAGCAGGAAGGTCTGCTGAACGATAGCTATCAAAGTAAGTAATAGCTGCTGAGAAGGTTGGCACTGGTACACCAGCTTGAACAGCAAGAGCTACGATATCACGCACTGCTTGTTGGTACTTAGCAGTAACATCCAAGAAGTACTCATCCAAAAGAAGGTTTGCAAGGTCTGCATCACGGTTATAGGCATCTGTAATCTTTTGCAAGAAACGAGAACGGATGATACAGCCATCACGCCAGATAGATGCAATGTCCGCAAATGGCAAGTTCCAGTTATTTTCTTTAGAAGCCACACGTAATTGGGCAAAACCTTGTGCGTATGAGATGATTTTTGAGAAGTAAAGGGCTTGACGGATCTTTTCGATCAACTCAGCCTTGTCACCTTCAAATTTGAAGGCAGCTGGTTTTGGAAGGACCTTGCTAGCATGCACACGCTCTTCTTTGTATGTAGAGATGTAGCGAGCAAATACTGACTCAGTGATGAGTGACAATGGCACACCAAGGTCAAGAGCTGATTGGCTAGTCCATTTACCCGTTCCTTTGTTTCCTGCAGCATCCAGGATGTAGTCTACGATTGGTCCATCTTGACCTTCATCATCTTTACGGCTCAAGATATCAGCTGTGATTTCGATCAAGTAGCTGTCCAATTCACCCTTGTTCCACTCAGTAAAGATTTCAGCCATATCTTCTGCAGAAAGGCCAAGCAAGTGTTGCATCAAGTCATAGCTTTCTGCAATCAATTGCATGTCACCATACTCGATACCGTTGTGGACCATTTTCACATAGTGACCAGCTCCATCAGGACCGATGTAAGTCACACATGGTTTGCCATCTTCTGGTGCTTTAGCTGAGATTTCTTCAAGAACATCCGCAACCAATTCGTAGGCTTCTTTTTGTCCACCAGGCATGATAGAAGGACCTTCAAGGGCACCTTTTTCACCACCAGAAACTCCAGTACCGATAAAGTTGATCCCTGAGTTTGCTAGTTCTTCATTACGACGGATGGTATCTTTGTAGAAAGTGTTTCCTCCATCAATCAAGATATCACCCTTATCAAGGTGTGGAAGAAGAGCTTGGATAGTTGCATCTGTACCAGGTCCAGCTTGAACCATCAGCATGATACGACGAGGTTTTTCGATTGAGTTTACAAAGCTTTCAACGTCATAGCTTGGCACAAAGTTCTTTTCAGGATGGCAGGCAATTACGTCTTCTGTTTTTTCTTTACTACGGTTGTAAATGGCAACTGTATAACCACGAGATTCGATATTTAGGGCAAGGTTACGACCCATTACGGCCATACCTACGACACCAAAGTTAGCTTTTGTCATGTGACACTCCTCTTATTTAATTTGTTTTATTTTATCATTTTTACCTATGAAAGGAAAGAATTTTGTAACGGACTCCTAATAGTCCAAGTCATCTGCATGGCCAGAACCATTCCCTACAAAGTAACCAGTCTTACAGTTGAGGGTGAAGAGGTAGGTTCCATCTGGTTTGTAGAGGTTGTAATAGCCGTTTCCGTTTACAATATTGACACGTTCGAGAATGTATTTGTTGCCAGTGATATAGCCACGAGCACGTGAGGTTGCTAGGATTTGTTCCAATACACCATCTGCAAACGTCCAAGCAGGGTTATTGCTATCGTCTACAGCTGATTGGTTGTAGGGTACACGACTAGCACTTCTTTGAAGATTAACCCCATCGCCAGATAAACCACCATTTGTATCTCTAGCCGGTGCCGTGGTACTTGTTGAAGGCGTCGTACTGCTTGCACTGCTTTCTGTAGCTGAACTTGAGCTTGCTTGACTCGTGCTAGAACTTGAGCTGGAAGCACTGGTTTGTTGACTCTTACCAAGACTAATCGCCTGATCTAACAGTTTATCAAGCTCTGTATTTCCCGTTTTAACTTCCGTGAACTTAGCATCCGCCTTGGCTTTAGCATTGGTATTCAAGACACCATCAGTAATAGCTGGACTTTCAAAGAGGGCGTTGACATCTTGAATGGCCTTGATTTGAGTTGCTAGGCTATCGTATTTTGACTTAGCTAGTGTATAATCACGGCTACCTTCTAACTTATCCAGTAAGGTTTTTAGCTGGCTCAACTTATCGAACTGGCTATTTTTTAAAGCAGTCTTATTGGCATCTGTATAGAAGGAATCATAAAGCGTATTGAACTCTTGCAAGTCGGTTTGCGATTCTTGATTTCCTGAAGATGATTGAGAAGACTGGATTTCTTGGTTCGAACGGGATACCTGACGGTAGACATAATACGTCCCAGCAAGAACAAGAATCGCAGCTACCACAGAAACGATGGTAATCAGACGTTTCTTTTTAGAGCCTGTTTCAGGTTCCGTCTGCACTGATCGTGATAGGGAAGTATAGGTTTCTTCTTGTTCCTCATTTTCCTCATTCATTTCCTTGGATGCTGTTTCTGTTAAAACGAGAGGCTCCATTTCAGTACTTTCCTCATCTTGAAGTGGTGGAACAAACTGAGTAGTTTCTTCATTGTCTATCTCTTCAATAGATTCCTCGGAAACCAGGTCTGAATCGTCTACCTCTTCAGAAAGTTCACTTGATTCACGAACTTCTTGGATCAATTCCTCTAAGTTTTGAGTAGAAGCCAACTCTTCTTTTTCAAACTGACGAGTTTCAAACTTATCTGCCTCGATCTCTTCGCGATGCTGTTTGATGTATTTGTCCAAGATGTTGTCTTCAGGCAATACTCCAGCCTCAACCTCCTCGTTCTTACGAATTGCTTGACCAACAGTCAAATCTTTTGCTTCGTCAAAGTCGAATTGTGGCTCTTGCTGTTCTTTTTTATGACGATCGTGTCTTTTCTTACTCATGAGTTTACCTTTCTATTTTACCTCTTGGCGTTTCACACGCTGACCAAAATATTGATATAAATCCACTTTTAAGGTTCCGTTATAGAGTTTTCGTTTTTTATCTGCTGGACTTCCGTACTTACTTTCAAAAGCTTCGTCACTCGTCAGGATAAACTTACTCCAGGTTTTCAGTGGTGCAAAGACCTGTCCCATCTCAGCATAGAGCTTGGTAACTCCCGCATCATCAGACAAGCGTTCCCCATATGGTGGATTGGAAATGATAACGCCATTGATCTTGTCTGTGCGCAAGTCCTGTACCCGCATTTGTTTAAAGGTGATATCTCCTGCAACACCTGCTGCTTGGGCATTTGCCTTGGCAATTTCCACCATACGAGCATCAATATCACAGCCCATGATATCCAGCTCAAGTTCACGATCAATTTGCTTAGCCGCCTCAGTACGGACCTCTTGGATTAACCGATCGCTAACCCAGTTCCATTCCTCAAAAGCAAAGGAACGGCGTAGGCCAGGAGCCATCTTTCTGGCAATCATAGCCGCCTCGATACAGAAAGTTCCTGAACCACAGGTCGGATCAATCAAGGGCTTGTCTGGATACCAGTTAGATAGTTGTAAAATGGCCGCTGCCATATTTTCCTTGATTGGCGCTCCACCCTTTTCCGTACGATAACCTCGTTTAAAAAGGCTAGAACCTGTCGTGTCAATCATGACAGTTGCCACATCTTTCAGAATAGATACCTCAATCTTAAACTCAGGACCAGTTTCCATCAAGGGAATTCCTTCTGGGCGGGCATAGTGTTTTTGTAATTTCTTCACAACAGCTTTCTTAGAAATAGCCTGAACACTGGGCTCGTTATGAAGTTTTGACTTAACACATTTGGCCTTTGAAATCGGGAAACGCGCCCCAAGCGGGAGATAGTTTTCCCAATCTAGAGCCAAAACACCTTGAAAAAGCTCTTCAAAGGTCTTAGCTGGAAAGCTTCCGACTACAATCTTGATGCGATCCGCTGCACGAAGCCAAAGATTGGTCTCAATGATTGCCTTCACATCTCCTTGGAAGCGGACACGTCCATTCTCAACCTGGCAATCATAACCCAGATCTCGCACTTCTCGTCCAACGACAGCCTCAAGACCCGCCGCAGCAGTTGCGATTAAATTAAATTGTTCTTTCATTTCTAGTCTTGCAGGACCTTTCTCTTGTTCACTTTAAAAAATGAGGTTGAGAAAGATTTCTCAGCCTCAACCTATATGCAATTTTCTATAAGCCATGTTTTGTTCCAGAAGTGACTAGGACCACTTCCTTCGATAATCATCTGTCTACCGCTAACAGCATAAATCTGCTAGCAGTCAGAGTACTACGTTCGTTTCCGTGCACTCCATGCCCCGACCAAAATTTGGGTTGCTAGCTTGAGGGGTTTACCGCGTTCCACTCTCTCTGTTTCCAGAAAGACTCCGTCACTGTGGCACTTTCAAGCCTATTCTGACCTATCCGAAGACTTAGCCATTTCGACTGCCGTAACGATCACTCGTCCCTAGGCTTATGGATTCGCCTAGCACAAACACTACAGGCATCACAGCCTGTGCTAGCATGGACTTTCCTCATGAAAAGAGAACCTCTTCACGCGATTATCCAAAAATTGCACTCATCCCTTATTCAATATCAATCTTGGTTGTCTAAGATTTGCTTACCAAATACTTCTTTTTCGAGACGATTTAAGCGTTTCAAAATATCAAAGTTTGTCATTGAAGTAGAAGCTGTTACTTCAATAGAGTCTGGTTGAGTTGGAGTCGCCTGTGGTTTACGAGACAACTCCTCCTTCAAATCGGCAATTTCTTGGCGAAGGGATTTAACCAAAGCTGCGTAGGTTTCATAATCCTTAATCACATCATCGAGGAATTCATCCACCTCTGCTCTGCTATATCCACGTACTTCGCGTCCAAACTCTTGTTCAAAAATATCTTTTGCTGAAAATATAATACTTGCCATGTCTCTCTCCATTCTGGGTTACTAGTATTATTATATAAAAAAAGACAAGTAAAAATCAAGGTCAAAGGGTTACTTTTCAGAAAAATTTTCTGCTAGTTCATTTAACTCATCAAATGTTAATTGCCTTGTAACATAGTCCGCTTGATTTTTCATCATTTGGTAAAAATATTGTAATTTAGTTTTGTTTTCTTCATCATAAAAAAGATAGCAAATATCTGTGTTCTCCAGTAAAAATTTCTGATAATCACGTAGTTGTCCCTTGTGTTCATATTGTGGATAGGCATATTTAACAAAATCAACTTGCTTGAATTCGCTCAACTTCACTTGATTGGCTTCATTCCAGTTACTACCATGGGTTTCAAAATCAAAAATGGTCGCCAGCTGAAATTCATAGTCTATTTTCATGTCTTTCGCCACCTGAAGCACCCAGTACTCAAAGCCCAGAGCCCCAGTAAAGACAAGCCAGGTCACCCCTTCCTCTGCTAGACGCTCCAGGTCTCTCCGAATAGCTGTTTTGATAATATCAACGCGAATATCCTTGTCATTAAAGAGACCAAGGTCGAAGGCAGAATAACCTGAAATCAAGGCTGTTGTCATTTTTAACCCTTTCTTTGTAAATTTATGATATAATAGAGTGATGTTATTGTACCAATAAGGAGAATTATGGTCAACTATCCACATAAAATTTCATCACAGAAGAGACAAGCTCCCCCGTCACAAACTAAAAATTTCGCAAATCGGGGAATGTCTTTTGAAAAGATGATCAACGCTACGAACGATTATTACTTGTCGCATGGGATGGCAGTGATTCACAAGAAACCAACTCCCATCCAAATCGTACGTGTTGACTATCCCCAACGAAGTCGAGCCAAGATCGTTGAAGCCTACTTTAGACAAGCCTCAACCACAGACTATTCAGGGGTTTATGATGGATATTACATCGACTTTGAAGCAAAGGAAACTAGGCAAAAACATGCGATTCCGATGAAGAATTTCCATCACCATCAGATTCAGCATATGGAACAGGTCCTTGCCCAGCGAGGAATCTGCTTTGTCCTTCTTCACTTTGCTTCTCAGCAAGAAACTTATTTATTGCCGGCTGTTGACCTGATTCGTTTCTATCATCAAGATAAGGGACAAAAGTCAATGCCACTTGGATATATTCGAGAAAATGGATATAGGATTGAGCTGGGTGCCTTTCCCCAGATTCCCTATCTCGATATTATCAAAGAACATTTACTAGGTGGTAAAACAAGATGAACAAACAAAATATCCTGCGAATAGCTAAATATATCAGTATCTGCTTCTTAACTGTATTTATCGCAGCTATTATGCTGGGCGGAGGTCTCTTTCTCTACTATGTTAGCAAGACTCCAGCCCTATCTGAAAGTAAACTAGTTGCTACAACGTCAAGTAAGATCTATGATAGCAATGATGAACTTATCGCTGATCTTGGATCGGAACGTCGGGTCAATGCCCAAGCAAACGAAATACCGACCGATTTGGTCAACGCTATTGTTTCGATTGAGGACCATCGCTTCTTTAATCACCGAGGAATCGACACGATCCGTATCCTAGGTGCTACCCTACGAAACCTTCGTGGTGGTGGAGGTCTGCAAGGAGCTTCCACCTTGACGCAGCAGTTGATTAAGTTAACTTATTTCTCTACGTCAACTTCTGATCAGACTCTTTCTCGTAAGGCCCAGGAAGCTTGGTTAGCCGTTCAGCTAGAACAAAAAGCGACTAAGCAAGAGATCTTGACCTACTACATCAACAAGGTTTACATGTCAAACGGTAACTACGGAATGCAGACAGCTGCCCAAAGTTACTATGGCAAGGATCTCAAAGATCTAAGTATTCCTCAACTGGCTCTCCTTGCTGGTATGCCTCAGGCTCCAAACCAATATGATCCATACTCGCATCCAGAAGCTGCTCAAGAACGTCGTAATCTCGTCCTCTCTGAGATGAAAGGGCAAGGCTACATTACAGCTGAGCAATATGAAAAAGCGATTAATACTCCAATTACAGATGGACTTCAAAGCCTAAAATCAGCTAACAGTTATCCTCCTTACATGGATAATTACCTCAAAGAGGTGATTGACCAAGTTGAACAGGAAACAGGTTACAACCTTTTAACTACGGGTATGGAAGTCTACACAAACGTTGATTCTAAGGTCCAACAACGTCTCTGGGATATTTACAATACGGACGAGTATGTCAACTATCCAGATGATGAGTTACAGGTAGCCTCTACTATCGTTGATGTCACAAACGGGAAAGTCATTGCCCAATTAGGTGCTCGCCACCAATCAAGCAATGTTTCCTTTGGAATAAACCAAGCTGTAGAAACTAACCGTGACTGGGGTTCTACCATGAAGCCTATTACAGACTATGCTCCTGCTTTGGAATATGGCGTTTATGATTCAACTGCTTCGATTGTTCACGATAGTCCTTATAATTACCCTGGAACCTCTACCCCTGTCTATAACTGGGATAAGAGTTACTTTGGAAACATAACACTCCAGTATGCTCTCCAACAATCACGGAATGTGCCGGCTGTAGAAACGCTAGAGAAAGTAGGACTCGATCGTGCCAAGACGTTTCTAAATGGACTCGGTATTGACTACCCAAGCATACACTATGCTAATGCTATTTCAAGTAATACAACCGAGTCTGACAAAAAGTATGGAGCAAGCAGCGAGAAGATGGCTGCGGCTTACGCTGCTTTTGCCAATGGCGGTATCTACCGCAAACCTATGTATATCAATAAGATTGTCTTTAGTGATGGCAGTTCAAAAGAATTCTCTGATTCTGGTACACGTGCTATGAAAGAAACGACAGCCTATATGATGACAGATATGATGAAAACCGTCTTGGCATACGGAACTGGTCGAGGAGCCTACCTCCCTTGGCTACCACAAGCTGGTAAAACCGGTACGTCAAACTATACAGATGATGAGATTGAAAACTACATCAAAAATACTGATTTGGTAGCTCCAGACGAAATGTTCGTTGGCTATACTCGTAAATATTCAATGGCAGTTTGGACAGGTTACTCAAATCGTCTTACTCCTATCGTTGGTGATGGCTTCTATGTCGCTGCTAAGGTCTACCGTTCAATGATGACTTATCTCTCTGAAGATGATCATCCTGGTGACTGGACGATGCCTGAGGGTCTTTACAGAAGCGGAGAATTTGTCTTTAAAAATGGAGCACGCAATACGTGGACCCCTTCATCATCTACACAACAAAGTTCGACATCTGAAAGTTCAAGCTCATCATCAGAAAGCTCAACTTCACAGTCTAGCACAACTACTCCAAGCACAAATAATAGTACGACTACCAATCCTAACAATAATACGCAACAATCAAATACAATCCCTGGCCAACAAAACCAGAATCCGCAACCAGCACAACCATAACATTTATCACCCAGAATACTCTGGGTGATTTTTTCATAGCAGTATCGTATTTATGTGCTTAGCAAAAGCCTGAGAAGAAATCTTCTCAGGCTTTCTACGTACTATAAACCTCATCGAGAAAGATAAGAAACTGAGTTCGTAATCTTGTTAAGAGATTTTACTAAATACTAGTCTTTCTTTGTTTTTGCTACAAAGAAAGCAGATAGGGCTAGGCTAACACCTGCTAGGAAGAGGGCTGTGTCAGATTGGCTCTCACCAGTTGCTGGCAAGCTTTGTTCAGCTGTTTCTGGTCTAGCTATTTCTTGCTTATAATCTGGCGTCTTACCTTGATAGGAAGCTAAAGAGCTAAGTTTAAACTCAGGTTTCTCTACAGTTGGAGCGGCTTGGTCGCCTACTGTTGAGATTGGACCTGTGTACTCTGGTACTTCATGTACCAAAGCTTCAACTGCATTGACACCGCCCTGGAACTCAGGCTTCTCAACTGTCGGAGCTGGTTGGTCGCCTACTGTCGATAATGGGCCTGTGTACTCTGGAAGCTTATGTACCAAGGCTTCAACTGCATTGACACCACCTTGAAACTCAGGTTTCTCTACTGTTGGAGCAGCTTGGTCACCCACTGTTGCTACTGGGCCTGTGTACTCTGGTACTTCATGTACCAAGGCCTCAGCTGCATTGACACCACCTGTGAATTCAGGAATCTCAAGAACGGGTGCTGGTTCTTCACCCTTGCTTGATTGAGCAGCTTCTTCTGTTAATTCTTGATAGAAGCTCGCCAATTCATAAAACTCAGCCTTGCCACCTTCCCAGGCTAATTTGACGTCTAGAAGAGAGCCACCATTTCGGATAGCGAAGGTTTGGAGACTAGATGTAATGGCACCGAGGTCTGTCCAACTGTCTTGACCATCCTTAAGTGTTCTAGCAAGAACACGTGCCTTAGCTCCTTCAGGAAGACTGGAAACAAGACGAAGGTGGTTAGCTTTGGTTGGTTCAGACAAGTGATACACCAATTCGCCCTTGTCTTTTTCAGACTTGTAGCTGGTCAAGACTTTGCCGTCTACAAGATTATTATAAAGGTTGCCTTGGCTTTCTCCACTACTTCCTTCTACTGTTGGATCATTGATTGGTTTGACAAACTCACCATCGTTGATGACCAATTCTGTAAAGCCTACAAAACGAGCATCATAGTCTGCCGTATAGAGGACACGGAGATAGTTAGCTTTGACTGGTGTCGTCAATTCTCCTTCGATGTAGCGATTTCCTGGCATCTTAGAATCATGTGTCCAACCATCTGTCAATGAATCATCGTGTTGGCTATTAGCCACACCATCTCCTACTGTCACGACATCTGTCCAAGTTTTACCGTCTTGGCTGACTTGGATCTTACCATCACGAAGGTAGTTTTGAGTTCCGTCTTGGATGTAGGCTCTAATCTTCTTGATGGTACGTTCGCTACCAAGTTTCAAGGTTACGTGACCATCTTTATGGGCATAGTCTGAAAACTCAACGAAGTTGTTGTAAACGCCGTCAAATAGTTGATCTAGGTTGTTCAGTTTACGAACATCATTGCTTCCGTATGTTGGATGAATGCCCATAGTTGTAGATTCTAGTTTGGTTGGTTGCACTTCTTTGGTTGTCACAAGGAGAGAAGTGGCTGTCACAGCTTGTTCCTGATCTGTTTTATTGACCAGACGAACATAACGTACCAAGTGGCTCACTACAGATCTGTCTGTCAACTGGCTAGCTGGCGTCCATTCTTGCGCATTTGCAGAATACTCTAGGCTAAGAGCTGGATTTGCCTGACCTTGGAGCTGGATGCTCTTGATCTGATGGATGCGGTCAAGCTTCATACCTAGATAGCTATGAGCAGGGAGTTTGGTTCCAGCTGGAATTTGAAGCTCGTAACTGCCCAAGCTATCCACTACCGGCGTTTCCTTCAAGGATTCCACGTTGGTGTCTGTTAACTCACTGTTTCCAGATCGTGTCTCAACAGAGAAGTCTTGGATACGCCACCAGAGGTCGAGGGCCTTGGTATTGCGTACTCGGATGTAACGAGCATTGATAGCTCTGGTCACTTCCTTGGTTTGTTCTCCTGATAGGCGATCCAATTCTTGCCATGCAGCTCCATCTGTAGAGTACTCAAGTACACCTGCGGCAAGCTTATCACCCGTTCCTTGGCGAAGTCGTACTTTAGTGACTGACTTGACTTCACCGAGGTCAAGTTGTGCCCAAGCATCTACTGGAGTTGTATTGCTACCGTCAGCGTTTGCCATCATGGCTTCTGTATTGTCCTTGCCATCAGTGATTTGACGGGCTGAGGTATTTAGTTTGTAAACTAAGTTTGAGCTTAGACTAACTGTCGTTGCTTGTTGGCTACGAGCTTTTTCAACTGGACGGTTGACTGCAATTTCCTGAACTGCAAACCAAGTATTCTCGCGGTCTGCTGTCGCAATCATGCGAACTGCCTTGGCCTTGATAGTGAGATTTTCAAACTTAAGAAGGGATTCATTTCCGACATAGCTTGGCTCTTTCAAGGTTACCCAGTTGTCATTTTCATCTAGATACTGCACTTCTGCCTTACTAAAGGTATCACGTGGATTTGCCTGCGTTCCCATAGCAAAGGTCAAGGTTTGGATATCTACTGGCTTGTTGAACTTCATACCAATATAATCACCTGTCTTGATGCTATTTGGTGATTTAATAATCGCATGAGTTGCCAAGTCGCCGTCCGTTACTTCTGCCAAGCCACCTTCTACACCTGTTCGATTGGTGATAAAGGTGCTGATGATTTGGTCTGGGTGCAAGACTTTTTGAACTTCAGACGCTAGAACTTCTTTCAAGGATAGGATAAATGGACGGATATGTTGAACACCCAACTCAGCCTTTTCAAGATGGTCTACATAATGGAAGGTATGAGTTTGAGACTGTTCGTACAATTTCAAACCTTTATAGTAGCTATCCCAAAGTTTGGCTGCATCGTTTGTAGCCATGGCTTCAGTTCCTGTAAGGAAGGCATCGAGAGCATTCATTTGATCGATTGCATTATCCAACCAATAGTGGATTTGAGCAACCATTTTTTTATCGCCTGATGCTTTATAGAGTTCGGCTGCTTCTTTAATCTTGGCAAATTCCGCACGCAAGGCTGCACGTTCGGCAGTCACATCCTGACCTGCTTTAAGCTTGGTCATGAAGTCTGTTAATTTTGGAGCCAAGTCTACCGATTCTTCTAGTTTGACGACACGATTATCCATGTTTTGGTTGATCATGTGCTTACCAAGTTCGCGGAAGGCTGCTGATACCTTGCTATCTTCAAAATGACCATTTTCTACAAAGTTGAAGGCAATGTCATTGATTTTCTTAGCTTCTTCTTCTGATTTCCACTGTTTCCATGAGTATTGAGCTCCTGAAAAGAGGGCAATCTTAGATGGTTCAGACTGTTGCATTGGGTTCAACATGATACCAGATAGCAAGCTTGGATCTACATTTGGATGAAGGAATTTCTCACCACCACCTAGAATCAAGTGTTGTTTAGAGTTATCTGTTACAGGCCAGTTAATCCAAAGTGAAACTGGGCGATAAGTCTTGCCACCTGCGGATAGATTGTTCTTGAGAGTTGAAAGGAAGCTTTCAGAGGCTTCACCCCAAATCTTACCACCCGTCAAGGTCATGGATGTTGAACTTGGGAGATTTTCATTGAGGGATTTCAACTCATCCTCACGTCCATTACCCCAATACTGGCCAGGAACAAAGATCATTTCTTTACGAAGACCGCTGTAAGTTCCCTGCATTTCAGTCAACCAATCCGTCATGTCTTTCATCAAGCGGTTGTAGCTATTGTAGCCTCCGACTGGGCTTGGAGCATCATCTGCTAGAATACCAAACTCACGGACACCCACTTTCATCAACTGGGTAAATTTAGCCTTGATGGTTGCCAAATCTTCTTGGTAGTGCGCTTCATTGCCAAAGCGGATGCGGTTGTTCATGAATGGATGGATAGTCCAGACATAGCGTGTTTTACTTTGATTTCCGACACGAGCAAGTTCACGGATTTCAGCTAGTTTTTCTTCTGGATAGAGTTCACGCCATTTCTTGTTGTGGTATGGATCGTCTTTTGGTGCAAAGAAGTATTGGTTCAATTTCAAATCGCCACCAAAACGCATGAGTTCTGCACGATCGGCATTCGACCATGGGTTTCCATAGTATCCTTCGATGAAACCACGGTTCTTGAGCTCTGCGTAATCTTCTACTGTTACATTGCGAAGGACTGGTACTTGGCTTTCCTTGAGCATGTGTTTCAAAGTTGTCAAACCATAGAAGACTGCATCTGTGTCTTTTCCGACGATGGAAATCGAATTATCCTTGATGCTCAAGACATAGGCGTCAATCTTGTCAAAGAGACCTGCTGAAACCTTAGACAAGTTTTGCTCTGCTTGTGAACCTTGTCCATGCACCCCAAGATAGATATTGGTTGCGCCAGCGATTGCCGCCTTGCCAGTTGTATAAGATACTTGATTGTCCTGCAAGACACTCTTCAAGCGATTGCGAGTATAGATATCGAGTTGATCGCCCATGACCAGATTGACTTGCTTGCGAAGAGCTGTGACACCTTCTCCATAAGTCACTTTTTGTGGCGTTGGGAAAACCTTGTACTCTTTCTTGAGATAGTCTGCGCTCTTGCTGGCAGCTGCAATGCTGTCTTCGCTAGCTGGTTTACTTGCAGTGAATTGATCTGCCAATTCAACTGTTCCATCACCGGTTTGCTCTACTTTTGGTTTTTCTGGTGTAGTTGGTTTTTCTGGTTGACTTGGTGCAGGCGTTTCTTGCTCTTCTTTGACAGGTTTCAATAGATGAACTTCAGCTGCACTTGCAAAACCACCAACGCCTTCCAATACTTTCAACTCAATCTTGTTGGTATGTACCGCCGCAAAGTTGACTGTTTTTTCTTGGGCGTTGTTGTCCCAGCTTCCTTCTGAAACCTTGACCATTTGGCCATCTTTTTGTGCGTAGATTTCGTAGCGCGTCACAACACCATTTCCACCACCTGGACGTGGGAGATACGTCAAGCCATTGACTTTTTCTGCTTCTTTCAAGGTCATAGTAAGAGTGTATGGCGCAGTGTCACCAGTCCATTTAGTATGCCAGAAGGTATTTGGATCATTGTCAAAGGCCTTTTCAACAGCGCCTTCAGTCGCGTTTCCTGGAAGTTGCTGACTGCTTGCGGTTGCAGTAATCTTATCATTTGAAATCAAACGAGGGTTTACAAATGCTTTGTCTGACAACTCAGCGCTGTGCAAGATTCCCTTGAAGCCACCGATACTTTCAAGTGGCAACACCAAGCTTGTATGAGCCAAACGTGGATGCGCAGGATCCGCGATACGCTCAATCTTTTCACCATCCACATAGACTTCGGTTGATTGTGGTTTGGTCACGATAGAGATTTGATAACGTTTGTTTTTTTCAAGTTTTTTATTGAATTGGATATGGAACTGTTCAAATTGATAAGCAAGATAACCATCTTTATCAGCTAAATAGATACGATTGTCCCCACTTGTTGAGAAGGTTTGTTCCCCGTCTCCAGTGACAGTTACATCAAACTTCAAGACATGACTTGGACCAACATCACCAGCCAATCCTTCGATACTGCTGTCTTTCTCAAAAGCCAATCCTTGCTCGCTTGTCTTCACCTTCTTGCTTGCATAGTTCTTGACTGTTTCAGGATTGATGGTAAACAAGTCGCTTTGATCAATCTCTTTATCAGGATTTGACTGCGGCGCATAAGGACTGGTTGGTAGGGTGCGTTCTGCAAAGGTCGCAGCTGCACGGTCGGATCCCCAGGTGCGCTCTGCAGTTGTTTGCATACTCTTGAAGAAGCGTTTGAAGATATCATAAGAGGTCAAACCGGTCTCATGAAGGTCAATGTTATCATTCCAAACTGCGTGCCCACCACCAAGAATACTTGGATGAGAAGCTGGTAGAAGTGGACCTCCACCTATTCTAAAATCATTCGGTGTCCAGCTATTGTACTGACGTTCGTAGTTAGCATAGTCCCCGTAGGCTGCTTGACTATTGCTTCCACTTGGCACACTATAGGTCGGTACATCCGTGATATTGATAATCTTAGCTCCCTGAGCAATGGCTTCATTTGGTCGTTGCCATCCGATACTCCAGATATCAACTTCTACTCCGTTCCAATCAACAGGGGTGTTCCCTCGTTTCGCACTGAGCGAACCCCAGATACGAGGGGTATAGCCTTTTCCTTTAATGTATTTGATAAGGTCATTGACATAGCGACGATAGCTTTCTCTGCTGCCATAGTATTCATCCGTTCCGATATGAACAGTGGATACGCCATGAAGCGGTGCATCTGGACCATCGAGGAGTTTGTCATAAACTGATTTGACAAAAGCCAACGTTTCATCGTATTTTTTATCTAGGTCCAGCATAGCTACGCGCTCAACATTGTGCTTGCCTGCATAATCGCTCAAACTACCTTGATACATGAGGTCTGGGCGAACTTTGACAAATGATAGAGCGTGACCTGGCGTGTCAATTTCTGGCACTAGGTTGATATGCAAGGCCTTGGCAAGTTTAATCAGATTTTGCATTTCTTCCTTGGTATAATGCTCGTCTGATGTCAATTTTTGACCATTCTGACCGACAATGTCTGTCTCCACACGGAAACCAGTCTTAGCGTGTTCAAGTACATACTTGAGTTGTTCTTCTGGACTTAAATTCTTACCTGCCAAGTGTTCCTTGAGGAAGATATAGTTATCATTAAGGTGCAACTGCAAGTCGTTCATCTTGTAGTAAGCCATGTTGAGCATGATGTCTACAAGAGTGTCATAAGGGATAAATTTACGACCTGTATCCAACATAAAGCCACGGTGGCTGAAACTTGGGAAATCACGAATTTCACCATTTTGTAGGTCTGTTTCTCCCATTTGAAGAAGAGTCCGAGTGGCGTAGAAGGCTCCTGTGTTTGTGGCAGCTTCGATGGTAATCACATCATCTTGGATAGTGATGCCGTAGCCTTCCTTACCGTACCCCTTGTTTTCAACCTTTTTAAATTCGATTCGTTTTTGAGCCTGTTTGTCACCTGTTGCAAGTTCCAATCCACGGCTTGCAAGGTCTGACTGGTAGAAGGTTGCAGCCTGATCAAATCCTGAATCTCCTGTCGCAAGAACTGTATCTGAAGTGATAGAAGATTGGCCTTCTTTCCCATACCATTGTTGAACAGCTGGTGCTACTTTTGGTTTCACACCCACACCTTCGTCCTGATGTAGGCCCTTGATGACTACTTCAAACTCTTTTGTAAAAGTATGACTATCTCTGATTTGTTGCACCATGACCTTGACGCGTTGGTCTGTCAAAGGCTTATAGATGTGATTTTGAAGGTCAATCACACCTTGCTTGTTGCTTCCTATAAGGCTAACTTTCCCTGGTAAAGTTGGTAGAACAAGCGACTGTCCGTCTTCTGCTACTGTTAGTTCGGTTACTTGGCGGATATCCGTTACCTTACTATGGTCCGGAACGTTTGAATAAGCTCGAATTTCTTGGATTCCAACATTTCTCCAACCCATTGTGCCAGCTTGGTAATCATTGACCTCCAATTTGAGGTACTTAGCTTGGATACTGTCAGCTAGGTCAACTTTCTCGTCTAAAACAGGTTCTCCGGTTTTGGTATGAGCGAGTTTCCATTGTTTTTCTCCGTTAGCCCCCACATCTTCTTGACCTGCGTAGTAGAGACTCCAAGATTTGATATTTGGGTCATTTTGCCCATTACGAAGACGACGATCCCAGTCAATTTCTACATGCTTGATGAGAGTAGTTTTTGGAAGAGTTAATTCGAAGGTTGGTTTTGGTACATCTCTATCTGTTGCCCAACGAGTATTGTCATCTCCATCAATGGCCTTATCTGCAGTAAAGTTTGTCCCAGTCTCATGGTTGCTCGCCTGGGCAGTAGCACCCTCGAGATGGTTGACATCTTCTCTATCTTCGATTGTCTTTTCAGCTGGTTTTTCTGCTGGTGTAGTGGTTTCCGCAGGTTGATTGTCTGCCTTTGGTGTTTCAACCGGTTTCGGCGTTTCTGCTGGCTTAGGACTTGTCTCTGGTTTTGCCTCTTCACTTGCTGCAGGATTGGTTCCCTCATCAGTCGCTGGAGTTTCTTCATGGCTTGCTTCTGTTGCAGCTTCTGCATCCGCCTTTTCAAGCGCAGCGGCTAAATCATCTGGTAACTTATCTAGGGCCTCAACATGAGTAATACTTCCCTCTGTCTCTGAAGGTGTTGCTGTTTCTGCCGCCTGAACCATATTGGCGCCAAAGATACTAGCACCAATCATAACGGAGGCTGCACCGATTGCAAATTTTCTTATACTATAGTGACAGCGTTTCTCAAAAAAATGTCTATCCATCTTTCTCCTATTCCTTTCATCCGCATACATGAGTAAGCGGTATCATTTCTCCTTTGAAAAAGGAGAGAACCAAGAGGTCCTCTCCGGCTGTTTGTTCCTTTTTGATTCGAGTTGCTTTGAACAGCTGAAATCAAATCCCATTAATCTTCTTTACGTTTTGACGCAAGGACCGCAGCAGATAAAGCGATACTCACACTTGCTAAGAAGAGGGCAGCTTCTGAACCATGTTCTCCTGTAGCAGGAAGTTTCTCTTCTTTATCTTCCAGAGTTTGGGTATCAGATACTGGGCTTGGAGTGAGCGGGTACTCAGGTTTTTCAACTGTTGGAGCTGCTTGATCTCCAGCGGTAGCCAATACACCTGTGTAGGCTGGTTTCTCGTTTACCAAGGCTTGAACCGCATTGACGCCGCCCTTAAACTCTGGGGCTTCATTGACAGCTGCTTCAACTGCATTAACCCCACCCTTGAACTCAGGGACTTCATGTACAGCTGCCTCTGCCGCATTAACTCCTCCCTTGAACTCAGGAACTTCATGTACAGCTGCTTCTGCTGCATTGATGCCACCTTTGTATTCTGGAACCTCATGTACAGCTGCTTCTGCTGCATTAACACCGCCCTTAAACTCTGGGACTTCATTGACAGCTGCTTCTGCTGCATTGACGCCGCCTTTGAACTCAGGTACATCAAGAACTGGTGGTTGTTCTTCCCCCTTGCTACTTGTTGGAGCGTCTGGTTTCGTAGCAGAATCTTTTAATTGGTTGAGATAGTCTGCGAAGTAGGCCACCATTCTTTCCGTCAAGAGATGGTTATCCGTCGCATATTTCATGCTCGCCTGAACGCTAGCCACTTCCTCTTGATTGTCCTTGTCTGTTAATTTCTGCGCCTTAGCCAAAGCTGCTTCATAGCCAGACATGTCAAGCGGTGTTTCTGCTACCTGTGGACGGGTAAAGATGAGTTCCGCTGCAGATTGGTATTTATCGCCACCATCTCCGTAAGTCTTGGTACCTGTAAGGACAATTTTCTTAGCCTTGATTGTCTTGCCAAAGTCAATGTCTTTTGGCTTGTTGTTATCTGGCCAATCTGTCACGGTGAAGGTATGTTCTTTACCAGACTCATCTGTGACAACCAGTTTCACATCACGCAAGTTACCATTTGAACCTGATCCACGTGGAACATAGCGAAGTCCAGTGATTTCAGTTGGTTCTTTCAAGACCATGGTTGCAGGCTTGCCTACATCTCCACCATTCCAAGATGTATGCCATAGACTAGACACATTGCCATCAAAGGCATTCTCAATACCTTCACCTGATTGAGCTGGCGCATCCAAACTTTCAAAGTCTTCTGCTACCAAGGCTGTCTTCTTTTGAACCAAAGCATTCTTCAGAGCTTCAATCTTGGCAATCTCTGCACGCGCTTCTTCCACGCTAATGTCATCATCTGCCTGACTGAGGTTAAAGACCGCCTCTTTCAAAGCATCCATAGACTCTTTCGTGTAGTTGGTCATGGCAACCGTTGGCAAGTAGTTCTTGAGAGCATTTTCTGTCAACATCTTACCTGTTAGGGTAATTTCCTCGATGTGGAGATTATCCATCATGAAGTCGTTGTAACCACGGAAGTTGGCATTTCCACCAGCATCTCCACGAGTATTGCTTGCATTTCCAGTTGAGTAGATACCTACCCAAGTATCGCCTGTTTCTGCACCTGTTACGAGGAAGGTTGCCTTCTTGGCTTTCTTAGAATCCGTCCAAGTATTTGGCAATTCATGCATTTCCAAGTTGCTTGCTTGAGTACCACGACGACCTGACTGGAATTCTCCCTTACCAACTACAAAAGCATAGGTATTGTCTGATCCAGCTTCGTATTCAAAGGTTACACGGTAGGTCTTACCAGCTTCAAAGCGGAAGTTTTGTGGGATGGTTTGGTAAACCAAGTTACGACGGCTAACCAGTCCATTGGTCTTGAGTGACCAATTTCCATCGATAACATCATCAACTTTCTTACCGTTCCAACCACGTTGTGTATATGGATCATGCTTTTCAGACAAGTGAGTGCGGTTGTCTTCAACACCTTCGACACCGCCCACTACGAATGGGAAGATACCCTGAGCAACATTTTCAAAGTCTTGCTTGAAGGTTCCTTGACCTGTATCGTGCTTGTCCCCGTACATGCTTGAATTGTTTTCAAAGGTACGAATTTCATCAAAGTAAGTTGCTTCATCACCAGCTTCACGACTCAAAGTAAGAGTAACGTTTGATACGTCTGATCCAGTTGTAAAGAAGGCATACATGTTTTGGAAGTAACTTGTATCGTCAACTGTAGCATTTTCACGACGATTGTTATGAGCATAAGCTTTGATATAGTTGAGAGCGAGTGACTTATTGGTATAAGTAGTCACTTCTTTCTTGCCAGTATTCACTGTGATACTTGCCTTAGCATTACTACGGTTATCGACACCAACATAAACCGCATACTTGGTATTTGGTTTCAAGCCAGTCAGTTTCTGAGTAAGACTGACCTTGCTCTTATTGCCTTGGATACGAAGCATTTCATTTGCGCCTTGTGATTTGACAATTTCTGCCTTGGAAGCATCACCAGAAATGGTCCAGTGTTTCAAGGTACCGCTGTTAAATCCTTGGTCATAGATATGCATGCCTTCGCTCCATGACATTTCAGGATTGGTTTGTTTTGAACGGTAGAGAACGTATGGTTGATTTGCTAGAAGGTCTAGGGTAATCTTGCCATCTTTTACAGTTAGTTCTTGCTCTTCTGTTTTACCTTGGTCAGTTAGCTTGTAAAGGTAAACCTTACTATTTGCCCAATCGCTCGGAAGTGTCCAAGTTGTTGCACCAGCCTGCGTATTGAAGTAGTACATTTTTTCCTTATCAGTAGGAAGTTTCTTACCATTTGCATCCCAGTTCCAAGGAGTCAAGTAAGCTGAACCATCTTGGATGACACGTCCGTTGAGCGTTACTGTACGTTCGCGGTATTGTGGGCTATTGACATCGTTTGATTTACGAGTCACAACAACCTTGTTACCTGCTGCATCAACTAGCTCAACCTTCATTTCTGGAATCCATTTATAGGTGCTACCGTTATCAGACATGGTCACTGGTGTGCCATTTTCCCATTTGCTTACAGTGAAGTGTTGGAAATACTTGGTCATCAAGTCATGGGCAAACAAGTTGGTTACATAGCCATTGTAATCACTTCGTCCTTGCCAGCCTTCAAAGTCTTTCATGCTGTAGCCACCTAGAAGTGGGTAGTTGGCTGCACCACCGTAACTTCTGTAGTCCCCAACCCAAGAATCTTTTTGGTGGTTACGGATAAAGCGGGTGATAGCACTGTTGATACCTTTATTAGTGTAGCCACCATAGGTCAAGTCAGCTGCCCAGTGTTGGAAGGTAGAGTCGTATTCACCACCATGGCCCCACTCGATCGCAAAACGCCAGCCTTGTTTGTTAATTTCTTTAGCAAGAACGTGGGTAGCCCAGGCACCGTTATCACCTGATTGACCATTGCCCCATACGTCCACATAGATAAAGTCGAGACCTTCACCAAGTTTTTTCTTCAAGTCTTCCCAGCGAGCCAAACGTCCATGCGCCAAGTCATAAGCAGCATCAATGTTGATACCTTGGTCTAGCCAGTTCCAACCATAGCTGTAGCTTCCATCTGGATTCTTACGAAGAATATTTTCATTAAAGTATTTAGACTCAGGATAAGTCTCAGAAGCGTTAACATGGATACCTAGATGTGCTCCATATTTCTTCGCTTTTTCGATCAAGGCCTTGAAGTCTTCGACACCACCAATACGTTTACCAATATCAGCATAGTTCAAGTGACCAGAGTCATGACCTTCACTACCATATCCTTTAAGGAGAACACCTTGCCCAAGACCATCTGTGTGGAGATTGATTTTCTTGATACCATCCAAGGTCATAAGGAATGGGTTTTGTGCTTGTGAACCAAAGTTCATCGCGATACGGTAAGCTGTGATATCCTTAACCTTTTCCCAACCTTGAGGGTTGTTCATGATGCTACGATAAGCAATGGCACCATCTTGCCAGTCGACTTTGTTGTCAGCATTGGCATCTTCGGTGATAACAACCTTGGCACTTGGAAGTTCCTTGGTATACTCTGGGAAGACAATGCCCTTATAAGCTTTTTCCCATTGCCATTCAGAACTATGAATTCCGACATAGTTAGCATTCCCGACTGTTTCCTTGTAGGCTGTCAAGCGGGTCCAGTCATAAGAACCTCCACCGTAGCTGTTTTGAGAGTTGCTCCAAACACCTGCAGCAAGCTTATCTGTAGAAACAAATCCATACATGTAACCCTTAGCCAAGTCCTTCATTGGATTGGTTACATCGATATGATCATCTCCGCTGACGTGGGTATTGTTTGACATGGTTGCCCCATCAAACTTAGCACCAGCTTGATCACTCGAAACAGAGACTAAAGCATTGCCAAGGAAACTAATCGTGGAAAGCAATTTTCTTTCGTCATCAATCTTTTGACCTGGAATAACTTGATTGTGGTTGACAATCTTGGTCACATCAAAGTGCAATTGATTGTCCACAACTTGCAAGCGTACTGTCATTTCCGCATTGATAAGATTAGCATCATCGCGAAGCTTCATCACGTACTCTGCTGTTGTCTCATTGATTTTTTTGTAGGTAACTTCAGGTGTGACTTCGTGTTTGTTGATAAATACTTTATTGAACTGTTGCACTTGTCCTGGCAAGGTATGCCCGTTCAAGCTGTATTCTTTAATACGTGGGAAAGCTTGGTCAATCACTGCCTTGAGGACCTTGGACTGGATCGTATCATAAGTCACCTTGCTATCGTCAACGGCCGGACCTGTTTCTTTCCGGGCAGGAGTATCCTCTGTTTTTACCCCCTCTTGGTTATCCGTTTTAACGCTAACAACTGTACGCTCATTGCCATAGGAACCAGCTTTTAGGACGATTTTCTTCTCATTTTTGAGAGTTTCATTAACAGCTGCTGGCAAAGTGACCGTATCAAAAAGTTTCTCATCATTATTCGTTGCATTGAGTTGTCCATCTGACTTGAGGGTAATTGATAGGCGGTTAATTGATCCTGTCTCAGGCGCTACTACACGGCCCCCCTTATACCAGGTGCTATCGGTTGGAGATTTATACTCCCAGAACCAGCCATCTTTGTCATAACCAACAAAAACATTGTTCTTGGTATCTTTAAATTTCAAGAAGACACCAAAGCGTGATTTGCCCTTTTCAGAATCATCTTTGAAGGTTAAATCAACCGTCGCATTTCCATTAGCATCAACTGTCAATCCTTGTTTTTCAAACAAGGCTGGTTTATCGCCATTGTCGTTCTGTGCAGTTGAGGACAATTGATTATAGCGGACACCTTTTTCTTCACGAACCGTAACTGTTCCTTGTTGCTCTTTATTCGCTACTGTTTGCCATTCAGGGGTTACTGTCTTAGGGGTTTCAGGTTTAGCAGCTGCAGGTTTATCCTCTTTTGGTTTTTCTTCAGCCGGTTTTTCTTTCTCTTCCAAGTCTGCTGGTTTCACACTTGAAATTCCCTGCATGTGGTCCTGGATCCATTTTAGCTGAGCTGGTGAGAAGAGAATGCCTCCGCTCCGTTTTCCAACTACACCATTTTGATGAACACCGACTAGTTTGCCTTCTGTATCAAAGATACCGCCGCCACTAGCACCCGGTTTTCCTCCTTGGTAACCAATCCCTTGAACACCTTCTCCGTATGGTTCCGCAAAATCAACTGTAGTATTGACAATCGGATTCAATTTCCCTTCTGGATAACCAAAGACATGGAGTTTATCTCCAATTTTCTTAACAACTGGCTTTTTAGTTACTTCAACAGGCGTATTTTCGAGAACTGTACGCAATCTCACAAGGGCCAAATCATTTTTGAAGCCTTTCAGATAGCCTTCACGATCCCAATGAATGATATCTTTCTTGCTAAACTTGACATCTGGTAATCCCGGATATGAGATGCTATAGATATCTCCATCCCCTTGATCATTGTCCACAACCTTACGGATATTGCCGTCTTGGCTGTCCTTGATAAAGTTATGAGAAACCGTCAAAACAAGGTCTTTAGCAACGACAATACCGCTACCTTCTCCTGATGGCGTCTTGATCTTAACAGTCGCGCCGTAGTTTAATTCCCCATTGGTCGTTTTAGCCACATCTTCTGGGACGAGCTTCCCAGTATCTTGGGCCAACTGATCCTTGTCAACTTCGCGCCCATTGTCTTCAGCTTTCTCCAACTTATCTTCTAATTCTTTTGGCAGATTGCTTGGCTTTTCAGACTTTTCTTTTTCTTGAGCCAACAACTCTTCTTCTGTTTGAGGGCCTTCAGTAGTTTCAGCTGAACCAGGATTCTGAGCGGCAGCTTCCTTGTCAAAATCGTGCCCCTCATCACTAGCCTTCTTATCCAAATCAGCTAGTTCACTCGGCAAATTATCTGTTGAACCAACCCTTGCTTGATCAGCCAATACTGGGGCAGTCGCAAAGAAAGTCGCTCCAATCATCACCGAAGCTACCCCAAGCGTAAACTTACGAATACTAAACTTACAGCGTTTTTCAAAAAATTGTTTATCCATAAACTCCTTAATCCTTTCACTTCACAGTAAGCGTTTACATTTCTTTTTTAAAAAATACTCCTTTCTCTGAAAGTACTGTGCTTAACTGTCATAAATAAAAAAATAATTATGCTTTTAATATAACAAATAATATCTAAGAAAGCAATAGGAAAAAGGAAAATTCGCAAAAATTTCTCAAGATACCCCAAATTTAAAAGCTTGCTTTAAAGATATAAAAAGGACTTAGCATCCAAGAGGAATACTAAATCCTTTCTCATATCCTGTAAAATTTATTTCACATGGTTTGCGAGGTCTTCTTGAGCCTTCTTATTAGACTCTTCTTTTTCTTTCAACCAGTTTTCTTGAGCTTTTTGGTACTCTTCTGTTGTTACCGCCTTATCTTGTACATCTAGGTATTTATACAAGAGGGCTTCGCTCATACCCTTGTTACCAGAGTATGCAAACGGAAGTGTAAATGGTACCATCTTAGACAACATTGGACGACCAGTTTGAGAAGTTGTTGGGATGAGCAAGGCACTGTCTGTCAACCAAGCTTGGGCAGCAGCATATTTTTCATAACGTTTTGAAACGTCAGTAGTTTCTTCCCCAGCTTCCACAACCATTTTTTCGTAGTCTTCCAAACCAACTTGCTTGGCAGCAGCGTTGTTTGTTCCTGAGTCAAATCCTAGGTAAGTCTTTGTATTTTCCCCTACAGATGGTTTGATAATATCAAGGTAGGTAGAAGGGTCTGCAAAGTCTGGAGACCAACCCACGTTATCTGAGATATCCCAGTCTTCTCCAGCCGCAGTTTCAGCAAAGTAAGTGATGTTCAAGACATCGTCTTTTTGAAGTTGTTGGATATCGACAACCACATTATCAGATCCTAAGTTTTCTTCAACTGACTGTTTAAAAGATTGGACACGTTGAACTTTTGTTGTATTGGTTTGGTCTACAGGCATATCCAAGTGGATTGGGAATTTCACACCTTCCGCTTGAAGAGCTGTCTTAGCTTTAGCAAACTCTGCTTTGGCCTTATCTGGGTTGTAGAGTCCATCTTGAGCATCATCCAAGTTCACGTTGCTCCACTCGTCACCATAAGTCACCAATTTTTCTTTGACCATTTCGCCAAAGTTCTTTCCATCTGCCTGTACAAATGTAGGAGGAACAAACAAGTTACGAAGCAGTTTAGTTGCCCCGCTTGCACCATTTACTTGAGAAGCATAGGCCGTTCTATCGAAACCAAAAGCAAGAGCTTGACGGAAGTCCTTGTTTAGAAGAGCTTTCTTGGTTGATGTTTTTTCTTCATCGGTTGTCTTAGAAGTGTACTTATAAGACTGGCGATCGATATTCGTACCTACTAAATAAGTAGTAGAGTCTTGTTGTGTATAAACGATATTGTCTTTAAATGCCTTTTCAGTCTCTGTGTAGCTAGCGCTTGTTGGGAAGAGACGAGCCATTGTAAAGCTGCCGTCTTTGAAAGCTTCAGTTGGTTTGTTGGTATCTTGTCCATCCCAGAATGATAATTTAACCTTATCGATATGGACATTGTCCTTATCCCAGTAGTTAGGATTTTTCGCAAATTCGACAGAAGATTTAGCAACAATTGATTTGAGTAAGAACGGACCATTGTAGAGAATACTGCTTGAATCAGTTCCCTTAGCGAAGTCATCCCCTTTGGAGTTCAAGAACTCTTCATTTACTGGGGCCAAAACTCCCATCGTTGTCTTAGAATTCCAGAAACTTTCTGGCTTGTTCAATGTGTACTGAACTGTATAATCATCAAGGGCCTTGATTCCTACTTGAGAGAAGTCTGTAATTTCTCCTTTAACGTAGGCGTCCAATCCTTTGATGGATTCTTGAACTAAATAAAGACCATCAGATTTTTTATCAGCAGCATATTTAAGTCCTGTTACAAAGTCTTGAGCTTTGACTTCTGCGTATTCCTCACCTTCAGAGGTATACCATTTTGCATCCTTACGAAGCGTATATGTGTAAGTCAAGCCGTCCTTAGATACAGACCAATCCTCAGCCATAGATGGTACAAAGTTACCATAGCGGTCATTTTCGAGCAAGCCATCGATAACGTTGCTCGTAATATTTGCTGTAGCTGCCTTACCAGTTGTCAAATAGTTTAGGTTATCAGGATCCGTTTCATAAATGTATGAGAATGTCTTCTCACCTTTAGCACTTGAACTTGATCCAGAGCACGCAGCCAGAGTACCAGCTGCCAGTAATGTCACACCCGCAAGGGCAAGTAATTTTGAACTTTTCATCATTTTCTCCTTTAAAATTTACATCCCATTATAGACCCTTTTCAGAAAGTTGTCAACAGAATTTTCAGAATTTTTGAATGATTTTAGCATTTTCTGAAAAAATTTTTTTGATAGATAGCCATAGTATTAAATTCCAATTTGTATAACTTACGATTTCCAAAATACAAACGGTCAAACCAAAGGTAAAAATCAGATTTTTTATCGTTTTTTTGCTATGATTAGATAGAAGAAAAGCTGAGGAGGAGACAATGATATTAATTACAGGTGCTAATGGTCAGCTCGGTACCGAACTGCGTTATTTACTAGATGAACGAAATGTGGACTATGTTGCAGTGGATGTGGCCGAAATGGATATCACTAATGCTGAAATGGTTGATAAGGTATTTGCTGATGTCAAGCCAACTCT
Organism: Streptococcus halitosis; assembly: GCF_023147855.1. Taxonomy (GTDB): domain Bacteria; phylum Bacillota; class Bacilli; order Lactobacillales; family Streptococcaceae; genus Streptococcus; species Streptococcus halitosis_B. The sequence continues at coordinate 875,305 of NZ_JAHXOP010000001.1, forward strand.
AGTCTATCATTGTGCAGCCTACACTGCTGTGGATGCGGCTGAAGACGAGGGAAAAGAACTGGATTTTGCCATAAACGTAACTGGAACTGAAAATGTAGCCAAGGCCTCTGAGAAATACGGAGCCACCCTGGTCTATATCTCGACAGACTATGTCTTTGATGGGAAAAAACCCGTTGGACAAGAATGGGAAGTCGGTGACCTACCTGATCCGCAGACAGAGTACGGACGTACCAAGCGAATGGGTGAAGAACTCGTTGAAAATCTTACATCACAACATTATATCATCCGTACTGCTTGGGTCTTTGGAAATTATGGCAAAAACTTTGTCTTTACCATGAAAAATCTTGCCAAAACCCATAAAACTCTCACTGTAGTTAACGACCAACACGGTCGCCCAACCTGGACACGTACCTTGGCGGAGTTCATGACCTACTTGACTGAAAATCAAAAAGAATTTGGCTACTACCACTTATCAAATGACTCAACTGAAGACACCACTTGGTATGACTTTGCTGTTGAAATTCTTAAGAACAGTGATGTTGAAGTAGTACCAGTAGACTCCAGCAAGTTCCCTGCTAAGGCTAAACGCCCCCTCAACTCAACCATGAGTTTAGCCAAAGCGAAGGCGACAGGTTTCGTCATTCCAACCTGGCAAGATGCCCTTAAAGAGTTTTATAAACAAGAAGTAAGAAAATAAAAGATTACGACATACATAAAAAGCAAGAGACCTTGAGTTCTCTTGCTTTTTAGTATGCATTTAGCTAATTACTTGTTGCGTTTTAGCATAGTTAGCCTCGACGGCTTCTTTTTCAGATTTCCACCAGTCTTGGTTGTCTGTGTACCACTTAATGGTCTCTTTGAGACCTGCTTCAAAGTTGGTAAACTCGGGTTTCCATCCTAGTTCATCACGGAGCTTGCTAGCGTCGATGGCATAGCGGAGGTCGTGACCAGCTCGGTCCGTCACATGATCATAAGTATCAGCTGGTTGCCCCATCTCCTTGAGGATGAGTTCCAGGACTTCCTTGTTGTTCTTCTCGCCATCCGCACCAATCAAGTAGGTTTCGCCAATTTGACCCTTTGTCAGAATCGTCCAAACACCTGATGAATGGTCATTGGTGTGAATCCAGTCACGGACATTCTTACCTTCACCATAGAGTTTTGGCTTGATACCGCTCAAGATATTGGTGATTTGGCGCGGAATGAACTTCTCAATATGCTGGTAAGGACCATAGTTGTTTGAACAGTTAGAAATCGTCGCTTTCACGCCAAATGAGCGAACCCATGCTTTGACAATCAAGTCTGAAGCTGCCTTGGTTGATGAGTAAGGCGAGCTTGGATTGTACTTGGTTTCAGCTGTAAACTTCTCACCTGGACCTTCTCCATGACCTGGCAAATCTTCACGCAGAGGCAGATCCCCATAGACTTCGTCAGTCGACACATGGTGGAAACGAAGGTCATATTTACGAGCTGCTTCCAATAGAGTGTAGGTCCCAATGAAGTTAGTGTAGATAAAGGGGCTCGGGTCATTGAGAGAGTTGTCATTATGGCTTTCTGCAGCGTAATGAACGATAGCATCCGCTTCAGCCGCTAACTTGTCTACCAAGGCTGCGTCAGCAATATCTCCAACAACTAGCTCAACGCGGTCACCTAAAATTTCTTCAATGTTGGCACGATTCCCCGCATAAGTCAGCTTGTCCAGCACTGTCACATGGACGTCTGGAAAGTTCTTGTAAACATAATGAACAAAGTTAGAACCGATAAAACCAGCCCCACCTGTCACGATGATATTTTTGTATTCAGTCATTTTTATTCCTTAACTTTTTTACAAATCTTCTTTTCTCAGAGGTTTTACATCCTTAAGCAGTGGATGATGTTTATCAGCTTCTGAGACTTCTGCTGCTTCTAGGTTTTCCCACTCAATGCCCAAAGCTGGGTCTGCATAGTTGACAAAAGCATATTTAGGCTTGAGTTCAAGTGCCCAATAGTCATTGACCAGATAGCTATAAGCAACTGTATCTGAGAGGACTTGGAAACCATTAGCTACGCCACGAGGGACAAAGATTCCCTTACTTGCATCAATCTCGGTCTGATAAACATTTCCAAAAGTCTCACCTTCACGTAGGTCAACCCAAGAACCCAGAACCTTGCCACCATCTGCTACTGAGATATACTTGTCCCAAGGTTCAGCATGGAGGCCTCGGAGAACATTTTTGCGAGAAAAGCTGACGTTGTTTTGCAGTTTTCCTTCAGCAAAGAAGCTTTCAGGAAAACCAAGCGGTAGCATCTTTTCTTTCTGAAAATTTTCCTTAAACCAGCCGCGATTGTCACCATGAACCGGAATGTCAAACTCTAACAAACCTGGAATGGCATCAATCTTGTGCACTGCAAGTGTTTTGCCGAAAAAATTATCTGTCATCTAGATTTCTCCAATCAAACGAAGCAAGTATTGCCCGTATTCATTCTTTTTGAGATGTTGCGCCAACTTCAGCACATCTTCACGGCTGATATAACCCATTCGGTAGGCAATTTCTTCCAGGTTGGCAACCTGAACATTTTGCATCCTTTGAACCGTTTCGATATATTGGGAGGCCTCTAACAGACTCTCATGCGTCCCTGTATCCAACCAGGCAAAACCACGACCCATAACCTCAACAGACAAATCCCCACGTTTCAAATAAGCATTGTTAACATCTGTGATTTCCAACTCTCCACGAGCACTCGGCTTTATCTGTTTGGCAATCTCCACAACGTCATTGTCGTAGAAATAAAGACCTGTCACTGCATAGTTAGAGCGAGGATTCTCCGGTTTTTCTTCTATGGAAATAGCATTCATGTCTGTATCAAACTCGACCACACCAAAACGCTCTGGATCCTTCACTTGGTAGCCAAAAACAGTCGCACCCTTCTCTTTCTTAGCTGCCTTTTGAAGCATTTTGCTCAAACCAGGCCCATGATAGATATTATCGCCTAAAATCAAGGCAACACTATCGTCGCCGATAAATTCTTCACCGATAAGAAAAGCCTGAGCAAGTCCGTCGGGACTAGGCTGTTCCGCATAGGAAAGCTTGATCCCAAATTCGGAGCCATCCAAGAGCAGGTCCTTAAAACGGGGCAAATCCTGTGGTGTTGAGATAATCAAAATGTCCTTAATCCCAGCCAACATCAAGGTTGACAAAGGATAGTAAATCATGGGTTTGTCATAAACCGGCATCAGCTGTTTTGACGCAGCTCGAGTAAGTGGGTACAGGCGCGTTCCCGAACCACCCGCAAGAATAATACCTTTCATAATAGGCTTCCTTTCTGGCTAATTACCTATCCTATATTATATTTCATTTTGTCCCAAATTCCCTAAGGAATTTACTTCAATTTGGATAAGGCAGCTTTTAAATAGGCTCCGTCTCGAAGAGCAGCTCCAACTTTCCTAGCTTGTTCTGAAAGTTCCTTGTAGTCTTGAAGTGTCAAATCATCTAGTACTTTTTGGAGGTCGTGTAGAGAATCAACTGCTAGACCACACTGTTTATCCAGAACAAAATGTGCGAGAGCCGACTCTTTCCAGACTATTAGGGGAAAACCTGAAGCTAAGTAGAGAGAGGCCTTGTGCGAGTTGTTAAAGCGTAGGTAGTTTCCGTAAGAACCTTGGCAGGTTTCTGAGCTATCTCCGTCCCAGACCAAACCAAAACTACCTTCAAGAGCAGCTGGGAGGTCATCCGGCATAAAGGAACCAAAGTAGGTGGTGTTTTTCAATGCACGACTTTCATCATAGCCCACTCCATACAAGTTATAGGCTGGCTGGTCTGGCAAGTTATAAAGATAACCTGACTTTGCAGGGTTCAAATTTCCAGCTACGATAATAGGCTGGTCTTTTTGGAGATTTGGTTTTTCAGCAAAGTTTGGAATCAAGTAGTCAAAAATTTCCAAGCTAACCATTTTATCTGCTGGCACTCCTTGACCTACCAAAACTTTCTTCATGATATCGTTATGAACGATAATGCCATCCACTGACATCAAAGCTTTCTTTTCCTGGAAGTAATTGCGCACTTTATGACGGAATTTCACTTCTGAACCTGCTGCATGACGCAAGGTTTCAATATCATGGATCAAAAGATAGAATTTTGCTCCTCTTTTTTGCGCCTGCTTAATGAGTTGTGAGATGAAAAATGTATGGTGGATAATAGGGAACTGAATCACCAATTCATCTCCGGCTCCCAACTGATCAAACACAGACTTGGTCGCACGATATTTGTGTTGTTGAGCTTTAAAGAAATTCATCTTATACCAATTCTCAACCTTGAGCTCCAACCCCTCATAACCCTCTGAGATTAGAATAGATTCTACATCATTTCGCGCCTTACTCCCTGCATTCTTTTCGTGTGCATTATGCAGAAATGAATCCTTCAGATAATATTTCACCTTTTCTCCCCTTTATCTGTGATGTTCTTAGATGCTCCCTAGTTCTTCTTCTACCACATCCAATGCACGTTCAACAGTCACATGCATATCATAGTATTTATAATCTGCCAAGCGACCACAGAAGATAACGTGGCCATTTTTCTCAGCTTCTGCTAGATACTGCTCATAAATAGTATTGTTTTTGGCATCATTGATTGGATAGTAAGGTTCATCTCCTCTTTTCCAATCTGCTGGATATTCTCGAGTAATAACCGTCTTGTCCTGAGTCCCAAACTCAAAATGTTTGTGTTCGATGATACGCGTATAAGGAATATCACGTTCAGTATAGTTGACTACAGCATTTCCTTGATGATTTTCTTGGTCCAGAATCTCATGCTCAAAACGGAGACTACGATACTCAAGTTCACCAAACTTGTAGTCAAAGAACTGATCAATCATCCCCGTGAAAACAATCTTATTCGCTGAAGCCTCCAAGTTCTCACGATCAGCAAAGAAATCTGTATTAAGCTCTACTTCGATTCCTTCCAACAACTTTTCGATGATGACATTGTAACCACCAATTGGAATCCCTTGGTAACGGTCATTGAAATAATTGTTATCATAGGTCAATCGAACAGGTAAACGCTTGATGATAAAGGGTGGTAGTTCAGTAGCAGAACGCCCCCATTGCTTTTCGGTGTAGCCCTTGATTAGCTTTTCATAAACATCCGTACCAATCAACTTAATGGCTTGTTCCTCTAAGTTTTTTGGCTCAACATCTTGCATGTGCGTCGTCTGCTCAGCAATTTTGTCCTTGACTTCTTGGGGTGTCTTTGTCCCCCACAAAGCATAGAAAGTATTCATATTGAAAGGCAGATTGTAGAGATTCCCCTGATAGTTTGCAATTGGTGAATTGATGTAATTGTTAAACTCCGCAAACTGATTGACATAGTCCCAGACCTTTTTATTGGATGTATGGAAGATATGAGCCCCATACTTGTGGACATTGATTCCTTCAACAGATTGGCAATAGATATTCCCACCAATGTGTTCTCGTTTATCAATCACCTTCACTTTCTTGCCACGTTTGTTAGCTTCGTAGGCAAAAATTGCACCTGACAAGCCAGCACCGACAATCAAATAATCGTACATAAAATCTCCTTATTTCTTTAAAACACTTTTTAGTTCTTGAAAATCCAAGACACGTAAGACCAAAACCAAGCCACCATAGACTAGGAAGCCAAGGACAGCATAAATCAAGACATTCACAACAGACGAGAAGTGCATGAAAGCTTGTACAGAATACAAGGCGCCGTACATCAAGAGAGCAGCTAAAAATATTTTTAGCATAGATGGAAGGATCTTGACCTCTTTTAGATACGAACGTGTAAAGTAGAGTTGGATGAGCCAGACTAAACCTTCAGTCGCAACAGATACGATCGACGCTCCAATATAGCCCAGAGGCGGGATCAAGAGGAGATTCAAGCCTACACTGAAAATAGCTGGAATAGTTGTTGACAGCATAAATTCACGATTGCGATTATGAGGTATCAGAATCTGGATTCCCATTATGTTAGTCCAGCCAATAAAGAACATTCTAAAAACCATGATGGCAATCGCATAACGAGCATCTTGGAAGTCTTGCCCTAGGAAAAAATTAACAAAATCTTTGTTGACAATCAAAATCCCCGCAATCATCGGAAAGATGACCAAGTTATACACTAAGAAAGACATTTCATGTAACTTGTTAACCGCCTTTTGATTACCTGATGAGAGGAGATTGGAGACCCGGGGCAACATAACACTACCAAGCGACGTTACCAAAGTCAACAAAATATTCAATAATTTCAAGGCTTGATCATAGATCCCGACATCCTTAGTTGAAGACAAGGCACCTAACATAGTGCGATCTAGCGTGATGTAGAGCGAAATGGCAATCTGTGGCAGAAACAAGAGAATGACTGGCTTGATATGCTCTTTGGCATAGGCTATATCCAGATGTGGCTTACGAATGTGTTCGCGAGCAGGAAGCCACATACTCAACTGCCCTAATAGATCATAGGCAACCAAGAGGATGATATACAAATATAAGTCGGATGGTTTCTTGATAAAGAGGAAAATCGAAACAACACCTAGAAGTTTGACCATTGTGTTACGAGCTGTGATTTTTTTGAAATCTTCTAACCCTTGAAAAAGCCAAGAAATATCAAAACCACGAGACAGCAAACTAAAGCCAAGTATATAGGCAATTGGATTGTTCATCGACGGCACAAGCAAGCAGACAACTATATAAAGCGTAACCGCTAAACAGGTTGAAAGGACTTGTAAACTGTAAATGCCCCAGAAGGTTTTCTGAACATTGTTTCGATGTCCTGAAATCTCCTTGGTCCCATAATTGGCCACCCCAAGTGTCGCTAAGAGTATAAAGTAAGTTACTATTGAGTTGTAGTACCCATAGTAACCTAAGTCATTGGATGAGAAAACCCGAGTAATATAGGGTGTAGTAATGACTGGTAAAACGATTACTAACAGCTGATAAGAAAGATTATATAAATAATTTTTTAATACTTTCACAAGGAGTTCCTCGTTGTAGATTTCTTCGATTCAAATTCAATAACTGGCAAGGTTGCAAATAGAGTAAACATAAAAATATTATAAGACGGGCGAACCCAGAAGGCCTCAAACATACAGTTGACTGTTATTAAGGATAAGGCCGTCAATAGCAAATAATTCTTTTTGCGATAAAGTGACCAAGACCTAACTATGTATAACACGACCAATAAGAGAACTGGAATCATCCCATAGGTAAAGAGCATCTGAACGTAGGAAGAGTCTACATAGTCGTAGCTCAAAACGGATTCTGTACGCCCCCCATAACCGACAAATGATATGCCCCGAATTCCAAACCACTGCACTGCATATTTTTTTAGTGCCTCATGTCCTAGGTGTAATCTCATACTAAAAAAATTGTTTAGAGCCACATACATTGGATGAGACCAGGTAAATTTAGAAGAGAGATAAATCATTACTGAAGACGCTATACCAGCCGATAAAGGAAGTAAAGCAAAAAGCCGTCGCTGTTTATCATTTTGGAAATAAAAGTACAGAAAAATGAGCGCCATTACAGTAATAGAAGCGGCATTAAGCCTCGCATCGCAATATCGAATAATGAAATAAGCCAGACCAAATCCTAAGGCAGTCCGTAAAATAATGAATTTCTTTCTAAAGATATACGATATAGCTGTATATAGATAAAAACAGTGAGAAGCAAAATCAGTTGGATAAATAAAGCCAAATGAATTTCGAACAACGACTCCCGCAGATCGTGATTGGACAAATTGCAAGTTTGGAATAGCACCAATCACGGCCAAGAGCACTATCAATACAATAAAAAACAAGGCTACAACAGAGTATATTTTAAGTACACTTTCCATCTCAGCCTTGTAAAGAAAGACAAGCAGAAACATATACATCAATGCATTAAGGTTCCCAGTCTTATAGTAAACCATGCCCCCAGCAAAAAGAAGAATTGGTGCAAAGATGAGATAGCTTATAGAGTAGTGATGAATATAAGCAAATCGCATAGCAAGTAACAGGACCGCAAAAAAAGGAACTACATTAGGAATATTAGGTAAAACAGGAGCTAACATAGACGTATTGATCATATCTATGGAGACAACCACTATTAAAACTGCTGCAATTAGCAATTTATCACGTTCTAACTTTAACATTTTCTTTTTCCTTTTCTTCTTTCATCTCTAACTCTTACTTAGGATTTTTTTAACTTTTTAAATTGATAATAGAGCCGTGGATACCTACTAATCAAAACATAGAGAATCTTACGTTTCTTACTAACTCTAGCATTCTTCAAAACAATAGGCAAATAGGGCCTCATCTTCTCCTGAAGTCGCTTAAACTCTGCTGGATTTCCATCATGAATCATCGTAAAGATAAGAAGACTTCCTGTAAAGAAGCGAGAAATAATGGCTTCTTGGAGTTCTGAACTCTCAGGATAGGTTGCATTCACAACCTCTTTTAAATGATCGATTGCTTCATAAAACTCGTATTGTTTAGGCGTGAAAGCCGAGGCAGTAATGCTACCAGGTCTATGGTAATAATGGTAAATCGGAAGATGGTACAAAGCCACGGATTGGGCTTGATTGAGATGCTCACTGATAACATAGAGGTCTTCGTAGATGCGCCCCTTGGGGAAGGGAGCTTTCTCAAGAAGTTCTTTCCGATAGAGTTTCCCACAAGCAGAGACCGTTACAAGGTCTCCATAAAGCATCTCAGTCAGAGCCTTTGCCTTGTCATAGACCTTAACTTGGTCTAAATCAAGCTGATCCAAGTGAAAATTTTGAAAACGATGATAGTGAGCTGTTGGCTCTACTTTGCCACTCACCATATCTGCTTGGGTACGACTTTGTAGCTCTGCTAGCAGTTCCAAGGCACAGGGTTCCAGATAGTCGTCTGGATCTAGGAAAGTAATCCAGTCGCCCTTGGCTTTCAAGACCCCATAGTTCCGAGCATCAGACAAGCCACCGTTGACCTTATGGTAGCTAGTCACCCAATCATATTGCTGGGCATACTGGTCACACAAGTGTCCTGAGCCATCACTCGAGCCGTCATCAATCAAGAGGACTTCCATATTCTTGTAAGTCTGATGTTCCAAACTCTCCATGGCATAATGAAGGTAGTCCTCCACATTATAAACAGGCACAATTACCGAAATCATATTTTCTTTTCTTTCTCTTACTTAGTTTTACAGTTTAAATCTCAAATGAGCTTCTATCTGGAAGCAGTTGATCCATAGCCTTGATAAAGTCTGTCATCACCTGCTCCTCGTCTTGAATGTTAAATCCATCATTGATACACATAATTTGGTATTTGCCAGAATTTAGTATCTTCCAAAAATCTGGTCCGGCATTATCCAAAGAAAAGAGTCCTCCCAACTTAGGATTTCCGATAGCGTATTTACCACTGGCAATCTGCCAATACTTAAAGAGCCAAACATTGGTATCAGAAGGATTTCTAAAGCGACTAGCCGAGGTTCTTTCCAAGACAGCTTTTTCCTTTTCCCATACCAAGTTCATCGTTGATCTTAGTAGAGGATAGGGCAGATGACTCTCCCAGAAACCACAGATAAACTGACTATTTCTGTATAGTAGCGACTTAACGATACTTTTTAATCCCTGCTTTGGATCAAAGAATTGGCCATTCTTCAAAATTTCATTTCGACTGAAATAGCTAGTGACAATCTCCATGTCATTTATCTGAAAATTCCCCGTTCCATATCGCTCAGGAATAATCGGTGAAAGAGCCGTATTATATTTGGGTAAACCATCCTCTGAGAAAAAATCTGTCGGCTCGACTGGAGCTGTCAAATACATATCGTCATTAAAAAAAACAAAATGCTCTGAGAGACCAGGGATTCGATGGATGTTACTTTCGATAGGATTGGCAGAAAAAACTGGCAGGTAGTCATTACAGATAATCTCTGTATGATCTACCAACACCAATTTTTCACTATTTATATCTAACCAGCTTGGCTTTTGCTGGTCAGTCACAAGATAGACCTTATTGACCCAAGGGGCAAACTTTTCTACCCCTCTAAACCAATATTTAAAGGTCCCCCATTCTCGGTAAGCCTTGACTGAATTCATACTCTGTTTAGAAGTATTAACCGAGCCATCATAGCTTGATTTTTTTTCTTGCCACACAGGATCATTCCCATCAACCCAAGTCACAACAAAATCTATTTTATTCATAACTAATCTTTTCTATCTGTTTTATACAACTCCGAAAAGTTCTTGATGTAACTCTCCAAAGAAAACAGCTCTTTTTGTCTCTGATATCCTACTCGCCCAAATTTTTCTCTTTTTTCAGAACTATCTAGTAAGAGAGAAATGGCATTAGAAAGTTCTTGAGGACGATTTGGTTTGACTAAGCAACCACTTTTGTCATCTACTACCATTTCAGCTATTCCCCCATTGTTATAACCAACAACTGGTTTTGAACAAGCCATGGCTTCTAGGACTACTGTAGGTAGGGAATCAGGTTTTATACTTGGTAAGACAAAGATATCAAACATATTATAAAGTTCAGAAGTCTTATCGTAGTAATCAATACGATGAATTTGTGACACAACAGATGAAGAAGCTATTCTCTTATCTAGTTCTTCTAAGCGCCATTCTTCACCAGGAAAAACACCTCCAGCTAGGAAAGCCACCGCTTGCTCATTATTTTCCAAAAGTGGCTCGACTGCTTCTATGAAATCATTTTGTCCTTTGATAGCATTGACCCGACCAATCATGCCAATCACAAGTGCATCTTGCGCAATGTCAAATTTTTCACGAATAGAAGACGCATCCATTGGATAATAGACAGCATTATCGACACCGTTATAAATCACTTCCACTTGGCTATCTTTGATAAAGGGAGACTGCTTGATATGATTAGCGACCGCTTGGGACACCGTCACAATCTTGTCTGCATATCGTCCCATGAGCATATTGATAAAGTCAGAAATAGCTTTGGGTTTGACGATAATCTCATGAACATGCCAAATCAAAGGCAGCTTGAGCTTGCGTTTCAAATAGATGCCCTCCAAAACAGCCGCTGTATTATTGTGAACCATATCTATACTGTGTTCTCGAGCATAGAGGGCGATTTGCTTAGCATAGAAATTATAAGAGCGAATATAGTCGGCAATGCCTTTAGGATTAAAGTATTTTCTACGTAGAATCGGATAATCCAACACGCTGACCTGAGCCCCAACTTGGCGCAAAGCCTCGACTAAAACACCGTCATTTGGCAAGATGACGTGAGCTTCAAATTCTTTGGAATCCAATCCTTTGATCAATTCCAGTAAAACCTTATCTGCTCCATACATTTCTGCACCAACATGCAAGTATAAAATCCGTTTCATTCCCTATCCTTTAAACACTTCTTCATAATCTGACACAATCTTTTCCCATGTGAAAGCTGAGAGGATTCTTTGGCTTGACTTGAAATCCAAGTCAGTTATTGCTGCCTGATCAAATCCTTCTACTTCCTCAATGACACGAGCCAACTCATCTTTTTTCCAATAAATGGCCCCGTCTTCACCAACCTCACGGTTAAAACCAACATCTAGCAACAAATTCAGTTTTGTAGATGCTAGAGCTTCCAGTAGAGAAGGGTTGGTTCCTCCAACCTCATGTCCATGGAAATAGGCAAAGGCATGCTCACGAATGTACTTGAGCAACTCTTGGTCATAGACAGTCCCGACAAATTTGACCCTAGGATCTTTATCAAAACCAGTATCTTGTAACAACTGATCGTAAAATTTATTCTGCTCCACATTTGTGATGAGAACAAAGTCCTTTTTGGACTTGGACTTGATAAATTCACGAATCATGGCTTCGTAGTTGTTTTCAGGAACGAATCGTCCCACTACTAGATAATAGCCATTTTCGCTAACTCCTTTTTCCTGATACCAGTTCCGAACCTTGGCATCTTCTGCTTTCAGGATTGAAGGAGTAGTATCCGTTCCATAGGCAATATAGGTGGTCTTTGGTTGGTACTGCTTATAATCCTCTTGGATATATTTTTCAATGTTTTTACTGTCACAGACCAGTAAATCTGCATGTTTGACCATGAGCTGCTCTGAAAATTTCCAATACTTACGAACTGGTAAACTCCACTTTGCTCGCAACCATTCATGACCATCAGGATTTACCAGCAAACGGCCTCCGATTGCACGAATTTTTTTCTTAAGCCCAGAAATAAAAGGGCCAATGCGACAAGCTAGAACGTAAAAAATGGGAGCTTCGTCCTTGTTCTTCTTAGCCAATTCAATAGCCTTGTTGACTGCTGCAATATCGTAAGCGATGGCACGAGCCGGTCCAATATTAGGTACATCAATGTTGAAACAAATGGCTCCATTATGCTCAAACTGGTCATCCGTGATGCCAGATTTAGCTGAATTTTCACGCATACAAGCAACATAGTACTGTATGTTGCTGTCTTTTTGATATTCGGTTAATTTTTCAACAAAGGTTTCAAATCCTCCATACTTAGCAGGAATCCCCTTTGAACCAATAATATAAACTGATTGTTTCATTTCTCTCCTAACAGGCTGAGGGCACAAATCACTTCGCCCCTTCTCTCATAAATACCACTTTGACGGTCTTTAACAATATTTCGATATCTTTCCAGATGGTCCAATCATCAATGTAGGCCACGTCCAGCTTGACAACATCATCAAAGTCCGTGATTTTACTACGTCCACTCACCTGCCATAGACCAGTAATTCCTGGCTTAAAACTAAGACGACGTTTTTGTTCAGGAGTATATTTTTCATACTCATCAACTGTTGGGGGACGTGTCCCAACCAAACTCATATCTCCCATTAAAACATTCCAAAACTGAGGGAGTTCATCTAGACTGGTCTTACGGATAAATCTCCCTATCTTTGTTATACGAGGATCATCATCGACTTTAAACATACCACCTTGCATGGCATTTTGTGCAAGGAGCTCTTGTTTCCTTTTCTCAGCATCCACGCACATAGATCTAAATTTATAAAAAGTAAAATGTCGACCATTTTTTCCGATACGAGTTTGAGAAAAAATAGCGGGTCCGCCATCTTTTCGAATCACCGGAACCAAAACAATACTCACCAATCCACAAATAAGTAGTCCGATAATCGAGCCTATGATATCAATGAAACGTTTAGCAATGACGTGGCTTGTCTTATAAAATTTTGTAGAAAATGTAATGACATTCAAGCCTGCCATTCCGCGAATCTTTTTATCGCTACCTAGATAGTTATTGAAAGCATTCAGATTAACTGTCACATCAATTCCCATTGTTTCAAAAAGAGAGATAAACTCCCCGATGTCATACTCTTCACTTGGTAAATTGATAAAAACTTCATCAACAACTTCATGGGTAGCAAAATCTAAGATGCTCTCTGCAGGTACAACGGTTACGGATGCATGCTGAAAATTAGGCTGATCCAAAACACTGACCGCCACCAATTCCCAAAAAATATCTCCCGACTCTATCAGTCTATCTACAACTTTCTCAACTCTGGAAGTAGCTGTTATCAAGAATATCTTTTTACTCCCCTTGAAATTTGGAAAGATACGTCTCCTATAGCGTTTAATGCACAGATTCAACAAATACAACAAAATAGAATGTATTGTCAAAAAATAAATCATGCCTCGTCTAGAGATACTAAAACGATCTTCTAAAAAGAAGTTTGAAATACTGATGGCTAAAGCAAAGAAAACGATATATTTTGTAGTGCTGATAAACTCAGATAAATAACCCCTTTTAAAAAAATCACGCTCATAATTACTAATGTTAAAAACAACAAAATGCAGAATGAACAAGATGATAACAGAGGTGTTCACAATCTCTGTTTCTCTTACAAAACTAAGTAAATAAGCTAATACAATGACAAGAAAACTCTGGATTACCGCCAAAGTAATCTTCAATCCTTTTTCTTCCATAATATCTTCCCTAAGCTATCTCTTATTTTTTCCCGTAAGAGCCATAAGCTCCATATGATCCATATTTTTCAACCGAGGTATTCAATTTATTTAATACAATCCCTAAGAATGGTTTACTTGTTTGTTCCAATTGTTCTTTGGCTTTTTGGATATCACGTCGATTTGTTTCACCAGCTGCAGTCACCAAAATCGAAGCATCACATTTCTGAGTGATGATAGCCGCATCGATCACAACCCCGATAGGAGCAGTGTCCACAATGATGTAATCGAAGTACTTGCGCAAAGTGTCAAGCATAGTCTTAAAATTCTCACTTTGCAACAAAGCTGTTGGATTTGGAGAAACGGAACCAGCTTGAATGACAAACAAATTTTCAACATTCGTATCACATAACCCTTGTGATAAATCTGTTGTCCCTGATAAGAATTCTGTTAATCCCGTAATCTTTTCACGTGATTTAAAAACACCTGACATGACAGAATTACGAATATCGGCATCAATTAAAAGCGTCTTATATCCAGCACGCGCAAAGGCCCAAGCAATATTAGTAGAAGTAGTTGACTTCCCTTCCCCTGGTTTTACTGATGTAATTGAAATAACTTTTAAGTTATTTCCACTCAATTGTATATTGGTACGAAGCGCATTGTAATACTCCTCTGCTTTTCTTGCCAAATCTAATTTTTTTTGTGCAATTTCTAACGTTGGCATTTTTCTCTCCTATTTCAATTTATCCAAATTTGGAACTACTCCCAATAGTGCAATTTGCATAACATCTTCAACGTCTTCTGGTCGTTTAACACGTGTATCTAGGAGTTCAATAAGGAGAACCGCGACAATCATCACAACCGCTCCAGCGAGAAATCCAATCATGGTATTACGACGAATGTTTGGTGAAGATGGTGAGGTTGCTGAGCGAGCCTCTTCAAGTGTCGTCACATCCGAAACCCGTGTAACACTTATAATCTTTTGAGCTGCAACCTCTCTCAATGAGTTGGCGATGCGACTTGCTTCTTCAGGCGCACGATCTGTAACAGAGATCGATACGATACGTGTATCAGCCGGTACGGTCACCTTGATTTTACTAGCCAAACCTTTTGAAGGAAGATCCAGTTTCAAATCCGTTGCGACCTTCTCCAAAACGTCTTGTGATAGAATAATTTCGCGATAGTCTTTAACCAAGTAAGATCCTGCTTGCAAATCTTGGTTTGTCAATCCAGGCTTATCTCCCTGATTACGATTAACTACATAGATACGTGTCGTACTAGTATATTCAGGTTTTACGATAAAGCTACTGTAGGCAAAGGCTACTACCCCAGTTACGATTGCTACCAGTGCAATTAGAACTTTCCGTTTCCAAAGGATTTTAAGTAATTGAAATACATCAATTTCCATCATATTTTGTTCTTTCATTGTTTCTCCTAAATCAATTGATCCATTATTATTTTTCGTGGGTTATCTTTGAAGAGTTCCTTCGCCTTATCTTCACCATACTTTTTAGCAATGATATCATAGGCTTCTTCCATATGAGGTGGTCTGCGATCCAAGTTATGCATATCACTAGCGATGACGTGAACTAGATCACGTTCCAAGAAATACTGAGCTCTCTTTTTCATGAATTTGTAGGTTTCTCCAAAGAGTTTTGGTTTCAAAACATGAGAACTATTGACCTGGGTATAGCACCCCATATCAATCAGTTCCTGAACTCGCTTTTCATTATTTTCTAGAGCATCATAACGCTCAATATGGGCAACAACTGGTGTAATCCCTAACATGAGAATATTGCTCAGTCCTTTATGTATATCTCGATAGGGTGTATTCATGCTAAACTCAATCAAAGCATAGTGACTATCATTGAGGGTTGGAATCAATTTCTTTTCCAATTTTTCAACAACATCTGGCGTATAGTATATTTCTGCGCCATAGGCGATGACAAGATCATCTGCCACCTCCTTGGCCATTTCGCGAACTTTCAAAAAGTTAGTTGCTATTTTCTCTTCTGGTGTCTCAAACATCCCTTTCCGACGATGAGAGGTGGAAACAATGGTCCTGACCCCTTGACTATAGGCTTCTCTTAAAAGGTTTTTACTCTCCTCTATCGACTTTGGACCATCATCCACATCAAAAACAATGTGTGAATGGATGTCTATCATGCTACTTCCCCTCCATCACATCTTTGATAGCTGCCTTGGCTGTAGCCAAGCTACTTTCATCAATTTCCATCATATAGAGGTTGCTATCTGGCATAGCGTAGGATGGAAGATCCGTTCTACCAGTTCCTTTTAAGTCTTGGGAATTAACCTTATACTGACCACCACTATCCAACTGTGTATTAACCAAGTCCATCATGGTTTCCAAAGGCATATTGGTTTGAAGAGAATCTTGCAATCCTTGAATAATGTTGTCATAATTCTTTAAAGCCTCTGTCGAGGTTAGCTTCTGAATAATGGCAACAATAACTTTTTGCTGGTTCCGACCGCGGTCGCGGTCTCCATCCGCTAGAGAGTAGCGTTCGCGGACAAAACCAAGGGCTTGTTCCGAGTCTAGATGGACATTCCCAACAGGAAAATGGTACTGCCCATGCAAAGAAGTGAAATCTTGGTCATTATAAACATCCACACCACCTAGAAGGTCAATCAATTTCAAGAAAGAGGTAAAATTCAAACGAACATAGTAGTTAATATCAACTCCATATAGGTTTTCCAAGGTATGAATTGATGAGTCTACTCCATAAATTCCCGCGTGAGTCAATTTATCCTTTTGATTATTTCCTCCGTCCGCGATCGGAACATAAGAATCTCGAGGTGTTGTGGTGAGAAGGATTTTCTTAGTATCTCGGTTCACAGTCATCAAGATGTTGACGTCTGAACGAGAAACTGAACTGATAGGTCCGTAGGTATCAATACCACTGATATAAATATTAAAGGATTGATTCTTAGATACCTTTGGTGCCGCAACATCCTTGGTTAGTTTTTTCGTATAGATTTTCTTAATCTTCGAAGCATAATCTGGATACTCTGCTTCAATGATATTTTCAAAGACACTGTTCAAGACAATCGCTTTCGCATCACCTGAAATCAAGCTCTTATAGGCTGCTAGGTAAGATGCACTTTGTTCAACCGCCAAGTCTTTGCTCTGAGTCGTCTTAATATCCGCTATCAATTTTTGGATATTGTCATTATCCGTTTCAGTCGGACCTGTCACACTATCTAACTGGGTAACGTTGTTGATTTCACTATCTTTTAAAACCACAACACTCATCGAATACTCTGAGTAGTTTGATGTCGCATTGATGTGATTAGTCAAGCCCACAAATTGGTGCAGAGCAAATAGCGAAACCGAACTAGTCAACACCGCAAGTACCAAAAAGAAAATCGTGAACTTTTCGGCTTTCTTATATACTATCAAAAGTAGAGCTACGATAGCAGATAGCAAAACTAGAACAGTAGCTAAGATATTGAGATGCCTAAAGGCTAGGATATTATGTCTAAAAATCAAGAACAACAAAGAGCCACTCAATAATAAATAAATGGCTAATAAAGCTATATTAATACTTCGCTTCACATTTCCTGAACGATTTCTCTTTGAACGTCTACTCATGGTAATCCCCTATACACGTTAATAATTATAATTATTATATCACAATCATGAAAGAAATTCCATCCATTCCTGCTAATATCAGCGTTTTCATTCATTTTTTCTTAGCTATATTTTGAATTTATGACTTCTATTAACGGAATCCTTGATCAAACAAAAACAAGGCCCCTTATTATGGGGCCCATTTCTGTTTTTATTTGATATGATTTTCAAACTCTTTCTGGCTCTTTTCAATAGCCTTTTTACTTTCTGCTTCCCACTTAGCCTTGGCTTCATCAAATTGTTTCTTGGTAACAGGATCTTTTTGCAATCTCATGTACTTGTAATTATTTCCGTCACCCTTGATACCTACTAGGGAGTAGGCACGTGTAAACGGAGTTACTTTAGTTACAGAGGCTGTACCACCATTTGACATAGCAGACATGACTAGAGAATTGTCAATCATCCAAGCTTGAGCTTCAGCGTATTTTTCATAACGTTTAGCGACATCTTTGTTCTCGGCATCTGCTTCTTTCAGGAGTTGTGTATAGGTATCTAGACCTAGACTTTTAATGAGCTCTTGGTCTTCCTTGGCGTCAAGACCAAAAATCTTGAGATAGAAGCCGGTTTCAGCATTGAAGGGGTCTAGATAAGTTGATGGATCCTGGTAATCACCAACCCAACCATCAAAGTTTAGGTCGTAGTCACGAGCTGCTGGATTTGGTGCTAGGAAGGCAACATTTCCAAAGTCATCTGTAGAAAGCTGTTGAACATCAATGACGATATTGTCAGAACCTAGTACTGTTTCAAGGGTTTGTTTAACCGAGTTCATACCAGAAACCGCATTTTTATTCGTCTGATCAACAGGAACATCCAAATGAATTGGGAAAGTCACGCCTTGGGCTTCCAATTCCTTTTTAGCTTCTGCAAATTTTGCTTGGGCCTTTTCCTTGTTAAAGTAGGCATCTTGAGCGTCTACCAAATTGATGCCTGACCACTCAGTCCCGTAGTTCACAAGCTTAGAAGCTGTTACTTCTCCAAAGGTCTTATCTCCCACCTGGACAAATGTTGGTGGAACTAGAGTATTACGAAGGGTCTTGCTTGCTGCTTCTTCACCATTAGATTGAGCAGAGTAGGCTGTTCGATCAATACCAAAGTTGATAGCCTGACGGAAGTTTTTATTTAAAATAGCTGTTTGAGTTGATTTCTTTTGTTCGTCCGTTGTTTTAGCAGTATGATTATAGGTCTTACGGTTGACGTTAAAGTTAAAGTACCAAGATGTCTTGTCTTGTAAGCTATAAACGATATTGTCTTGGTATTTTTCTTTTGTCTTAGTATAGTTCGAACTATTTGGATAGACTCCCGCAAGTGAGTAGGCACCACTTTCAAAGTTTCGAATCGTCATCTCCTGATCTGACCCATCAAAGTAGGCTAACTTAACTTTTTCAATGGTCACTTTATCATGGTCATAATAGTGTGGATTCTTCACATACTCGATCGAAGATTTTGATGTGAAATCTTTTAACAAATATGGACCATTATAAAGGATGCTGTCTGGCGTCAAGGTACCGAAATCTTTATCCTTTGATTTCAAGAACTCTTCGTTGACTGGAAAAAGGATACTATTGGTTGTCTTTGAATTCCAATACGGTTCTGGTCGAGTCAAAGTGTACTCGACTGTGTAATCATCCAAGGCTTTGACACCAACAGTCGAAAAGTCATTGGTCACACCCGTCACATAGTCATTCAATCCCTTGATTGAATTTTGGATCAGATCCATGGCTTGCCCCTTGTTGTCAGCGGCATATTTGATCCCAGTGACAAAATCCTGAGCCTTGACTGAAGCATATTCCTCACCATCAGCCGTATACCACTTTGCATCTTTTCTAAGCTTGTAGGTATAGGTCAAACCATCTGCTGAAACAGACCAATCCTCAGCTAGAGCTGGCGTTAGGTTGCCATAGCTATCATTTTCTAGCAAACCATCTACGAGATTGGTAATAACGGCAGTATTATCTGCATAATAATCTAGAAGATAGTTAAAAGTTGTTGGATTCGCACTAAATGTTGATGAATAAGTGCTAGTATTTGTGTTGAACTGTCCACACGCCGAAAGCAAAATACCTGTCGCTAAAACAAGACCTGTCCCGATTAGTCTTTTTTTCATTTTCATCATCTACTCCTCAATCACTCACGAATGTTACGTTTTATAACATAACCATATTTTATCAAATTTATTCAAAAATGTAAAGTTACTGCTTTTATGACAACTGGTGTCTCAAAACAAAAAAAGGAAGCACAGTTTCCTGCAACTTCCCTTTTCTGTTTATAGATTACTTGACATGTTTTTCAAGTTCTTTTTGGTATTTGGCATTTGTTTCGATTTTTTCTTGTTGCCATTTCTTGAAGGCTTCTTCGTATTCTTTTGCAGTCACAACATCATTTTGCAACTCCAATCCTTTGAACACAAATGGGTCTCCCTTGATTCCGACTTGAGAGTATGCTTTTGTGAATGGTACAGTTCGGCTAACAGTTGGAGAACCACCTGAAGAAGCAACTGGGATTAAGAGTGAGCTATCAGACACCCAAGCTTGAGCTTTAGCGTATTTTTCATAGCGTTTGTTGAGGTCGCTGGTTTCAGCTGCAGCATCATCCAAGAGTTTCTTGTATTCGTCCAGTCCAACTTGAGCCATCACTTCTGGATCTTTTCCACGAGTGATACCCAAGTGTTTAAGGGCAGAACCCTTCTTGGCATCAAGAATGTTGAGGTAGGTAGCTGGGTCTTGATAATCAGGGCCCCAACCAGTTCCGTTCAAGTCATAGTCTTTTTGGGATGGAACCTTGGCTTGAGACGTAATGCTCATTTTTTCATTATCAGTCATTTGAAGGACATCGACAATGACATTTTCAGTACCAAGTGATGATTCGATAGACTGCTTGAGTGAGTTAGTTTGCTGAACGGCGATTACATCTGTTTGTTCAACCGGGATATCCAAATGAATTGGGAAGGTAACCCCTTTGCCCTGCAATTCTTCCTTAGCTTTAGCAAAGGCTGCCTTGGCTTTTTCAGGGCTGTAAATCGTATCCTTGCCATCTGTAAGGGCTACATCTTTCCACTGGTCTCCATATGAAACGAGCTCTGCCTGCGCCAACTCTCCAAAGGTTTTTTCGCCCACTTGAACGTAGTCATGAGGCACTAGGCTGTTACGGATAATCTTGTCTGCACCTTCTTCACCATTCAACTGAGCAGTATAAGAATGACGGTCAAGAGCAAAGTTCAGCGCCTGGCGGAAGTTCTTGTTGAGAAGAGCTTCTTTCGTTGATGTTTTTTGAGTTTCGTCTGTTTTGGCTGTTTTATTGTAAGATTGACGGTTTACGTTAACAGTAAGATAGTAGCTTGTCGCTTCTTGTGGACTGTAAACAATCTTATCGCCATACTCTTTTTTAGTTGACTCAAAGTTTGAGCTTGTTGGGAAGAGACGAGCTGTTGTATAGGCACCTTGTGTAAAGCTACGAATCAAAGATTCTTGGTCAGATCCATCGTAGAAAGTTAATTTGACATTGTCAATCTTAACATTGTCCTTATCCCAGTAATTTGGATTCTTTTCATATTCAATGGCTGATTTTGAAGTCAATGATTTCAAGAAATAAGGACCGTTATAAAGGATGCTTGATGGAGTTGGCGCACCGTAGTCGCCCCCTTTAGAATTCAAAAACTCTTCATTTACTGGAAGCATGGTCGCAGTTGTGACTTTAGAGTTCCAGAAACTTTCTGGCTTGTTGAGCGTATATTCTACCGTGTAATCGTCAACAGCCTTGACTCCTACTGTAGAAAAGTCATTGCTTTCTCCACTGATGTAGGCAGCTAATCCTTTGATAGAATCTTGAATCAAAGCAAGACCATCTGATTTCCCGTCAGCAGCATGTTTAAGCCCAGTAACAAAGTCTTTGGCCTTAACTTCAGCGTATTCTTCTCCATCAGAAGTATACCATTTTACACCCTTACGAAGTTTGTAGGTATAGGTCAAGCCATCTTTAGAAACAGACCAGTCTTCTGCAAGCGACGGAATCAAGTTCCCGTATTTATCATTTTCCAAAAGGCCATCGACAACGTTCGCTATAACATCAGAAGTTGAACTCTTGCTCGTCACACTGTAGTCCAAAGATGATGGATCCATAGCATAGACATAAGAGAATGTCTTGGGTGCATCAGCCTTCTTTTCACTTTGCCCACAAGCAGTTAAAAGAAGGACTGTGCTCAGGACGGCACCTGCTCCTAAGAGCCACTTTTTCGATCTCATAAGTAATCTCCTTTAAGATAGTATTTTCACCATTATACCCTATTTTTTCATAAAAGCAAGGGCTTTCGACAGATTTTTTAGAAAATTCTAACAAATATTTTTAAAGACTTTTCTACATATTTTTTTAGTAAAAGAACCTCAAGCTTCAAAAGCTTGAGGTTTGCTCATTTTAGTTAGTCAGTTCCACACAGAAGGCATCCCATGGAGCCAAGACCTGTTTTTCAAGTACTTCTTGAGTCACAGTGTTTTCAATCAAGACCGATTTAACTTTTTCTTCTACTGAAAAGTTTTGTTTTTCATTGGACAAATTAGCCACGACTAGGAAGCGACGATCACCGTCCTTACGGATATAGGCAAAGACCTTATCATCCGTATCAAGCAATTCAAAATCAGCTCGAATCAACCAGCTGTTCTCCTTACGGATTTGAACGAGTTTTTCATAGGTATAGAAAATAGAATCTGGATTTGCCAGTGCTTCTTGAACGTTGATGGCTTGATAGTTTGGATTAACCGCCAACCAAGGTTGACCTGTTGAGAAACCAGCATTTTTGCTTTCATCCCATTGCATCGGAGTACGGGCATTGTCGCGACCAATGACACGGATACTGTCCATGATTTCTTCTATCGGAACACCTTTCTCAAGAGCTTCATGCGCATAGTTGAGGGATTCAATATCTTCTACTTGATCCAGTGTTTCAAACGGATAGTTGGTCATCCCAATCTCCTCACCTTGGTAAATATAAGGTGTCCCTCTCATCAAATGAAGCAAAATCGCAAAGGCTTTGGCAGATTTTTCACGGTATTCTTGGTCATTCCCCCAGATAGAGACGATACGAGGAAGATCATGGTTGTTCCAGAAGAGGGAATTCCAGCCGTCCTCAACTCCTAATTCTGTCTGCCATTTATTGAAAATCTCTTTTAACTTAGTGATATTCAACTCTTTTTGATAGTGCCATTTAGGTTGACCTTCCTGATACTGAAGACAAATATGTTCAAATTGGAAGACCATAGACAATTCTTGGCCCTTTGGATCAGAGTAAAGCTTGGCAATTTCTGGCGTTGCTCCCCAAGTTTCTCCTACTGTCAAGAGATCTTTATCCCCAAAGGTCGCTCGGTTCATTTCCTTGAGATAGGGATGGAGCATAGGCCCGTTATTGACTACCTTCTCATCAGGAATCTTACCGATCATGTCAATAACATCCATACGGAAACCACCAATGCCTTTGTCAATCCAGAAGTTCATCATCTCATAAATTTTCTGGCGAAGTTTTTCATTCTCCCAGTTGAGATCGGGCTGTTTCTTACTGAAAAAGTGAAGATAGTATTGACCTGACTTTTCATCGTATTCCCAAGCAGATCCGCTAAAGATAGACTCCAAATCATTGGGCTCATCCCGCCAGATATAGTAGTCTCGCTCAGGGCTATCAGGATTTTCACAGGCCTCTACAAACCAAGCATGCTCATCTGAAGTATGATTGACCACCAAGTCCATGATGATACGGATACCACGCTTCTTAGCTTCTGCGATCAGTTCATCCATATCCTCCATGTTCCCGAAAATAGCTGCAATTGCTTGATAATCAGCAATATCATAGCCATTATCATCCATAGGACTGTCATAAACGGGAGAAAGCCAAATCGCTGTAATTCCTAACTTAGCTAGGTAGTCTAACTTACTAGTAATTCCTGGCAAATCGCCAATTCCATCTCCGTTACTGTCCATGAAACTCTTTGGATAGACTTGATAGACTACGGCATTGTGCCACCATTTTTCTTGCATCTGTTTACCTCAATATTTTAATAATCTATCATCTATGATAGCGCTTTTTAAAATTTTATGCAAGCGTTTGCCTAATCTTTTTGATTCCTTTTTTAACTCCATAGTTTCCTAACTTCCAATTTTTTATTATAATAGAGGTCAGAGGTAAAAAAATGGAAAAACAAGCTTTTAGTTCTGAACAATATTTGAATTTACAACGCGACCATATCTTGGAGCGCATTAATCAATTTGACGGCAAGCTCTACTTGGAGTTTGGTGGTAAAATGTTAGAAGATTTCCACGCTGCTCGTGTTCTTCCTGGTTATGAGCCTGACAATAAAATCAAGCTCTTGCAAGAATTGAAAGAGCAGGTTGAGGTTGTGATTGCTATTAATGCTAGCAATATCGAGCATTCTAAAGCGCGTGGCGACCTAGGCATTTCTTATGACCAAGAAGTTCTTCGTTTGATTGACAAATTCAATGAGCTGGGAATTTTTGTTGGTTCCGTTGTCATCACACAGTATGCTGGTCAACCCGCTGCAGATGTCTTCCGCAATCAACTTGAGAAAAATGGGATTGATTCTTATCTTCATTATCCAATCAAAGGATATCCGACCGATATGGACCACATCATTTCTCCAGAAGGTATGGGGAAAAACGACTACATCAAAACCAGTCGCAACTTGATTGTCGTAACCGCTCCTGGACCTGGTTCTGGAAAATTGGCCACTTGTATGTCAAACATGTACCACGACCAACTCAATGGCATCAAGTCTGGTTACGCTAAGTTTGAAACCTTCCCAGTTTGGAATCTTCCCCTTCATCATCCGGTCAACTTGGCCTACGAGGCTGCAACCGCAGACCTTGATGATGTCAACATGATTGACCCCTTCCATCTTCAAACTTACGGAGAAACTACTGTCAATTACAACCGTGATATCGAAATCTTCCCAGTGCTCAAACGTATGTTGGAACGCATTCTCGGTGAATCTCCATACGCTTCACCAACAGACATGGGTGTCAACATGGTTGGCTTCGCTATTACTGATAATGAATCTGCTATCGAAGCTTCAAAACAAGAAATCATCCGTCGCTACTATCAGACTGTACTTGATTTTAAAGCTGAAAAAGTCGGAGAAACTGCTGTCAAGAAAATTGAACTGCTCATGAACGACCTCGGTATCACTCCTGCAGACCGTAAGGTTGCTGTTGCTGCACGCCAAAAAGCAGAAGAAACTGGTGGTCCTGCCCTAGCCCTTGAATTGCCAAGCGGGGAAGTCGTGACTGGTAAAAACTCTGAACTCTTTGGTCCTACAGCTGCCGCCTTAATCAATGCCATCAAAAAATCAGCTGATATCGCTAAGGAAGTGAAACTAATCGAGCCTGAAGTCGTCAAGCCAATTCAAGGTCTTAAAATCGATCATCTAGGTAGCCGCAATCCTCGCCTCCACTCAAATGAAATTTTGATTGCGCTAGCCATCACAGCTATGGAAAATCCAGATGCTGCGCGTGCCATGGAAGAACTTGGGAACCTCAAAGGAAGCGAAGCCCACTCAACCATCATCTTGACCGATGAAGACAAGAATGTCCTTCGCAAGCTAGGCATCAACGTAACCTTTGACCCATACTACCAATACGATCGCCTGTATCGTAAGTAAATAAACAAGGCTAGACAAAAACTCAATTTGAGAGAAAAATCCAGTAAATCTTTACATAATAAAAAAATCAAACGCATAATATCAAGTCTTTTGGACACTTGGTATTATGCGTTTTTATAATCTTCCATCCTCATTTATTTTAATGAAATTGTCAACTCGACAGAGGCTCCTCCTTGATCTGGATTGAGCAGGGTCAGACGGCCACCATGCAAGAGAGCTACCTGCTTAGAAAAGGCTAAGCCGATACCATGATGGGGATTAGCTGAATTGCGGCTTTGGTCACTCTGGTAAAAGAGCCGTTCCGCTCCCAGCAGCATCTCCTCTGAAAACGAAGGGCCGTTGTTCCAGATAGCAAAAACCAACTGATCCTGCTGCACTGATACCGTCAGCTTCACTTCCTTTTGGTCCTGATTAGCATGTTCAAGCGCATTCAGTAAAATATTGAGCAAAGCTCGCTTGAGATAACCCAAATGAATTGATAAAATCAGACTAAGCTCACAATCTTCTTGGAGAGAAAAACGATAGCTTTCCTGTTTGCTGAACAGTGCCCAATCGTCCTGGAGATAGGCCAAAAAGTCCTCTAAGGAAAGCTGACTGAACTGATTAGAATCAATCTGAAAAGCCTTAGCGTAATCAATCAAAGAGGCACAATATTCTTCCATCTTGTAACTAGCCTGCAAAATCTCAGCAGCATAGTCTGCCTGTGGCTGGCCTAACTGCGCCATTTCCAAGAGCTCAGCATTACCCTTAATCACAGTTAGGGGCGTTTTCAAATCGTGCGATGTCGCTGATAGCTGTAAAATCAACTCCTGATTATGCTGCTGCTCTTTTTCTAGAAGACGAGCATTTTCTTGGTGGCTGCTCCGTAAATCGCTATAGACTTCTAGCATTTCCTCAATCCGAAAAAGCTGGCTTTGATTTTCTTCTAGAAGCTTCTCGCTCGTTAGCATTTTTATTTCCCTGTCGATTTTTCGGAGCAATTTCAAAATATGATAAAAAGTAATCAGCAGCAAGCTCCCTGCCCAAAAGAACAAGGTGAAAAGAACGTGATCACTTCCTTGCCTAAATTGATAACCTATAAGTACAAAAATCAAAACATGGAAAAAGACGATCTTTAAACTGGTTGTCCAGACTAGGCTTTTGAAATTTCGGGTTCTAATTGCCATCTATAGCCTACTCCTCTCACTGTTGCGATTGCTTGCAACCCTTCTTGTTTACATTTTTGGCGAATCTGATATACGTATTCTGAGATGGAGCGAAGCTGTGTTTCTGAGCTTTCTGGATAAAGCAAGGTATGAAGACGTTCAGCTGAAAAGGTCTGCTTGGGATTGCTAGCTAGTAAATGCAACAACTTAAACTCTCGCTCTGAAAATTTCAAGACTTTACCAAAATAGGCAACTTCATAGCGCTCTGGATAAAATTGACAAGAAGCAATTTCAGAATATCGCTCCTCACGTCTTTCCTCCCGCCGAAGATGAGCTCTGACACGCGCCAGCAATTCTTTGGTTCCAAAAGGCTTGACAATATAGTCATCTGCTCCGCGAAAGAGTCCTTCCACTTTGTCCGCCTCTAACTCCTTAGCCGTCAAAAAGATAATCGGACACGAAAGATGAGGACGAATGTAGGAACACAGCTCAAAACCGTTAACAGGCTCCATCATCACATCCAGCAGAATCAAGTCATATCCGACAAAATGCGTCAGCTCTAGGTCTTCTATCCGATCAAGCGTCGTCACATCATAAGCATCTAGCTCTAGGACGTTTTTCACCAGCTTCAAAATGCTCCGGTCGTCATCAACTACCAAAATACGATACTGTCTCATGAGTTCCATTATAGCATACCTCTAGCGAACATCTCGTTTCAAGGTTAAAAATATGGCAGAGCTCCAAACCAAAGCTAACCATAAAAGCTGTATCCCCAGCCCTGAGAGATCTATTGACTGCTGAAGCCCTTCATACTCAAAAAGATTTAGGGTAGCCAGATCGGGCAGGTACTTTGCCTCCTTGATGAACGTTGCCAATAAACGGCTGAGACCAATCAAGAGAGGAAAGAGCACCGACACCGGCACAACCCAAGATTGAAAGAGCAAAGCGAGGCCGGCAGTTAAAAAAGCCAGAAAAATATTGCTGAGAAGACCAAAAGAGCTGTAATAAAGAAATTTCCCTAGTAAGGACCAGCTAAAGCTTAGGTCAAAACGAGCCAGCATAACAAGGAAACAACTGCCTATCATGACACTGTAGAGAACCAAGAGCAGCAAGTCCAGAAAAAGGAATTTCCCAGCCAACCAAGCCTTTCTATTTGATACGGTTAGAAAATTCGTTCGCATCCCAGACTTGACAAACTCTTGGGCAAAATAGAGAGAAGTGAAGATGACGATGACAGGCTGCGCCAGATAGAGAGCATGCAAAACCTCGCTCAGAGCCTTCGTCTGACCAACTGCTGTCTGACTATAGTTAAGATTCATCAGGAAAAAAGGAACGACTACCAGAACCACCAAGGCTGCACCAAGAGCGAGATAGTAAGAACGGAACTTAATCCATTCACTTCTAAGCAGAGCTTTTATCATCAGTATCGCCCTCCTAAATCCGTCTTCAAAAAGCGCAGAGAAGCCATGCCGCCGATGACTAGCAACCATGCACCAAGTATCAACAGCCCTTGCAAGGGATTGTTAGCATATTGGGAAGTTGGCGTTGCAGCAAACAACTCTCCTGCCGGCTGTGGCAAATAAGCTCCCCAACTCGTGTGAGCAGCTAGGTAGTTTCCTAAATTATAGATTTGGGGTACGAGAAAAAGCAGAGGAACTAGCATGGTCCGAGCCAATAAACCTAACAAAAACGAAAGGATTCCCAATAAGGTCAGAGATAAGGTTTTCCACAAAATCAAACTCCAAGCTGCCTGATTGAGCAGAATCGTATCAAGTCCTTCCTTTCCTAAAGCGAGATGCATGACCATATAACTAAAGTAGATTGATAAAAAGCTAGTGGCAAGAGAAAAGCAAGTAAAGGTCATGAGTTTCCCCACAAGCAACTTCAGGCGGTTATTACAGGTCAAGAGACTGGTTCTCAAGCTATGAGACTGAAATTCCATAGCTCCCAAAATTCCAGCTAAAATGACCAAAACCATGACCGCCATAGAAGCCCCGTTGAGACCTAGATATTCCAGCGGATCAATGGCGTTTATCAGACTGGGAACCGTCTCAGGCGTAGCATCCAAGCCAATAGACAAATACTGTCGACCCTCCAGCCAGGATACGACAGGCACCAATAGCAGCATGAGGGCCATACTCACTTTGAAAGCCTTGGTTGAGCGAATTTTCAACCATTCTGAATGCAATAAGGACATCGTTTCTTTCATCTTAAACCTCCTCTGTCAAATCAAAGAAGAGATCTTCTAGACTATCTGAATCTTGCAGCACCTCTTCCAATCGTCCCTGCTCAATAATTCGCCCATGATGAATCAAGACTACATCATCTGTCACCATTTGCACCTCTGATAGGATATGGGAAGATAGAAGTACCGTTTTCCCTAAATCAGCCTGCTGACGGATGAACTTTCTAAACCACTTAATCCCACTTGGATCCAGCCCATTAGTCGGCTCATCTAATATAAGAAACTGAGGATCACCCAGCAAAGCTGCTGCCAAACCCAAGCGTTGACCTTCCCCCAGAGACAGGCTTGACAAGAGGTCCTTCCTCTTATGAGCGATTCCAGTCATCTCCAAAACCTCATCGATCCGAGACTTGGGAATAGCATTACTTGCTGCAATAATCCTCAAGTGGTCATAGACCTTTCGATTTGGCAGACCGCCAATGCCATCAAAGGCTGCACCTACCGTTCTGAGCGGATAGGTCATTGATTGATAGGTTTGCCCATCAAAAGTTGCAGTCCCTGCTGTCGCCCAATCTAATCCCAAGAGAATCCTCAAGGTCGAACTTTTTCCTGCACCATTTGGGCCTAGAAAAGCTGTAATCCGACCGCTTCTAGCTGTAAAAGAAATATCTTCTAAAATCTGCTTGCTGCCATGCTTTTTGCAGACGCCTTCTATTTTCACCATATGTTCCATACTGAACTCCTTTATCTTTATTTTCTCCAGTATACCCAATCTAGTTCAGAATTAGTTCAGAGATTAAACAGAAATTTCAGAAAAAGTTGATCCACTTTTCAAAAGTCGCTCTAGCTTCATTAGAAAGAACTCAGTTTTTCTTTTCCTTTACTCCATTCTTTTTTATAATTCTGAGGTTTATGTATAGAGACTTTATTATCATTCTAGTCTCAAAAAGTTATTTATCAAACTCCATCAAGAGTAGGCTTTATGATATAATGAAAGAAGAAAACTGAAAGGATTTACCATGTCAAAAGAAGTTATTGTTGAAAGTTTTGAGCTTGACCACACTATCGTTAAAGCACCCTATGTTCGCTTGATTGGGGAAGAAACAGGGCCAAAGGGAGATATCATCTCCAACTTTGATATTCGCTTGGTGCAGCCAAACGAAGACTCTATCCCTACTGCTGGCCTTCACACTATCGAACACCTCTTGGCAAAACTTATCCGTACCCGCATTGACGGCATGATTGACTGCTCACCATTTGGCTGCCGCACAGGCTTCCACATGATTATGTGGGGACGCCATACCAGTGCTGAAATTGCAGCCGTTATCAAGGATTCGCTCAAGGAAATCGCTGAAACCACTACTTGGGAAGATGTCCCTGGAACAACCATCGAATCTTGCGGAAACTACAAGGACCACAGCCTCTTTTCTGCTAAAGAATGGGCGAAACTCATCCTGGAACAAGGAATCTCAGATGATGCCTTTGAGCGTCATGTCATCTAAACACAAAAAGGAACCAGCTTTTTAGCTAGTTCCTTCTTTTTTTTATTCTCAAAATCTTGAGTTAGGCTTTTTCACGAATAATCAAAACGCCATCTTCCATATCTGCTTCCAGATGTTTGGCATCTAGATGATCCAAGTGGAAGTCCGTCACCTTATCACGGATTTGTTGTTCCACCACGCGACGGAGTGGACGAACACCCATAACTTCATCATAGCCTTCTTCTGTGATAAAGTCCTTAGCTGCTTGACTAACTTCCAAATCAATGTCTTTCTTAGCCAAGGTTTGGTTGACTTCAGCCAACATCAAGTCCACAATCTTAGAAAGGTCTTCCTTATTCAAGTGTGAGAACTCGATAACTGCGTTAAAGCGATTGAGGAATTCTGGACGGAAGTATGGTTTCAAACGATCCATTAATTCTGGTTTATCTGCATCTTCTGTCAAGTTGGCTTCATAGCCAAATCCAGCATTTGATGTTGCGATAATGACAGTGTTCTTGAAGTTCACGGTATTTCCTTGACCATCAGTCAAACGACCATCATCCAAGACTTGGAGGAGAAGGGTGATTACTTGAGGATCAGCCTTTTCAATTTCGTCCAAGAGAATGATAGAGTAAGGATTACGACGAACACGTTCTGTCAAAGTATTGCTATTGTCATCATAACCCACATAACCTGCTGTTGTACCGATTAACTTAGAAACAGCTGTACGGTCACTATATTCGGACATATCCAAACGAATGATAGCGTCCTTAGTTCCAAACATATCGAGCGCCAATTGCTTAGCAAGTTCTGTCTTACCAACCCCAGTAGGCCCTACAAAGAGGAAGCTACCGATTGGGCGATTGCCTTCATCAAAACCAGCACGGTTACGACGGATGGCACGAGCGACAGCTTCTACCGCCTTATCTTGGCCAATAACCTTGTGTTCCAAGCGATGAGCCATATCTTTCAAACGTTCGATGTCTGATGCTCCCATTTGTGACACTGGAATACCTGTCATTCGTTCCACAGATTCAGCCACATCGTTGACACTTGCAGTCACTTTCATGTCTTCTGTGTGGTTTTCGATTTTTTTCTCCAATTCTGCAATGCGTGTTTTGGCATTAAGAGCTGCTTCAAAGTCTTCTGCCTCAACTGCTTTTTCTTGCTTGTCTTTTTCTGCCTCAATTTCACGTTCAACAGCATGCACATCTGTTACAGGATGTTGAGCTGCCAAGTGAGCAGCCGTTACATCGACAAGGTCGATAGCCTTATCTGGCAAGCTACGTTGAGGAATGTATTGGACAGAATAATCAACTGCTGCTTTCAAGACTTCGTCTGACAAAATGACATTGTGGTGTTGTTGATAGAGATCACGAATCCCTTGAAGGATTTTAAAGGTATCCTCTGCTGAAGGAGCATTGACCTTCACTTCGTTGAAACGACGAGCAAGAGCTGCATTTTTCAAGATGGTGTTACGGTATTCGTCTTGAGTCGTTGCCCCAATAACGGTCAACTCACCTCGAGAGAGAGCTGGTTTGAGAATATCTGCAAGCCCTTTAGATCCGCTGTCTCCACCAGTGCTACCAGCACCGAGAATTTGGTGAATTTCATCAAAGAAGAGGATAATATTTCCTGCTTCTTTTACTTCATTGACTAAGTTTTGAACATTTTCTTCAAAGCTACCACGGTATTGAGTACCAGCCTCAAGACCTGAGATATCAATAGAAATAATTTCCTTGTTCTTAATAGCAGCTGGAACATCTCCGTTCACAATGGCTTGTGCTAGACCTTCGACAACGGCTGTCTTACCAACACCTGCATCTCCGACTAGAACAGGATTATTTTTCGTACGACGTGAGAGGATTTCAGCTGTTTCTTGAATTTCCTTGTTTCGTCCGATAACAGGATCCAACTTGCCCTCACGAGCTTCTGCTGTCAAGTTACGACCTAGCTTAGCAAGGACACCGTCTTGTTTCATACCTGAAGCGTGTTGTTGCATTTGCACCTCAGATTCTGCATTTCCTGGTAATTGACCAGTTGCACGATAGTGAGCGAATTCCTCAGGTGTCACTTCTCGTCCATTAATCAAGTAGCGACGGTTCTCAGAACTGTATCCTCGCATGCCACCCATCAATTGGTTAAATAAATCATCCATGTTGTTAAAGTTATTAAAGTTGTTGTTCATATTCTTTACCTCGTTTATTCTTAATTAGATGCAATCTCTGATATTGACTATCTTTGACCTTTGTTTTAAAAAATTTAGACTAGCTATCTAGCTACTCTACGTATAATTTCTGGTTTTTCTTTTTTAAATAAGCCTTTTATCATTTTCTTTTCAAAGTCTGTTAGATTTAACATAGGCCTCACCCCTTTCTAGGGTATCTATCGTACATTTTCAAGAAATAGAATCATTGAAAATGAAGTTTTCTAAGGAAGTCATTTTCCTTATGTTTCTACTATACCACTTTGGTCAGTAAAAGTCAATAACTTTTTGACCAAATTTGACTATTTTAAAAAAATTATTTTGAAGTACAAAAAAGCCCCTAGAAAACGAATTTTCTAGAGACTTTCTCTATCAGGTTTAAGAGAGAAGTAGAATTCTCACTTACCAAGTTTCATGTTTCTTCTACGAAAGCTTAAGCTTTACGTTTTACGAAGAATACCAGTCCACTCAATGCCAAGACTACAAATCCAATTGCTGAGAAGATAGATGTTGCTTCACCTGTTTTTGGAAGTTCAGCTTTACCTTTAGTCTCCGTAGCTGGAGATGTTGGGTTTGGTTCCTCTTTTTCTCCTGGTTTATTTGGATCTGGATCCGGTGTTGGGTTTGGATTTGGTGTTGGATCTGACGTTGGTGCTGGATCTGGCGTTGGCGCTGGATCTGGCGTTGGTGCTGGATCTGGCGTTGGTGCTGGATCTGGCGTTGGCGCTGGATCTGGTGTTGGCGCTGGATCCGGTGTTGGCGCTGGATCCGGTGTTGGGTTTGGAACAGTGTATTTATTTGTAAATACAACTGCTTTACCATCTGCATATGAGACAGTCGCAGTCAAGAGACCTTGACCATCCGCAACTACTGTTACTGTTACAGTATGCTCAGTCTTATCGTATTCAATACCCTCTTCAGTACCAACTTTTTCAACCAAGGTATAAGTGTGAGTACCTGCTTCTTCGAATGAACGAACAAAGGCTACTTTACCTTCGGCAGTGTTCTTAGCTTCTGCTACAACTGCACCATTTTCTTTCAATTCGAAAGTATAAGCATCAGCCGCAAGTTCTTTACCTTCAAGTTTCTTAGTTGCTTCAATCGTAGCTTCTACCGCTGGTGCTTTAAAGCTATTCGTGAAGACACTACCTGCTGAGTATTCAACAGTTGCCTTCAAGGCATTTGTTGCTGCATCTTTGGTTACTGTTACCACTGCAGTCTTTTCTGTGTCATAAGTAATACCAGTTGCTCCGGCATTCACTTCTTTTACAGTATAAGTATGAACACCTTCTGCATTATAGTTGATTGCATTAAATGTTACTTTTCCAGCTTGGTTTGTTTTTGTATCAAGTTTGTTTGTACCTTCATACAATTCAAATTGGAATTCACCATCAACCAAAGTACGACCAGTCAATTCTTTCGTAAACTCAAGTGTTGCTGATGTAGCTGTTGGAGCTGGTTCTTTATAAGTGTTAGTGAAGACACGTTCTGCATCCGCATTTTCTACAGTCGCAACCAATTGACCTTGACCGTTATCTGCTACAGTTACTTTAACTGTGTAAGATTCTGTTGAGTAGGTCACACCTGCTTCTGTTCCTGATTTCTCAGTAATAGTGTAAGTGTGCTCTCCTGCTTCTGTGTAGTTGACGTTGAAGACAACTTCGCCTGAAGCAGTATTCTTAGCTTCTGCTACAACCGCATCTTTTTCTTTCAATTCGAAAGTATAAGCGTCTGCCACAAGCTCTTTACCATTCAAGACTTTCTTAGCCTTGATTGTCGCGCTTGTTGAAGCGGCTTTATAAGTGTTAGTGAAGACACGTTCTGCATCCGCATTTTCTACAGTCGCAACCAATTGACCTTGACCGTTATCTGCTACAGTCACTTTAACTGTGTAAGATTCTGTTGAGTAGGTCACACCTGCTTCTGTTCCTGATTTCTCAGTAATAGTGTAAGTGTGCTCTCCTGCTTCTGTGTAGTTGACGTTGAAGACAACTTCGCCTGAAGCAGTATTCTTAGCTTCTGCTACAACCGCATCTTTTTCTTTCAATTCGAAAGTATAAGCGTCTGCCACAAGCTCTTTACCATTCAAGACTTTCTTAGCCTTGATTGTCGCGCTTGTTGAAGCGGCTTTATAAGTGTTAGTGAA